>JANRKN010000001.1:0-7169 GCA_033763435.1 Planctomycetota bacterium
CGGCAAGCACTTACGCGCGGAGATTTTTCCGGATTTGGTCTGAGGCAGCACAACGGGTGTGCGCGCGGAGGTTTGTGGGTGGCGTTGTTTGGGTGCCCCGAGTCGCATGATCGAGCCTGTGGGCGAGATCGTGCGCCTCGGGCCACGTGTCACACCACACCCGACGCGCGTCGCTTCGCTCCGCGGGTCGGGGCACCCGGCCAAGCCGTGGCACCCAGGGCGGGGGAGCAGGGCGGGGGTGGACGCAGGTTGGGCTGGGGTCTAGAGTTGGGGCCCGGCGTGAGCTGGGCGAGCCGGTCGCGTTTGCGGCGGGCGACAATGAGGACCGTTGGAACTACCGAGCCGTGCCGACCCCAAGCCAAACGGGGCCGGCGGCCGAGGCGCGGCGCTGAGAGGGTTGGACCCTTTGGGCGCGGCTGAGGGCGGCCGGTGGGAGGTTGATTGCAATGGCCAAGAAGGAAGTTGTCAACGTTTTCAAGATCATGGCCCCGGGTGGGCAGGCGACGCCTGCGCCACCCCTGGGTCCTGTGCTGGGCTCGAAGGGTGTGAACCCGGGCCAGTTCATTCAGAAGTTCAATGCCGAGACTCAAAAGGTCAAGGGCAAGGTCGTTGGCTGCATCGTGACGGTGTACAGCGACAAGAGCTTCACGCTGGAGATCAAGTCCAGCCCGGCGTCGGTGCTGATCTGCGAGGCCGCGGGCGTGCCCAAGGGCTCGGGCGTGCCGAACAAGGACAAGGTCGGGAAGATCACCAAGGCGCAGGTCAAGAAGATCGCCGAGGAGAAGATGTCGGACCTGAACGCGGCCTCGATCGAGGCAGCGATGCGCGTCATCGAGGGCACGGCCCGTTCGATGGGCGTGACGGTCGTCGACTGATCCTGACCCGCGTCACCCGGAACTGAACCCACAGCACACGCCGCCCGCAGCGCGGGCGATGTAAGGAACGAAGACATGCCGGCGTATCTCAGCAAGCGCTCGAAGGCCAACGCGGCCTTGAAGCCGAAGGATCCGATGGAGGCTCCCGCGGCGATCGCGGCCCTGAAGAAGTTCAAGGGTCCGAAGTTTGATCAGACCATCAACATCTGCATGCACCTAGGCGTGGACCCGAATCAGGCCGACCAGGCGCTGCGTGGCGCGGTGAGCCTGCCCAAGGGCATCGGCTCGACGAAGAAGGTTGTGGCGTTCTGCCCCTCGGACAAGGTGCAGGAGGCTCTGGCGGCCGGCGCGATCAAGGCCGGCGGCGACGACCTAGTGGCGGAGATCGAGAAGGGCTTCATGGACTTTGACGTCGCGATCGCGACGCCGGACATGATGCGCGTGGTGTCGAAGCTGGGTAAGGTGCTGGGCCCGAAGGGCCTGATGCCTTCGCCCAAGGCCGGCACGGTGACGCCGCAGGTCGGCCAGGCGGTGAAGGAATACTCGGCCGGCAAGGTCGAGTATCGCACCGACAAGGCGGGCAACGTGCACGCGGTGATCGGGAAGATGTCGTTCGCCGACGGGGACCTGGTCGCGAACCTCGAGTACTTCATCCAGTCGATCGAGAAGGTTCGTCCTTCGACGGTGAAGGGCGTGTACATCAAGAAGATCACGGTGGCGGGTTGCATGACGCCGGGCGTGCAGATCAAGTACGTCCAGGCCGTCACGACCGAAGAGTGATCGAACTACACCCCACTTTGGCACGCTGAAAGGAACACCCCATGTCGAAGAAGGTCAAGTCGATGATCATGCGGGACTACAAGGCCCGCATTGGCGATGCGTCGGAAGCGGCCGTGATCAGCCTCCGGGGCGTGAAGGGCATCGCGACGACGAACATGCGTCGCGAGCTGCACAAGAAGAAGATCAAGATCACCGTCGTGCAGAACAACCTGTTCCGCAAGACGATGGAAGGTTCGCCCCTCTCGAAGCTGGAGCCCTACCTCAAGGGTGCGACGGCGATCGCGACGGGCGGGAAGTCGATCGTTGAGGTCGCGCGCGAGCTCGTGGCGCTTCTCGAGAAGCACCCGACGCTCGAACTCAAGGGCGCGGTGCTCGACGGCCAGCTCTTCACGGGCAAGGCCGGCGTCACAGAGCTGAGCAAGTTCCCGACGCGCGAGGAGGCGCTGGGTCAGACGGTGTCGATCATCGTCGGCCCCGGCAAGAGCCTGGCGACGCAGCTCCTCGGACCGGGCCGCACGGTCGCGGGGCTCGTCAAGGCGATCGAGGCCAAGCTCGAAAAGGGCGAGGCCATCGCGAAGGTCGCCTGAGTCCTGTCTCATTCCCCCACCACACCCCGGTCGCGGGCGCGCGGCGGGGCTTCAAGCAGCTTCGGGGCTCTTCACGACGCATGCCCCTGAACAGTGTCCCTGGTCTCCCGACTGGTCCGCACTGCGGATGAAATGCCCGATCGTTTCGGGCACCTCTTGGGAACATAGAGATCGGCGGTTCGGGCGTGAGCCCGAGGGCCGAAGAAAGTTGAATGCACATGTCGACGGAAGTTTCTGCCAGCATCAAAGAACTCGGTGACAAGCTCGCGGGCCTGAGCCTCAAGGACGCGGTGGATCTCGGCAAGTACCTCAAGGATGCGTACGGCATCGAGGCCGCGGCGGGCGGCGGCGTGGTGATGGCGGCGGCGGGCGGCGGCGCGGCTGCTCCCAAGGCCGAAGAGAAGACCTCGTTCAACGTCGTCCTCAAGGCCGTCGATGCGGCCAAGAAGATCGGCGTCATCAAGGTCGTCCGCGAGCTCACGGGCCTGGGCCTGGCCGAGGCGAAGGCCTTCGTCGATGCCCCGGGCAAGGCCGTGAAGGAAGGCGTCTCGAAGGAAGACGCCGAGAAGATGAAGAAGTCGCTGACCGAGGCCGGCGCGACCGTCGACCTCACGTAAGCCGACGCGAGCCCCGCGCTCGCTCATCAAGGTTTGCTCCAAAGGCCCGTCCGCAAGGATGGGCCTTTGTGCTTTTGGATAACGCTGGTCGCGAGGTGGGAGGCCGCCAGAATGCCGCGGACTGACAGCACCGCGTCAGTGACCGCGTCTCTGACCCGGATCCTGTGACGGGAATCGGCCGAATCTTCGCGGATTCTTTCGAGCAGGGGA
This sequence comes from Planctomycetota bacterium, assembly GCA_033763435.1. GTDB lineage: Bacteria > Planctomycetota > Phycisphaerae > Phycisphaerales > UBA1924 > JANRKN01. The sequence goes on from JANRKN010000001.1 coordinate 3,070, forward strand.
ATTGACGCGGACTCCAGCGGCCATTAGGTTCAGGCATACGTGGAGGTCTGACTTATGCGAACCATCAGCGCCCTGCTCATCACCGCGACGCTCGCCACCCTCGCCAGCGCGCAGCCCGTCGGCACGTGGACCCGTCTCTCGACGGGCGGAGGTCCGAACGCCACAACCTTTCGCGGCATGATCTTCGACTCGAACCGCGGCGTGCTCGTGGCGTGGGATGCGCTCAACCGTTGGGAGTGGAATGGAAGTTCGTGGACCGCCACGGGACCCGATCTTGCCCTCTCGTACGGACTGAGTCGGGCGCCGCAGATGCGCCAAGGGCTCGCATTTGATCCCGGCAGCAACCAACTTGCTCGCGCGTTCGTTCAGGAGCTTGGACCAGCGTCGCGAGGGCGCATTGACGTATTTGAGTGCGCTGGATTTTCACGAGTTTTTAGCTCAGACAACCTCTCAGTTTCACTTCGAGCCGACGGAAACAATATCGAAAATTCGACTTCCGCCTCTATCACAATCGATCCTGCTTCCGGAACAGTCATGGCACTCGTCCCGAGCGGCGATTATTCTGGCTTCGGACTAAACCCTGCGAGTGGCTATCGACTCAGCCTCCGATCAGACCCGCTCATTCAAGCCCAGCCCTTCAACGCCGTCAACTTTCCGGCGTCGCGTGCGAGAACGGCGGTCGCATTCGATCGCCTCCTCTCTGAATATGTGATGTTTGGCGGCCTCGTCTATGATCCGGAAACTCGAGAACATACGGGCAGTTCCGCAATCACGTGGGCCTACGGCGGCAACGACTGGCGAGTCGCCTCGTTTGCTAGCGGGACTGGATCCTTCCCCGCCCCTCGGTACGGCCACTCACTAGTCTTTGACGCATCGCGAGGCAGGACGATTATGTTTGGCGGCATTCCCAACGGCACCGACCAATTCTTGGACCGACCTTGGGAGTGGAACGGCGTGTCCTGGGTCCGCGGACCCGTGGGACCAATTGCGCGATTCAATGCGGCCATGGTCTACGACTCCGCGAATTCGCGCGTGCTGCTGGTCGGCGGCTCGCCGGTCGCCGCGCCTGGCGCTTCGCTGTCGGACCTCTGGGAGTATCGCGTGCCGACGGCGCCGCGGATTCAGAACCAGCCTCGGCGGATCGTCGCGCTTGAGGGCGAGCCGGTGCGGATGGAGGTCACGCTTGCGCCGGACGCGACACTGAGGCAACCGCTGTGGCGTCGCCGCGGCACCGCGATGACCGATGCACCGGGCTACGTCGGCAGCCAGACATCGACGCTGATGATCTCGTCGGTCACCTTTGGCGATGCGGGCGCGTATGAGTTCCTCATCAGCAACGATGCGGGCCGCGCGATCTCTGACCCCGTGTTCCTTGAAGTCCTCTGCCGCGTCGACGCGGACCGCTCCGGGTTCGTTGATTCCGACGACTTCATTGCGTTCACCGAGGCGTTCGAGCGCGGCTGCGTGTCGGTGGGCTTTGGCGCTGAGCTTCCCGACCCCGAGTGCAGGGCTCGCGGTGACTTTGACTATTCGGGCTTCGTGGACTCCGACGATTTCGTCGGGTACATCGAAGCGTTCTCGGCCGGTTGCTGAGGCTCACTCGCTCGGCGTCGGGCCGAAGGTCATCGCGTTCTTGCCCTGCTGCTTGCTCTGGATCGCGCGCTGGTCGGCGGCGCGCACCAGATCGTCAGGCGTGAGGCCGTCCCACGGGAAGGTTGCGAGGCCGCCCGACACTGAGAGCGGGCTGGGAAGCCCGCTGCCCAGCTTGGGGAACTTGTGCGAGGCGATCTGCTGCTGGAAGCGGCGGGCGAGGCCCAGCACGTCGGTCGGGTGACGGCTTGCGTTCGAGCGCGGGCCCTCGGGCTCGTCGAAGATGACGGCGAACTCATCGCCGCCGATCCGGCAGACGCGGTCGGTCGGACGGATGGTCGAGCGCAGGAGGCGGACGGTGTCCTTGAGGATGTCGTCGCCCAGGTCATGGCCGAAGCGGTCGTTGTAGTGTTTGAAGTTATCGATATCGAAGACCATGATGGTGACGAAGCGTCGCGCGTCGCGGGCGCGGGCGATGGCCGCGGCGAGGAACTTGTCGAAGTAGCGCCGGTTCCACGCGCCCGTGAGCGGGTCCTGGAACGCGGCCTCGCGGAGCTGGGCGACCTGCGAGGCCAGGCGCATCCACTCGCTGAGCCACGCGGCGCCCGTGCGCAGGCGGGCAGGGTCGATCGTCGGGTCGTCGATCCAGCCGGCGATGGAGGAACCGAGCATCACGGGCTGGCCGGCGGGCTCGGACTCGCGCGCCTCGATCCATCGCAGCGCGGGCGAACCCAAGCGCGTGCGCAGCAGCGCGAGCGCGGGCTCGTGCACGTCGTGGCCCGCGAGGACCAGACGCAGGAGCGATTCGTCGCCCAGATCAGCAGCGACGTCAGCGGCGGGCTCCGGGCTGAGGTCGGAGGCAACGTCGGAAGCGCGCGGTGAGATCGACGCGGCTGGCACCGAAGGCGGCGGGGACTTGGGCGCAGCGGGCGCGGGCGCCGCTGATGGCGCGGGCGGTGTGACCGCGGCCGCGGGCTGGGCTGCGGCGTGGAAGGAGGCCAGGTCCGCGTCGGGCGCGAGCGTGCCGTCGTAGCCCGAAGGCGTGGCGCCCGCGAGTTGAACGCGGAGGACGCGGACGCGTGCGTCGGCCTCGCGGAGGGCGCGGAGGAACTCGTCGCGCGTGCCGGGGGTCAGCGCGGTGGGCGAGGTCGGGGGCTCGGCGTCGGGCGCGACGAGGACGACGGGGCGCGCGGGGGCCTGGTCGGAGGCGGCGTGGATGAGGCCGCCGGTCGCGACTTCGGCGAGGGCCTCGGCGGCGGAGCGGACGCGGATGAGTTCGAGCGAGGCGTCGCGGCGGAGCATGCCATCGAGCCCGGTCCGGCCGACGAGGATCACCCGCGCTTCGGCGGTATCGTCGGACGGGGTTGGGATGGGCACGTGGGTCATGCTCGGCACGTCTGCGGTTGTCTCCGACGCGGCTCCGCGCATCGCTTGCTCCCTCGGGGCATCCTGCCCCTGTTCCCGACCACCCGAGCCCCCCACCCGACTCCCGACCACGCTCCCCGCGTCCGGCGGGTCATGCGCGGGGTGCGTGTGGATCCGGTACGGACGGGGTGCGCTTCGGTTCACCCGGGCGGGGCCGGGAGACCGAATCGCCCCGGGAACCGGAGCCTTGAGCCGGGGATTCGCTGAGGGAAGTGTGCGATGTGGATGGGTCGTGGGCAAGGAGCATCGCCAGCTCCTCGTCGGTCAGGAGGTGTGAGGTCGGCACGGACCCTCCCGCCGCTGCGGCCAGCAGGGACCGAGAACTGTCGGCGGTCGACGGCGCGGCGGTTGTGGCGGTTGCTGGACCGGCTGGCTGGTCGGCGGCGGGGGCAGATGGCTGCGGCTCGGCCTGTTGGTCCGCGGGCGGGGGCAAGGGGCCTTCGCCCGCGAGCCTGAGCCGCGCAGGTGAAAAGGTGGCGCGCGCGAAGGTGGTCGTGGGCTTGGGTGTGAGGGCGCTGCCGAGGCGAGCGATCGTGTCCGAGCGGGTGATGATGCTCGGGCGCGGCGAGGGCGCGGGGGCTGGGTTGGTGGCGGGCGGGGGCGACTGGTTGGTCGCGGGCGCGACGACGGTCGAGGGTTTGGCGGGCAGGGCGGCGAGCCAAGCGGCGCGGTCTTCGGGCGTGACAGCGCGGAGGATGGCCTTGCTGCCGCCGGTCGGACGCTCGAAGAGCCAGGCCGTGGCGCGCGGGGCGTAGAGCTCCGCGGCGGCAAGGGTCTGGGCGATCGCGCCGGGGCCGAGGCGCGCGGGGTCCTGGAAGAGCAGGATGGCGGGCGAGCGCGGTGTATGGCGCGCACCGGCGAGGGGAACGCAGAGGCGCGCGAGGGCGGCGAAGCCGTCAGACGCGGCCTGGATGCCGAAGCCCTTGCGCGTCAGGGCGCCGATCAGGTCGGCGTCGGGACGCTCATCGCGCGGATGCCAGAGCACACAGCGCGTCGGGGCCGGGTTGGACACATTCCCGGAAGGCATATGGGGAGTGTATCAGGAGGGGCGCGAATCGCGAATGGCGAATCGTGAGTGGGGAAAG
>JANRKN010000002.1:0-47279 GCA_033763435.1 Planctomycetota bacterium
CCCTTCGGCAACAACCTCGCTCGCTGCGGCCACACCTCTGCGGACCCGCACCTTTGCGTTCGGCGCTGCCTCCACCCGCGAGAGCAGGCCTTCGGGCAGTTCTCCCTCGATCTGCACCCGCGAGAAGTCACCGATGCTCACAATGGGGCTTCCAGCAACAACCCCCTCACCGATCACTGCCGTCCGGCTCACAACCACGCCGTCCAGCGGCGCGAGGAGGCGGATGACACCCGCCGCATCGGTGCCCGGTCCAGACGGGAGCGTGGCTCGGAGGGCTTCGACGGACGCCAGCGTGGCCTCGATCTGACGACGCAACGAATCGGCGTCGGTCCTTGCCTGTGCGAGGGAGACCTTGCGGAGCGATGCGTCGGCGCGGAGACGGATCGCCTCGCTTCGACGCTGAGCCAGCAGGTTCGCCGACACGCTCTCGCCGGCGGACACCAACCGATCGACCTCCGCTTCGGCGAGCGCTGCGCTCTGTTCGGACGCAGGAGCCTCGATATCGAGCGACGCGATCTGCGACGTCGCCCGCTTTTGCTCGGCGCTGAGTCGCTCGGCTTCCGACTCCAGCCGTCGGACCTCGAACAAGGCCCGGGCCAGTTCCGATGACTCGACTTCCGCGATCAGATCGCCCTGACGCACACGGTCGCCGGGTTGCACCGCGATCGAGCGGACGACGCCCGCGTAGGTGGCTGAGACCCCGGCGAGCGCCCCGGGCTGGGCGCGGACCATGCCCGTGAGACGGACGATGTCCTCGACGTTGCCGAAGTCCACCTCTGCGGTCTTGAGCCCGATGGCGAAGGCGGTCGCTTCGGTGACCTTCTTGGGAGCATTGGGGTCAAACGTCGCGCCCGTGGGCTTGCCGTGACCTTCGTGCGCGTACACAGGAATCAGGATGGCCGCGGTCGCGAGCGCCAGTGCGCCCGCTACCAAGGCCGCGCGTGAGCGGACCATGAGCGATCTCCAAATGAGGACGGGGAACCGAAATGTGGTGGGGTTTTCACCTGCCGCGCCATGACGCGAACAGGGCTGTGAGCGCAGCGCGACCATGCGTTAGCCGAGTGGTGCTCGACAACGGCTGGTCTCAGGTCGTCTTGCTACACGATGAGCGCGCAATGCATGCGCAGCAGGCTGGTCGGAGGTCGGGCACAGGCCCAAACTTCAACGCTCACGAACGTGAGCGAAGGTTCCGGAGCAGCCCACGCAACCGTGGTCCAGTTGAGAATCGCAACGAGCACCGCGGTCGGCAACTCGATGGTCGGCTTTTCGCCCGCCATCATCTTGGCCTGATTCTTGCCACAGGTGCAGTCGTGCTGGTCGGACCCATCCTCGGGCGAGACCGGTCCCTGATGGTGATCGCCACCGGAATCGCTTCCCTTTGAGCCGGAGTGGTGGCATCCTTTGTGGTCGTGCTCTTTCGCCGCGAGCTGACGGTCCCCATCAACCGAGGAAGCTGGCACACAGGAGGCACATGCACTCACCCACGAGTGGAAGTTGCAGCAGCAGAACGGCACCACCACCGCCAGAAGCAGGGCGACGAAGGTCCGGAAATGGCTGCTGGGGGTGAGCATACTGCGGGGGAGTATATCGGCTACACAGCTGGTACGTCAACAGCCCGGGTCCGGTTCGGTGGCGCAGGTTCGTACCCCGGCTCCGTCGCGCGTAAACCGACCTTTTCAGTCCAAAACTCCACATTGAACCCAGAGAAACGGTTCGCGGTGGTTGTGGATACGGAGTTTGATGAGCCCCTGTCCCTGCGGACGGGGGCTTTGTCGTTTCTGAGGCCTCGAGATCCTGCGGCGTTCTTCCCGCAGAGAGAGGCGGCAACGAACCTCTCATCGCTTCCCGCTGCGTGTTGCCTCGACTGCGTCGCGTGCGGTTCGGATCCGTTGCCACTTGGCCCAACGGCTCAAGTCTGTTCGACGCTCTCGACCGGTCTCGAACAGCGCCGAGATCCACCGGCGATCGCCGCGTACTCCGTCGCTCTCGAGACTCGATGTACAAAGACCCAGTGAAAAGGCTGGGCTCACATCCATGTTGAGACTCAGTCGCAACTGGCTACGCTTGGGGCCTCAGGCGGCTGCGCTGCCGGTCGGGAGGCTCCAGATGTCAGCGGTGAGACCAGCAAGCAGATCATCAAGCAGACCAGCACCGAGCCCAGCGGACGGGTGGTGTTGTGCGTCGTGGTTCGGTTGTGCGCGGCGGCTTGCGCCGCTCCTGTTCGCGGCCGTGAGCGTCCTTTCGATGGCCTGCGGCGAGCGGCCCGCTGCGGCGCCGAGCGGGCCGAGCGCGTCAACCGACAAGCCCGCGCCGCTGGTGATTCTGTTCCAGCGTCAGAAGGACCCCGCGCAGACCCGCGCGAGCGCTGCCGAGGCCGGCAAGTTCCTGAGTGAGACGCTCGGCACGCCCGTTGAAACGATCGTGCCCGACGACTATGGAGCGTCGGTGCAGGCGCTGGTCTCCGAGCGCGCCGATGCGGCGTATCTCTCCTCGCTTCCGTTCCTGCTCGCCCGGCGCGACGGCGGAGCACGGCTGATCCTTGCCGAGGTCCGGCCCGATCTGAGTGGTGTTCGGCGCACGAGCTATGACTCGGTCTGGGTCGCGCGCTCCGACAGTTCGGTCGCCTCGATCGAAGACCTTGCGCGCGGCGCGGGCGAGCTCCGGCTGTGCTTCACGAGCCGCACCTCGACCTCGGGCTACGTGATGGCCACGCTCTCATTGGTGCGCGCGGGCGTGCTGAGTCCGGGTCAGGATCCCAGCGCGGTGTTCAAGAGTGTCGCGTTCGGTGGCGGGTACTCGCAGGCGCTGCGCGAGGTGCTCGCGGGCAGAGCCGATCTGGCCGCGGTCTCGGCGTACACGGTTGAGGGTCCCACCGCGGATCTGTATACGACGCCCGAGGAGCGCACGAAGCTGCGCGTGGTCGCGCGCACGGCCGATGTGCCGACGCATCTCGTCGCGGTGCGCCGCGGCTTGCCCGCGGAGACCGCCGAGCGCCTGACGCGCGCGCTGCTCAAGCTCTCAGCCGAGCGTCCCGAGCTGTTGTCGAGCGTCTACGGCGCGACGGAGCTCCGCGTGGTCGACGAGGCTGAGCACGTCCGACCGGTCATCGATGCCGTTGCCGCCGTCGGCCTGCCTATCGACAACCTTGCGAGGTGATCGGCGTGAGCGTCATCGCGGCCCAACCTCCGGAAGTCGTTCCCGCGCGCGAGCCCGCAGTGAGTGGGCCCGCCGCGCACGAGCCCCCGGCGCTGCGTGTGCGTGATCTGCACGTGCGTCACCCCCGCGGCGCGCACGCGCTCCGCGGTGTGAGTTTCGAGCTTCCGGCCCGCGCCCATCTCGTGCTCACGGGCCCGTCAGGCTCTGGAAAAACGACGCTGCTGAACTGCCTCTCGGGCGCGCTCACGCCCACCTCCGGTTCGGTCGAGAGCGCCGGGCCCGTCGCGGTGATCTATCAGGACCTCCGGCTGGTCGTCGAACGATCGGCGATGGACAACGTGCTTGATGGCTGTCTGGGCCGCAGACGGCTGGCGCTGCGCGAGTCCGCGCACGAGCGCGAGGAAGCCCGTGGCCTGCTCGCGCGGCTAGGGTTGTCTGAGCGGATGCGGGCGCGGGTGCGCGAGATGTCGGGCGGCGAGCGCCGGCGCGTGGCGATTGCGCGCGCGCTGATGCAGCGCCCGCGTGTTCTGCTGGCCGACGAGCCCACGTGCTCGCTCGATCCGGAGCACGCGGAGCTGGTGATGAAGCTTCTGACCGAAGTTTCGCGCGAGCGCGGCGTGACGCTGGTGACGGTGCTGCACGACGAGTCGCTGGCACGTCGATATGCCGACCGGAGGCTGCATCTGCGCGCGGGGGTGATCGTCCCGGCGCCGATGCGCGTGCTTGCCGAGCCCCCGTGCGCAACGGAGGGCTCATGCGCGATGGAGGCCGCGTGCCCGTGCGCCGGGCCCGAAGAACGCTGCGCGCCCATGCCCGCGCTGCCCGAGCGTCCGACGTGGACGAAGCCGCCCGTGCTGCTGGGGCTCGGCGTGCTGGGCGCCGGCGCGTATGCGTGGTCCGCGGCGTCGCTGGGCCTGCACGAATCGCTGGGGCGCGATGCGGCGCAGGGCGCGGCGCAGTTCGCCGCGGGGCTTGTGCCCGCGTCGTGGGCCCAGGCGCGCGACCTGCCCTGGGCGTCGATGGGCGCGGCGCTCGTCGAGACGGTGCAGATGTCGCTCCTGGGCACCGTGGCCGGCGTGTGCCTGGCCTATCCCGCGGCCGTCTTCGCGGCGCGCAACGTCTCGCCCGTCTGGCTTCGCACGCCCGTGCGGCAGTTGCTCAACTTCACGCGCACCGTGCCCTCGCTGATCTGGGCGCTGTTCTGCATCGCGGCGGTGGGGCTGGGGCCGCTCGCGGGCGTGATCGCGCTCTCGCTGTATTCCGCGGGCTATCTCGGCAAGTTCTTCTACGAGGCGTTTGAGCATGCGCCGCGAGGCCCGCAACAGGCGCTGCGCGAGATCGGCGCTTCGGGCCTTGCGCGGTTCCGCCGCGCGGTCCGGCCCGCGACCAAGCCGGCGGTCGTCGCTTCGATGCTCTTCATGTTTGAGTACAACGTGCGCGCGGCGAGCGTGCTGGGCGTCGTTGGTGCGGGCGGCATCGGGTACGACCTCAAGTTCTATCTCGACATCCGCAACTTCCCCGCAGCGCTCGCGTGCCTGCTCATGCTCTTTGCGGTGGTGGTGGTGCTCGATGCATTCAGCTCGAGGCTGCGCCGACGGCTGCTGCCAGAGTGATGCGCCGCGAGCGGGCGTGCGATCCCCGGTGCAATGCCCGTCCTCCGCGACCGGGCAACAATGACCGAGCCGGTCGGGCGTGCGCTCGCACGGCACGGTTCTGCGCCGTCACAGGCGCGCACAGGAGCGGTCATGAACATTCGGGCTGAGTCGTCGCGGCGGATGGGTTCAGGTCGGGCCTCGCTTGTCGCCGCGCTGATTGCGCTCGCGGGGCTGGCCTCCGGCGCGTTGGCGCAGGCGGGCAAGTCGGACCCTTCGCAGCCGGCCCCGGCGGCTGGCGCGAAGAAAGTGGTCAAGACCGCGGACGATCTGCCCCGGTTCACGTACAAGGTCGAAGGCAAGGCCAGCGCGTTCATTGATGATGAGGCGAGCGTGAAGCGCCTGGCGTCGGAGATCCGCCGGGACCTTGAGTCGACGCTCGCGCAGTACGACATTCAGGACCCGACGACGCTGCAGGGGTATTTGGCGACGCTGCAGAGCATCGCGATGCTCGAGGGGCGCGACGACGACGCGCTGGGTTTCATTGATCGCATCCGCGCGCTCGAGACCAAGGAAGCGCAGAAGCTGATGACGGGCGTTGTGCAGCGCGCGATCGTCGCGGGCCGGCGCGCCGAGCCCGGGCAGGCCGACCGGGCGGTGGCGCAGGAGCTCGAGCGTCAGCTGCGGGGGCTGCCGTTCGAGAAGATCCGCGAGATTCTGATGCAGCGCAAGAGCTCGATGGAGATCGCGACGCCCGATCTCGTCCGAGGCCAGCTCCAGGCGCAGCTCGACCCCATCGTCGCTTCGACCAACGGGGAAATCTCTTCGGACCTCGCGCGCCAGATGGTGCAGATGGCCGTGACGCTCCGCGCGGTGATGCCTCACCGGCAGACCATGGCGCAGGTGTACGGCAAGGTGCTTGCCGACAACACCGTTGAGGTCAAGGACATCTGGGCCGCGCGGTCGGTCGTGCTCGCCTCGGGCGAGGCGCTCACGCCGGTGGTGCTCGCGGTGTGGGATTCGGGCACCGACGTTGCGCTCTTCCCCAGCAACCTTTGGACCAACGAGAAGGAGCAGCCCAACGGCAAGGACGACGACGGGAACGGGTTCGTGGACGACGTCCACGGCATCGCGTTTGATCTTGATGCCAAGCCCGTGCCCGCGCTGCTGTTCCCGATGAACAACCTGTCGACGCCGCTGGCGACCGTTCAGAAGCACTCGGCGGGCATGAGCGACATGCAGTCGAACATCGATTCGCCCGAGGCGCGGGCGGCGCGGGAGTACATCCGCTCGCTCAAGCCCGAGCAGGTCGGCACGTTCCTCGAGGACCTCGGGCAGTGGGGGAACTACATGCACGGGACGCACGTCGCGGGCATCATGGCCGAGGGGAACCCGGCGGCGCGTCTGCTCGTTGCGCGGCTGGAGTTTGACTATCGCAACATCCCGCTGAACGCGCCGAGCGTTGAGCGCGCGAAGGCTGAGGCCCGCGCCGCGCAGCGGTATGTCGACTACTTCAAGGCCCACGGCGTGCGTGCGGTGAACATGTCGTGGGGCGGCTCGCGGCAGGACATCGAGAACGCGCTCGAGCAGAAGGGCGTGGGCAAGGACGCGGTGGAGCGCGCCGAGATGGCGCGGGAGATCTTCGGCATCCAGCGCGACGCGCTGGACAAGGCGATCAAGTCCGCGCCGGAGATTCTGTTCATTGCCGCGGCGGGGAACTCGAACAACGACTCGCAGTTCAGCGAGATGATCCCGAGCGGGTTGTCGGCGCCGAACCTGATCACCATCGGCGCGGTGGATCAGGGCGGGAAGCCGACGGGCTTCACGACCTTCGGGAGCAATGTGTCGCTGTACGCGAGCGGGTATCAGGTCGAGAGCTTCGTGCCGGGCGGGGCGCGTGAGAAGGCGAGCGGCACGAGCATGGCCGCGCCGCAGGTTGCGAACCTTGCGGGCAAGCTGCTGGCGATCAATCCCAAGCTCACGGCGGCGGAGCTGGTGAAGATCATCACCGAGACGGCGGATCCGATGCCGGGCAACAACCCCGGACGCTTCCTGATCAACCCCAAGGCGGCGGTCGCGAAGGTCCGCGGCAAGTAATCTCAGGTGTGTGTTCAACTCTGCCCCGCGGGTGCCAGCGCGCTCGCGGGGTTTTTCGTTGGTCGCCGTGGTGGATTCGAGCGTCGAGGCGGCGTCGGCGTTACGGCGCGACGAGCGCATCGCGCAGCGGCGCCCGCCAAGTCTGGGCGGTCGGGTCGTAGACGCCGAAGCCCGCGGCAAACTCCCAATACGCCCACGCGATGCCGCGCTTTTCGGCCTCTTCACGGACCGCGCGCGTCCAGGCGGCGCGGCTGGTCATGTCGGCCGTCGAGTACGCGCCGAACTCGCCCATATGCAGCGGAATGCGCTTGGTCTTGGCCCACGCGACCGCGCGATCGAACGAGAGTCCGATCTGTTCGCGCCGGGTCGCGATCAACGGCTCGTTGGCGCGGTCATCGGCGGTGATCACGCGTGCATCGCTGAGGGCGAAGGCGGGCTGCGCGCTGTTCGTGGCGTTCTGGATGATGATCTTCTGGACGCTGCGCTTGTCCGCGGGGAGATCGAGGCCCACCACGCCGCCGCCCGCGGGCACCTGTACCGTCGCGTCGTGCATCGCGCCGTCGACGCCCGCGGAGAGCCGCAGCGACATGCCGCGGTCGGCGCGGAACTCGATGCGGCGCACGTCGGCCTTGGCGATCGGGCGATGGAACTGCAGTCCCGCCCAGCCGGCGGTGTACTCGATGCGCAATCCCGTCGGCGCGGGGCTGATCGTCGTGAGCCACGACCAGTTCTCGTACGGCGGCGCGATGCCGCGCTCATCGGGGTTCCACGCGGTGCCGACCGGCGGCGAGGGGCTGACCCATTCCGCGCCTTGGTGGGTGAACTCGAACGGGTCGTAGAAGTGAAACGCCGCGATCAGCCGGCGATCGGCCGGGGGCGCAAAGGCCTCGAGCGCGCCGATCGAGTTCCACCGCACGGGCCCGACGAGCACCCAGCGGGCGGGGTTGGTCCGGCGGATGGTCTCGAGCGCCTGTGTGAGGAACTGGTCCCACTTCGCGGGCTGCTCGTTGAACGCGCCGTGCGGCTCGTTGAGCACCTCGAAGTAGACCGACGCGGGGCGGTCCTTCATGCGTGTCGCGATCTGGTCCCAGATCGAGAGGGCCCGAGCGCGCTCGGCATCGGGGTCGGCGTTCAGTTCGTCGTAGTGGTGGACATTGACGATGATCTTCAGACCGCGCGCCAGTGCCTGATCCACGCACCAGTCGATGCGCGCCATGAACGCGGGTTCGATCGTGTACGGCGCGGTCCGCGCGGCGTGGTGGGTCCAGCTGATCGGCAGACGGATGTGGTCGAACCCGGCTTCCTTCACGCGGTCAAAGAACGACTCCTGCACCGTGAGGCCCCACGCGCCCTCGCTGGGCGCTTCGAGCATGTTGCCGAAGTTGACGCCCCGCACCAGACGCGAGGCGTTCAGCGCGAGCGCCGAACTCTCTGCGGCCGGCGCCGGGCCCGAGCGCACCTGCGCGAGTGCTAAGGGCGAGCTCAGCAGCAAGGCGATGAGCAGTCCGATCGCGCGCATGGCAACCTCCCGCCCGAACCGGGCGTTTCGAGTGTACCCCGCGGGCATACGGGCGTTCCTATAGTGTGAGTCGGCTGCGCGCGGGGCTGAGCCCAAGCGGGATTTCCGGGTTTGTTTGGTGCGTGTGGGGGCGTTCGGTTGGCCACGGACCGCGCGGGCTGTCGGCGAGTAGTCAGAGATGATCCTTATCCACGGAACGGACACCATGCTGCTTCGGACTCACATGTGCGGTGAACTTCGCGAGGCCCACGTCGGACAGACCGTCCGGCTCAATGGGTGGGTGAACTCTTACCGGGGCCACGGCACGGGGCTGGTGTTCATTGACGTCCGCGACCGCTCCGGCATCTCGCAGCTTGTCTTCGATCGCGAGTCGATCGCGGCGGAGGCGGTGGAGCAGGCGGACCGGCTGCGGAACGAGGACGTGCTCGCGGCGGAGGGTGTGGTGCGGATCCGCGAGGGCGGGCCGAACCCGAAGCTGGCGACCGGTCAGGTCGAGGTGGTGGTGACGAAGCTTGAGGTGCTGAACAAGACGGACAATCCGCCGTTCCTGCCTGAGGATCAGCCGTCGGGCGGCAAGCTGCCCAACGAGGAGCTGCGGCTGAAGCATCGCTATCTGGACCTGCGTCGGCCGACGATGCAGAAGATCCTCGCGACGCGGCACCGCGTGTATCAGTCAACGCGGCGGTACTTCGACGAGAACGGGTTCCTGGAGATCGAGACGCCGATCCTGTACAAGTCGACGCCCGAGGGCGCGCGCGAGTTTCTGGTGCCGAACCGTCACTCGGCGGGGTCGTGGTACGCGCTGCCTCAGAGCCCGCAGCTGTTCAAGCAGATTCTGATGGTGTCGGGGTGTGATCGGTACATGCAGATCTGCCGGTGCTTCCGGGATGAGGACCCGCGTGCGGACCGTCAGGCGGAGTTCACGCAGATCGACTTGGAGATGTCGTTCGTCCGGCGTGAGCAGGTGATGACGATGATGGAGGGGTTTGTTCGTCGCCTGTGGAAGGAAGTCGCGGGGTACGACGTGCCGGCGATTCCGCGGATGAGCTATCGCGAGGCGATGGAGGACTACGGCATTGACCGGCCGGACACGCGGTATGACCTGAAGATCCGGGACATTTCGGAGATCGCGGCGCGTTCGGACGTGGGGTTCTTCAAGGACGCGCTGGCGCAGGGGGCGGACCGGCCCAAGTTCAACTCGCGGCGCGGCGTGGTGAAGGCGATCCGCGTGCCGGGGGGCGCGGAGAAGCTCACACGCAAGATGACGGACGGGTACAACGAGTTTGTGCGTTCGTTCGGCGCGGGCGGGTGCGCGGTGGTGAAGGTGAACGCGCAGGGCGGGTTTGAGACGGGCATCGCGAAGCTGCTGGAGTCGGTGCGCGCGGACCTGACGCGCGAGCTGGGCCTGCAGGCGGGCGACACGGTGCTGTTCGTGGCGGATCTGTATGGGCCGTGCACGAAGTCGATGGGTGAGCTGCGGCAGAAGGTTGCGCGCGACATGGGCGTGGTGCCCAAGCCGGGCGCGGAGGGCGGGCCCTGGAACTTCCTGATCGTGGTCGACTTCCCGATGTTCGAGCGGGACAAGGAATCGGGGCGGTGGATCGCGATGCACCATCCGTTCACGGCGCCGCGGGATGACCAGGCGGCGGCGTTTGTCGCGGCGGATGTCAACGACGAGGTGACGATCGAGTCGATCGTGTCGGCGGGGTACGACATCGTGCTGAACGGTCAGGAGATCGCGGGCGGGAGCGTCCGCATCCACGACCGGGCGGTGCAGTCGAAGGTGTTCCAGCTGCTGGGGCTGACGCCCGAGCAGGCGAAGGAGAAGTTCAGCTTCCTGCTGGAGGCGCTGTCGTACGGCGCGCCGCCGCACGCGGGCATTGCGTTCGGCCTGGACCGGCTGGTCATGAACTTCGTCGGGACGGACAACATCCGCGACGTGATCGCGTTCCCCAAGACGCAGATCGGTTCGGACCTGATGACGGGGGCGCCGTCGCGGGTGACGGAGGAGCAGCTCAAGGAGCTGTACGTCAAGAACCTGGTGTGAGCGGGCGGGGCGGAGTGGACGAAGAACACGACTTCCCCGGGGCGATCAGGCCCCGGGGAATTTTTCGCGCGTCGCCTCTTCGCTCAGCACCTGGCCCTCGCTCGAGCCCACGATGCACGCGGCGAGGGCGTCGCCCGTGACGTTGACGGCGGTGCGGCACATGTTGAGGATGCGGTCGACGCCCGCGATGATCGCGATGCCTTCGGCGGGGACGCCGATGGACTGCAGCACGACAACGAGCAGCACGAGCCCGGCGCCCGGGATGCCGGGGGTGCCGATGGCGGCGAGGGTGGAGGTGATGACGATGGTGACCTGCTGGCTGAGGGAGAGCTCGACGCCGAAGAGGTGGGCGAGGAAGACGGCGCTGATGGCCTGATAGAGGGCGGTGCCGTCCATGTTGACGGTGGCGCCCAGGGGGCAGACGAAGCTGGTGATCTCGTCGCTGACGCCAAGGCGCTCGCGGCAGCACTGCATGGTGACGGGGAGCGTCGCGTTGGAGCTGCTGGTGCTGAAGGCGAAGATCTGCGCGGGATAGAAGCCCTTGAAGAAGCGGCGGAGCGGATAGCGGCTCAGCACCTTGAGGCAGGCGGGGTAGAGGATGAGCAGGATGCAGAGATAGCCCGCGATGCAGACGAGGCAGTAGAGGCCAAGTGCCTTGAGGACGTCGAGGCCGACGGTCGCGGCAACGGAGGCCAGGAGCGCGAAGACGGCGTAGGGCGCCAGGCGCGTGACCCAGTGGATCAGGACCGTCAGCGCTTCGTTCATGCCCTCGCTGAAGGCGATGACGGGCGCGGAACGCTCGCGCGGGATGACGGTGAGGGCCGCACCGATGAGGACGGCGGCGGTGACGACCTGGAGCATCTCGGCCTTGGCCATGGCCTCGAAGGGATTGATGGGGACGAGGCCCAGGAGGTAGTCGAAGAGGCCGAGCTCGACGCCTTGGGCGGAGTTGATGCGTGTGGAGGCGGCGCCAGCGTTCTGGGCGAGGAGCTGGTCGCGGGTGGATTCGGCGACGACGGACCAGGGCGCGATGGTGTTGACGAGGACGAGGCCGATGATGATGGCGGTGACGGTGGTGAAGAGGAAGAGGCCCATCGTCTTGGCGCCGATGCGTCCGAGCTTGCGGACGTCGCCGAGGGAGGCGACGCCTGGGATAAGGCTGAAGAGGACGATGGGGACGGCGACGAAGCGCAGGAGGTTGATGAAGAGCTGGCCGACGGTGGCGTTGGCCTCGATGATCCAGCGGACGGTGGCAGCGGCGAAGCCCGCGGCGTCGTTGGCGGGCGCGGCCTTGTGGGCGAGAAAGGCGCGTGCGTCCTGTACGCCCAGCTCAGCCCACGCGGCGGGCGTCCAGAAGACGTTGAGCGCCATGCCTACGGCCACGCCGAGCGTCATGCCGATGAGGACCTTGGTCGGGAGGGACCAGCCTTGTTTCTTCGCGGGATTCGGTGCGTCAGTCACGGGGCAGAGCGTACCACAAGCGGCGGCGGGCGTGGCGGGCCGGGCGTCCGTACCCTGTCGGCGGGCTTTGGCCCATCCGATGCGGGCGGCGGACCGAAGTGCTCATGAACGACGGGCCGCTCAATCCCGCGACACAAGAAGCTGATTCCCCCGAGGCTGACTCCCCCCGAGGCTTACTCCATGGATGGATTGCTTTCGCTGTTCTCGAGCCTTCCCGACCTCGCGCTGGTGGTGCTTGGGTTCTGTCTGATCGTGGTGATCCACGAGCTGGGGCATTTCTTGGCCGCGAGGTGGGCGGGGATTCGGGTGCTGGCGTTCGCGGTGGGCTTCGGGCCGGCGATCGTGAGCTATCGGAAGGGGCTGGGCGTTCGGCGCGGGTCGAGCGACGCGGAGTATCGCGAGATGCTCGCGCGTGCGAAGGCGGAGCGGCTGCCGGGCGTGAGCCCGACGGAGTATCGGCTGAACTGGATCCCCGCGGGCGGGTACGTGAAGATGCTGGGGCAGGAGGATCTGAACCCCAACGCGGTGTCGGCGGCGGCCGACTCGTATCAGCGCTGCGTGCCTTGGAAGCGCATGGTGGTGATCTCGGCGGGCGTGGTGATGAACCTGATCACGGCGGCGATGATGTTCGTCGCGGTGTTCATGATCGGGCTGAGGACCGAGCCCGCGAAGGTGGGGTTGGTGAGGCCCGGGTCGCCCGCGAGCGAGGCGGTCGCGCTGAACGCGGCCTCGCTGGGCGTGGCCGAGCCGGGGCTCAAGCCCGGGGATGAGATCCGCGCGATCAACGGCGAGGGTGCGAACTCGTTCAACGACCTGACGCTGGCGACGGCGATGTCGGAGCGCGGGGAGGCGGTGCGGCTCGTGATTCAGCGGCCGGGCCTCGCGTCGGCGCTGGAGTTTGCGATCGTGCCGGAGGTCGGTCAGCTCACGGGGTTGCTGGAGCTGGGGGTGGAGCCGGCGCGTTCGGCGCAGTTGCCCAAGGCGCGCAGCCCGCGCGATGCAGCCGAGTGGGAGAAGGTGTTCGAGCGGTTCGGATTGATCGGCGTCAAGCCCGGCATGACGCTCACCCAGGCGGGCGCGGCGGGCGAGGTGCGGTCGGCGGCGGACCTGGTCGCTGCGGCACGCGCCAGCAACGGCACGCCCGTGCGCGCGACCTTCCGCGATGGCTCGGGCGCGACCGCCACGGCCGAGATTCAGCCCCGGGCGCAATTGCAGCTTGCGCTGCTGGCCGAGGGTGCTGAGGGCGCGCCCGTGCGCGTCGTCGAGCATCTGCTGGGCCTTGTGCCCGTGATGCGGATCGAGGAAGCCGGCGACGGGGCCCTCGCGCAGGGGCTCAAGTCCGGCGATGTGTTCGTGCGGATCGGCGCGGTGGAGTTCCCGTCGCTCGCGGCGGGCATCCGCGAGATCCGGGCGCACGCGGGCAAGGCGCTGACGGTCGCGGTGGCGCGCGAGGGCAAGGTCGAGGTGCTTGCGGTGCGTGTCAGCCGCGAGGGAACGATCGGCTTTGCGCCGGGCGACACGGCCGAGGGCTCGGCGCTGCTCTCGGCGCCCGTGCGCACGGTGCGGGAGATCCGCGAGGGGTCCAAGCCCGGGCCGACGGCGGCGGCGGCGCTCAGCGTTCGCCCCGGGAGCGAGATTGTGCGGGTGGGTTCGACGACGGTGAGCTCGTTCCCATCGCTGCGCACGGCGCTGCGCGACGCGACGGCCGAGGCGTGCCGGACGGGCTCGGGCGCGAATGTCACGCTCACGCTGCGGGCGCCGACGCTGGATGGCGCGGAGGCGCTGGAACAGGCGGTGGAATGGCCGCTCAGCGCTGCGGACGTGAAGGCGCTGCACGCGCTGGGGTGGGAGTTGCCGTTCTCTGCCGCGATCTTCGAGACTGAGCAGGCGCTGCTGAAGGCTTCGGGTCCGGTCGCGGCGATGAGCCTCGGGCTGCACGAGACCAAGCGTGTAATGCTGAGCACGTACATGACGTTTGTGCGGCTGTTCCAGGGGACGGTGAAGGTCGAGCACCTCAAGGGGCCGGTGGGCATCGTGCACGTGGGGACGATTCTCGCGGACCGGGGGCTGGTGTGGCTGCTGTTCTTTATGGCGCTGATCTCGGTGAACTTGGCCGTGATCAACTTTCTGCCGCTGCCGATAGTGGATGGTGGGCAGTTTCTGTTCCTGCTGTGGGAGCAGGTGCGGGGCCGGCCCGTGCCGCTGGGGATTCAGAACGCGGTAACGTTGGCGGGGCTGGTGCTGATCGGGGCGATGTTCCTGCTGGTGACGTTCAACGACGTGCGGAACCTGCTGGGGCTGTGAGGCGGGTCGTGATCACGCGCTGCTTGTGATGCATGACGAAATCGCACCCGGGTTGAGGCCCGGCGATCGGCACAGGTTTGCCCTGTGCGGGCGGTGACGCGCGCCCCCCGGAGTGGGCGGTACTGGGGTGGCATGCTGTGCCTGAACCGGGGTGGGGCCGCTTCGGGGACGGGGAAACCCGAAGGGTGTTGTTGTCCAAGCCGAAATTCGGACTGCAGTGGCGTCGATGCAAGGCGACGAGCGCCCGGGGTCCGCGGGGACGTTGCGTGGGCGTGAGTTCATTGAACGGGAAGACTTGTGAGCACCCACATGAGCAACCAGAAGCGATCGCTGGGACTGTCGGCCAAGATCATCGCGCTCTCCGTGGCGGTCGTTCTGGCCGTTGTGGCGGTGAACTACGTCATCTTCATGCGCTCGTACAAGAGCGACGCGGAAGAGGCGATGATGAAGAAGGCCGCGGCGTTTACGGCCGTGGCGGATGAGGCGAAGAACCACACCTCGCGCATGCACGCGGCGCACGCGATCGACGCGGAGAAGCTGCTGGCCAAGGCGCTCGAGCACGTCGCCAAGGGCGGGAGCTATCGCGACACGGACTTCTACACGACGATTCCCGTCGTCGCGGGGTGGACGGCGGCCAAGGACGCGGCCAAGAAGGAGAACCTGGACTTCAAGGTTCCCGCCTTTGATGCTCGCAACAAGGACAACGCGCCCGAACCGGGCAGCTTCCGCGAGAAGCTGCTGCGCGACCTCACCAAGCAGGTCGAGAGCGGGGGCGAATCGTCGCTCGGGCGCATCGACCCCGACACCAACACCCTGCACTACATGCGGGCGATCAAGCTCGACGAGAGCTGCATGATGTGCCACGGCGACCCGGCGAAGTACGACGTCCGCGACGCCAAGGGCAACTTCGACGGCAAGGACCCGCTGGGCTTCCCGATGGAGAGCTGGAAGCCGGGCGATATGCACGGCGCGTACGAGGTGGCGATGCCGCTGGCGCCGATGGACGCGCAGGTGGCTTCGTTCCTGACCAGCGGGCTGATGTTCACGGTGCCGCTGATCGTGGGCGCGTCGGTGGGGTTCGTGTTCCTGCTCCGCGGGCTGCTGGGCAAGCCTCTGAACAACCTCATCGCGGTCGTCAAGGACATCGCGACGGGCGACGGCGACCTGACCAAGCGCGTGAACATCCAGCGCGGGGACGAGATCGGGATGCTCGGGCACTGGTTCGACCTGTTCCTGGACAACCTGCACAAGATCATCCGCGAGGTGTCGGGCTCGACGCGTGAAGTGGCGAGCGCGGCGACGGAGATCGCCGCCAGCGCCGAGCAGATGGCGACCGGCATGGACCGTCAGACGCAGCAGACGACGCAGGTGTCGGCGGCGGTGGAGGAGCTGTCGTCGAGCGTGGGCGAGGTGAGCCGCAAGTCGGCCGACGCGAGCAACGCGTCGACCGAGGCGCGGCGTCAGGCCGACGAGGGCGGGCGGGTCGTCCGCGAGACGGTGGACGAGATCAACGCGATCGCGGAGGACGTGTCGCGGTCGGCGGGCGCGGTGTCGAGCCTGGGGGCCAAGAGCCAAGCGATCGGCGAGATCATCAAGGTGATCAACGACATCGCGGACCAGACGAACCTGCTGGCGCTGAACGCGGCGATCGAGGCCGCGCGGGCCGGCGAGCACGGACGGGGCTTCGCGGTGGTCGCCGACGAGGTGCGCAAGCTGGCCGAGCGGACGACGACGGCGACCGAGGAGGTTGCCAAGAGCATCCGCGAGATCCAGACCGAGACCTCGCAGGCGGTGAGCATCATCGAGGCGGGCAAGGTCCGGGTGAGCAAGGGCGTGCAGCTGGCGGGCGCGGCGGGCGAGAGCCTCTCGAAGATCGTGGCCGGCAGCCAGATGGTCACACAGATGGTGGAGGGGATCGCCGCGGCGGCGGAAGAGCAGAGCGCCGCGAGCGAGCAGATCGCCAAGAGCGTGGAGCAGATCAACGCGGTGACGCGTGAGAGCAACCAGGGGGCCAGCCAGGCGGCAACGGCGGCGGCGGAGCTGAGCCGTCAGGCCGAAAAGCTGCAGGGGCTGGTCGGCCGGTTCAAGACCTGATCCGTCGCGAGATTCGGAAGACCCTCACAGCGCCCACGGCCCCGGAGTTTGCCGGGGCTGTGGGCGTTGTTGCGCGCGGGGGATTCCGGCTGGATCCGCCCGGGGCGGCGGGGGGGTTCTACGATGGGCGGCGTGTCGACCGACGTCGAATCCATCCCTTCCGGGCAAGCTCAGGCGCCCGCCACGGGGCCCGCTCCGAGCGAGCCGTCGCCCATGAGCGCCGAGGCGTCTGCGCCTCAGGCGTTCGCGCCCGCGCTGAGGGTCAAGCCTTCGCTGATGGACCGGGCCGATGCGTTCATTTCGCGGCTGAGCGCGAGGAACCACTTCTGGCAGCGGATCTGCTCGATGATCTGGCTGCCGTACGCGTTCCGCTCGGGCGTGCGGATGAGGCGCGTGGACGAGAACACGATCACCGCGGTGCTGCCGTTCCGGCGCTTTAACCGGAACTGGTACAACGCGATGGCGGGCGCGGCGCTGCTGGCGAACTCTGAGATCGCGGGTGGGATGTACGTCTTCGGCATCGCGGGGGGCGAGTACACGGTGGTGTGCAAGAGCCTGGAGTACAAGTTCCTGAGGCCCTGCTTTGGGCCTGCGGTGTACAAGATCACGCCGCGGGAGGACCTGCGGGCGCTGGTGGCGGCGCGGCAGGAGTTCAACATCACGCTCGATATGGACATCGTGCAGCAGTCGCTGCTGCCCGAGGGCGTGCGCAAGGGTGCTGAGAAGGTGCTGCCTCGCAATGTGGGCGAGAAGGTGGCGGGCAAGGAAAAGCGCGTGGGGCGGTGCGTCGCGGTGTTCCACGTGACGCCCAAGCTGCACCAGCAGTCCAAGGGCCGGAAGATCCGGTAAGGCGCCATGAACGATCACGAGCGCGAGGGTGGGCGCGGTCTGACGGGTCTGGGCGGCCTGTCTGCGAGCTGGGGCACGACGCTGGCGTGGGCGGCGTACCTCGGCGTGTCGTGGACGTGGTGCATCGGGATGTATCTGCCGGTGCTGCTCCGGCGCGACTTTGGCGATTGGTCGTTTCTGGTCTTTGCCGTGCCCAACATCGTGGGCGCGGCGCTGCTGGGGTGGGTGTGCGCGCGGCCCGGCGCGTCGGAGCGGCTCGTGTCGGGGCATCGGCCCGCGATGCGGCTGTTCTCGGCCGTCACGCTGAGCTTTCAGGTGTTCTTCGCGCTTTGGATGCTCTGGGGCAATCTCGCGGCCCGCGAATGGACGGGCGCGGCGGTGGTGGCGGCGGGGCTGGGCGCGTCGGGCGCGATCACGTTCGCCGCGGCGAGGCACGCCAGGCGCATGAGGCTGTGGTCGGTACTGCTGTGGTGCGTGTCGGCGGCGCTTGCGCTGGGCTGGGTGTTTGTGCTCGCAGAGCGCACCGCGCCCGTCGCGCGCGTCGTGGGCGAACTGCACTCGGGCGCGCCGACGGGCCTGCTGCTGCTCATGCCCGTGTGCGCGGTCGGATTCCTGCTGTGCCCCTACCTGGATCGCACGTTCCATCACGCCCGCCAGCAGCTGCACGGCGCCGCGGGAACGCGGGCGTTTACGATCGGGTTCAGCGTGTTCTTTGCGGCGATGATCGCGTTCACGCTCGCGTACTCGGGCGAGCTGCTCGGCGCGGCGCGCGGAACGGACCAGGCGCTCGGACCGGCGCTGGGATCGATCCCGGTTCAGCTCCACATCGCGCTGCAGCTGGGCTTCACGGCGATGCTGCACGCGCGCTGGCCACGGCGCGATGCGCCCGCCTCGCCCACGGTGCGCGTGGGGATTGGCGTCGCGCTCGCCGCGGCGCTGGGCGCGTTCACGCTCGGCGCGCTCATGCCCGGGCATGCGGGGCTCTCGAGCTTCGAGGTCATGTACCGCCTCTATCTCAGCTTCTACGGGCTGGTGTTCCCGGCGTACGTCTGGATCTGCATGATTCCGGCGTGGCGAGAGGGTGGGGGACAGGGTGGGGGACAGGGTGGGCAAGAGGGTGGCGCGCCCAGCATGCGGAGTCTGATCGTGTGGCTCGCGGCCTGCGCGGCGGCGTCCCCCTGTTTCTGGATGGCGTTCATTGCGCGCGAGACGGTGTGGGCCGCGCCGGGGATCGGGCTGATTCTGCTCGCGCGGCTGCTCGTGCCGCGGACCGCTAGCGCGCGCTGAATGCGCGCGGACGGCCCAGCGTGGCCAGCGCTGGAAGCGCCGAGCGCGTGAAGCTGAACAGCGCGAGATTCTCCCACGGGCTGGTGGACTGCGGGGGCATGCTGACCCACTCGGGCGCCCAGTAGCAGACGCAGGAGTCTCGCACGACGGGCGCCGAGGCGACGGCTGAGATCAGCGCGTTGATGAAGCCGCTCTGCCCGAGCGACGTGGGCGAGTAGCCCGGTTCGAGCGTGACGCCCTGGCCCACGATGTTGAACTCGTTGTCGTTCCAGCCAAGCGTGAAGGGGTACGCGGTTTCGACGACCCAGACGGGGCGGCCATAGCGGGCGGTGAGGTTGGTGACGTTGGCGGAGAGCGCGGAGAGCGTGCCGTGCCACCAGGGGTAGAACGAGAGGCCGATGGTGTCGAAGGCGGAGAAGTGGGGGAGGAGGTTGTCGAAGAACCATTGGCAGGCGCCGGAGTCGCCTCCGCGGTCGAGGTGGACGACGGAGCGCGCGCGGCCGGCGGTCGCGTCGCGGACGGCTGAGGAGGCGGAGGAGAGGAGCGCGCCGAGGTTGGCGAATCCGCCTGCGCCAGAGCCATAGAGCTGGCCGACGGGCCAGAGCATGCCGTTGGTGATCTCGTTGCCGATCTGAACCGCGAGCGGCGTCCCCGAAGTGGAGACGATCTCGTCGAGCGCGTCGCGCGTGTGGCGATAGACGCGGTCGGCCATCGTGGCGAGGCTCAGGCCCGACCACGCGGCGGGGGGCGTCTGGTGGCCCGGGTCGGCCCAGGTGTCGGAGTAGTGGAAGTCGATGAGCGTGCGCATGCCGGCGGCGCGGGCGCGTGAGGCCATCGCGGCGGTGCGTGCGACCGAGCTCCAGCCGTCGACGGGGTTCACCCAGACGCGCAGGCGCATGAGGTTGATGCCAGCGTCGGCGAAGATGCGGACGACGTCGCGCGTGCCGCGGGCGTCGGACCAGGTGACGCCTGCGGCTTCGAGCTGGGGAACAAAGGAGAGATCAGCGCCGCGCCAGCGAGGTTCGGCGGGCAGACGTGTGCGCGTGACCGCTGGCTGCGCGAGGGCGCGTCCGGCGCCGACAGGCAGCGTGAGACCCGTCGCCGCGATCAGCCTGAGCATGTCCCGCCGGTCCATGCGGTTAATGTACCGCATTGTGCGGCGAACTCACAGCGAAACCAGCGGGAACGCCTCGGGCTCTTTCGCGCTCGGCACGTAGAGCGGATGGCGGGGCTGCCCTGCGCCGGTCACGCCCAGGCAGATCGGCTCGAGGCCCGCGATCGGCGCCAGCAGGGCGCGGACGGTGACGTCGCGTCCGAGAAGGCTCGCGTGGTTGCCCCAGGCGACCACAACGGGCGCCCGGCCCGCGGCGGCGCGCGAGGCCGCGGCGTGGATCCAGTCGTCGTTGGCGGGTCCGATGGGATCCGAAGACTTGCGCAGCGCGGCGGGGTCGGTCGAGCGCAGGGCAAAGACGTTGCAGACTTCGCAGCCCGGCAGCCCCCGGCGCATCGCCCACGCCATGCAGCGCGTCACGGTGGGATCGAGCACCTGCGCGTCGGCGGTGCTGGGGTTGAGCATGATGAAGAGCGCCGAGGCGTGCGGGCTCGATGGATCCCAGCGGCGGCAGAGCCAGTAGCGGTGCGCGCGGTCGCGCGAGAACACCGCCACGCCCAGCGCAACACGCTCACCCAGCGCGGCGGACATCGCGCCGTGCCAGCGGTCGACGGCCAGGCCTCGTGTCGGCAGAGGCGGGGCGTCCGGCGCGCTCATGCGTCGGATTCTCCGCTGGGGTCCCCGGCGGTGTCGGCGTTGGTGTAGACGTTCTGCACATCGTCGAGGTCTTCGAGCGCGTCGACGAGCGCGTTGAACGTCTCGGCCGATTCGCCCGACAGCGTCACGCGCGTCTCGGGCTCCATCGACAGCCTCGCCTCGCGGATCGAGACGCCCGCGGCCTCCAGCGACTTCTTCGCGGATTCAAAGCCCTCGACGCTCGTGAGCACGAGAAACACGGGGCGGTCGTCTTCGTCGGTGCCCAGGGGGCGGACGTCGATCGCACCCGCGTCGAGGCCCAGTTCCATCGCGCGGTCTTCGGTGAGGGGCGCTCCGGGGGCGGTCGAGGTGATGACGATCGTGCCGCGGGCGTGGAACATGTACGCGACACAGCCCGAGGCGCCGACGTTGCCGCCCGCGTCGGTGAAGGCCAGGCGCACGTCGTTGATGGTGCGGGTGCGGTTGTCGGTGAGGGCGTCGATGATCAGCGCGGAACCGCCGGGGCCATAGCCCTCGTAGCGGATGGTCTCGAAGCTGGAGGTGTCGCCCTCGCCGGTGCCTTTCTTGATCGCGCGCTCGATGGTGTCGCGCGGCATGTTGGCGTAGCGAGCCTCATCGATGGCGTAGCGCAGCGACAGATTCGACGCCGGGTCGCCCCCGCCGTTGCGCGCGGCGACCATGATCGCGCGCGAGATCTTGGACCAGAGCTTGGTCTTCTTCTTCTCGACCGCCGCCTTGCGGTGCTTGATCTTCGACCATTTATTGTGGCCAGCCATGCGCAGCGCACCCTCAGAGAGTCAGTCGGTCCGGATCTCGGCGGGGAGAGCGATCCCGCGCTCGGCGAACGTGGGCGCGAGCGTGGGCTCCTGCCCCGCGCGCGCGGCGCGGACTTTGGCGCGCACCGCCTCGAGTTGCTCGGTCGCGCGCCTTACCGATGCGGAGACCGCCTCGAGGCCCTCGCCGTTGTTGCCCCGCCCAAGCGCCCCCGCGCGAGCCCGGCGCTCGTCGAGTTCCATCTGGACGAGCGCCTCGGCCTCGGCCCAGAGCTTGCGCGCGCCCTCGCGGTCGCCCATGCGCCAGGTCGCGTCGCCGAGATGGTCCAGATGCGTGCCGTTGAGCCGGCCCGAGAGCTCGACCGCGCGCTGGAGCAGCGTCACAGCGCCCAGACGCGCGCCGCGGTCGGCAAGCTGGCCCTCGAGATACCGCAGCCAGCCGAGCGAATCGATCACCGAGGCCTCGTCGGGCAGCAGTCGCGCGGCCAGCTCGAGCAGACGGTCGGCCTCGTCGATGTTCTCGCCCGCTTCGGCCAGGAAATAGCCGAGGTTGTTCGCCGCCCAGCCGTGGTCGGGGTGGATCCGAAGCGCGAGGCGGTACGCGTCGTTGGCTTCGCGGTCGCGCCCGTTCTCGTGCATGAGGTTGCCAACGGCGTAGGCGATCTCGCCCTCGGCGGGCGGGTTGGGCGCTGAAGCGGGCCCGTCGGGGATCGTCATCAGTCCGCCGCTGAACAGGCGCGCGACGCGCACCGTGAGCCCCAGCTCGCGCAGCACGGCGATCGCCTCTTCGATGTCGGCGTTGGTGCCCACGCGTCCGATCTGCGTGAGCCACTCGCCCGCGAGCTGAGAGACGAGGTCCGGCGCATTTGCGCCGGGCGCCGCGACGCGCTGGCGCTCGCGCTTGGCCCATTCGGGAAGCGCGGCCTTGGCGAGCGCGAGCCCAGCGCGCGAAGATCGATCGAGCGAGACCGCGGTGAACGCCCGCGCGAGGCCCGAGCCCTCCTGGCCCGGCAGCGCCGCGGCGTAGCTGCGGACCGCGGCGAGGATGCGCTCGGTGTTGTTCGGGTCGGCGAGCGCCGTGAGCTGGACCCAGACGTCGTACTGCGGGCCCGTCGAGAGCAGGCCGCGGCTCGCGAGAGTCGCGAGCGCGCGCGAGGCGCCCTCAAGCGCCGAGCCCTCGCGTGACTGAGCGGCCTTGGAGATCATGGGCTGCACGGCCGAGAGAATCTGCGCCAGCGTCGCGTCGGGCAACTGCGATGCGCGAGGAAGCGCGGACTCCAACCTCGCGGCGGCGTCAAGCCAGCGCTCCTTGCGGACCAGCAGCGAAACAAGCTCGAGCCCCGCGGGCAGCGTCCAACTGCGCCGGCCTTCGAGACGGGCGAGCGCGGCGTCGTCGGCCTCGGCCTCACGCTTGAGCACCGAGCGCAGCACGTTCTCGCGCAGCGACGCGAGATCGTCGTTCTCAAAGCGTTCAAGCTGCGTGCGGGCGAAGGCCTCAGCCTCATCGCCCCGGCCCGCGGTCGCGAGCACGCGTGTCAGGGCGATCGCGGCGGGGATGGAGTCCGGGCGCTTCTCAAGCTGCGCACGGAGCCAGGCTTCGCCACGCTTGAGCCCCGCGCCGCCGTCGGTCTCGCCCGCGCGCTGCCAGACGGCGGTGAGCAGGTCGAAGATCGCCGCGCCGCCGGGCTCTTGTTCCGCGAGGGCGGTGAGTTCTCGCTCGGCCTGGGCCCATTGTCCGCGCTGCGCGAGTTCGCGCGCGCCGATGAAGCGGAGCAGGCGGCTCGACGGGTCGGCCTCGCGCACGCGGCGGATGACGTCGGAGACTTTCTCCTGCGACGCGAGCGCGCCGCCGGGGCCATACGCCGCGAGCAGCACTTCGTGGGCGCGGGCGTGCGCGGGGCGCTCGGCCAGCACGCGCTCGGCCAGCTCGACGGCGCGGGGTGCATCGCCCGCCACAAGCGCGAGCTCCATCCCCAGCTCGCGGGCGCGTAGCAGGCTTGCAGCATCGGGCGCAAGGTCCGGAGTATCGCCCGCGCGCGTGGCGGCAAGCAGAGGCTCGAGCACGGCGAGCGCTTCGCTCGTGCGCTGGATCGCGCGGAGTGCCGACGCGACCGCCAGGCGGTCGGCCGCGGTCTTTGCTTCGCCCATCTCCTTCAGCGCGGCCTCGGCTTCGTCGGCCCGGCCCGCCATCGCGAGAAGCTCGACCCGTACCGCGCGCGCGCCCAGACTCACTGCACCCGCAAGCGGCTCAGCGGCGTCGTCACGCGGAAGCAGACGCGAGACCAGCCCCGCACGCAGCAGGCGTGAGCCCTCGCCGGCGCCTCGCGAGGTCGCGGCAAGAAACTCGCGGAGATTGCGCCCCGACGATACGACCACGCCCGTGACGAGCCCGGTGAGCAGCGGCTCGCGTTCGAGCGCGCGGCCCAGCGTGTCCGCCAGGTCGCGAACGTCCGTGGGCGAGGCCTGATCCAGAAGCTCAAGGCCCGGGCCCGTGTCGGCAACGTCGGCGAGCCAGAGATCCAGCAGCGCGGCGCGGGCGGCGCGGGGGTCGTGTCGCGAGAGCGCCGCGGCGCGGGCACGGATCAGCGTCGGGCGTGCGGCCTCGGGCCCGGCGCGCTCCATCCGAGCGATGCTGTCGCCCAGCGCACGCGAGAGTGTCCGGTCCTGCGCGACGTGCGCGATCAGCCCGATGAGCCGGTCGTCGGCCGCTTGCGCGTTCGACTGCGCCTGCGCCCAAAGGCGCTCGGCCAAAAGCTCGGCGGCGCGGCCCGCGGCGCCTGCACGGATCGCCACGTCAACCCGGCGCGAGAGCAGTGAGGCGGGATCGAGCACGCCCACTTCGCCCGCGCGGACATACGCCGCGTCGGCCGTCGCGCTGTCGCCCAGGCGCGCCGCGGCATCGCCCGCGACACGGAACAGCTCGCCCCGGCGCCGGAGCAGTTCGGCCAGCGCTTCTCGCGCGCCCGAGCGCTCGTCGAGGATCGCGGGCGTCTCCATCGCCTGCAGCAGCAGCGTCGCGCCCGCGCGGAGATACCCAAGCTCGACCATCGACTCGCCCAGCGCGGCGGTCGTCAGAAGCGCCGCATCGGGCCGGCCTTGAAACGCGCCGTCGCTGACGACACGCGCCAGCAGCCTCGCGGCCTCGGCGGGCTGGCCCTGGCGAAGACTCTCGCGTGCGAGCACCAGCAGCACCTCGGGCTCGCGCAGGCCCAGCGCGACCGCGCGGCGCATCGCGTTGATTGCCGCGGGACCCCGGCCCGCCGCGGCGAGCGCGTTGCCAAGCTCACGCCAGATCTCGGCGCTGCCAGGATCGATCTTCGCAGCTTCCTGCAGATCTTCAACCGCCTGTGCCGCCTTGCCCTCGCTGAGCTTGAACCGACCTGCGGCATAGGCCTGAAGCGCGCCCAGCCTCGCGTCTTCACCTTCGATCTCGATCCGCGCGGGGGCCTCGGGCGCGCGGGCGTCGAGGGGCTGCGAAAGAAGCTCGGCGATCGCGGCGTCGAGCGAGAGTTCTGCTTGCGGCCTTCGTTCGTCGGTGATCGGCGCGAGGGCCGAGGCTTCGACGCCGGGCGTTGCACCAAGCGACGCGGCGGTCCGAAGCGTCGCGGCATCGCGCACGGGCGCGAGCACATCGTCGGGCTGGGACGCGTGGGCGGTGGATGACGCGGGCGAGGCCGGACCGGCGCCCGGGTTCGCTGCGGCGGGAGTGGTGGGGGCGCAGCCGACGCTCCCCGTCAGCGCGCCGACGGTCACGCCCGCGCGGAGCAGAAGCGTTCCTGCGCGGAGCAGCACCGGCCGGGCCCGATCACTCGCTCGCTGCGGGGTCATGAGCGTTCCTTGGTCGGCCGCGCGGGCTTGGGCGCGTTGTCCTTCGCCGGGCGGGCCTTGCGCGCGGGCTTGGCCTCTTGGTCCTCTGCCTCGTCGGCCTTGGGCTCGGCTTTGCGGGCCTTGGCGGGCTTGAGCGCCGCCTTGCCTGCGGCTTTGGCCGGTGACTTCTCAGTACGCGCTGGCGTGTCGGTGTCGTCAGGCTCGTCGGCCTGCGTTTCGGCCCATGCGCACAGCGACGCGAACCAGCCCAGGGGCTCGCCCGCCTTGGCCTGGCGCTCGAGGCTTGTCGAGGCGCCGTCGGCGTCCGTGTCCTTGTCCAGGCACTTGTGCTTGGCGAGCAGGGCGCTCAGGCGGTCGTCGACCGGCACGGCATGACCACCGCAGCAGAGCAGATAGACGCGCGACGCGACCGCTCTGGGCACGCCCTCGAGCGATTCCAAGTACGCCCGCGCCTCGCGCTTGCCCGCGCTCGCGAGCCATTCGAGGCTCACCTTGTGCTCGCGGCGGTAAAGGTCGTTCAGCGCTGCCCGGAGCCGCTCGGCCTTCTCGAGCGCGCGGGCGTCGGTGCCCATCGCCCGTGCCGTTTCCGACGCGAGGCACACCCGCAGGTCGTTGAGATCGACAAACTCGAGCGCCAGCGCCGCGAGTGCCTGCTCGGCCCACGCGCGACGCGCGTTCCACGCCAGGATCGAGAAGACCAGCTCGCGGACGATCGCGTCGTCCTCTGCGAACAGGTCGGCGGGCGCACGGAGACGGGCGGCGTCGGCGCCGTCGGCCTCGTAGCGGCGGATCAACTGCAACAGCCTCTTGGATGCCTCCGCCATGCTGGGTCGCCCGCGTCCTTGACGGTCTCTGACCGTGAAAAGTACTGCCGAGTGTGAGGTGGCCCGGAACTTCGCCTCAGCGTACGCGCGGCGTCAGGGCTGGGCCTCGCCGCGCTTCTCGCGCTCTTCCTCAACCTTGCGGAGCGCCTCCAGGACGCCCAGCTGGTGCTTCAGGGAGGAGTCCAGCTTGAAGCTCAGACGCGGGAGGCGCTTGGAGTCGATCTTCTTGCCGATCTCCTTGCGGATGTAGGGCACGGCGTCGCGCAGGCCGTGGAACGTCAGGTCCTCCCGCTCGTGGGGAAGCACCGAGACGGTCAGCGTGGCGTCGACGAGGTCGTCGGAGAGTCGAACGTTCGTGATGGTGATGAGGCCCGAGATGCGCGGGTCGTGGAAGCCCCGGTTGATGACTTCCTGCACCGCTTCGCGGAGGTTGGCCGCCAGTTGTTCGCTCCGCCTGCTCATGGGGTCTCCTGCGTGCGGGCGTCGGGGTCTTCGCCCGCGCGCCGGCGTAGTTCGTCGTTGAGGCCTGTCCCGAACGCGAGGCTTTGGGCCTCGTCTTGGTCGGCGTCTTCCCCTCCGTCGGGTCCGGCGTGTGGTCCGCCCTGACCGTGGAGGATTTCGCGGGCGGTATCGCCCAGATCAAAGAGCACCGAGCCCCCGAAGCACGAGCGGAGCTTGGCGGTGATCTGGTCGAGCACCTGCGCCGCGCGCTTGCCGTCGGTCGCGACAAGGGCGAGGCCCATCATGCTGCGGGTGAGGGCGTCGTGCGCGCCGACCTCCGCGACGGAGACCTGGTGCTCGCGGTGGAGCCGGTCCTTGATGGCCTTGACCACGCGGCGCTTGTCCTTGAGAGACTCGCTGCCGCGGACGAGGACTTCGAACTGGAGTACCGCGACCACCATGCCGTGTCAATCGTCGCCCCGCCGGGCCGGGGCGGGGCTTCAGAGCGTCCGCTTGACCTCGACCTGCTTGTAGCACTCGAGGATGTCGCCTTCCTTGATGTCGTCGTAGCCGACGATCTTCATGCCGCACTCCATGCCCATGCGGACTTCCTTGGCGTCGTCCTTGAAGCGCTTGAGCTGTTCGAGCCGGCGGTCGTTCTCGATGACGATGCCGTTGCGGGTGACGCGGATGAGCGCGTCGCGCTGCACGGTGCCGTCGGTGATGTAGCAGCCCGCGATCGAGCCGACCTTCGAGATGCGGAAAACCTGGCGCACCTCGGCGTGGCCCAGGATCTCCTGACGCAGCTCGGGGGCGAGCATGCCCTCGACGGCCTTGCGCATGTCGTCGGTGATGTCGTAGATGACGTCGTACGTGCGGATCTCGACGCCCTTGGCTTCCGCGAGCTGGCGCGCCTTGCCCGAGGGGATGACGTTGAAGCCGATGATGACGGCGCGCGACGCCTCGGCCAGCAGCACGTCCGACTCCGTAATCCCGCCGACCGCCGAGTGCAGCACGCGGGTCTTGGCCTCGTCGGTCTTGATCTTCTCGATCTCGTGCTTGAGCACGTCCACCGTGCCCTGCTCGGCCGCCTTGACGACGACCAGAATCTCCTTGACGTCCTTGTCCGAGATCTGGCTGAACAGATTGTCCAGCGTCGCCTTGGGCTGGGCAAGCTCGGCCTCGCGCTCGCGATGGCGGCGCTGCTCCGCGGCTTCCTGCGCTTCCTTCAGCGACTCGACGATGTAGAACCGGTCGCCCGCGTCGGGCACCACGTCGATGCCCGAGATCTGCACCGGCATCGGGGGCAGCGCTTCCTTGAGGCGGTTGCCTCGGTCGTCGGTGATGTCACGCACCCGCCCGAAGGCGCGGCCGGCGACGATGAACGTGCCGACCTCGAGCTTGCCGTGCTGGACGAGGATGTTCGCGACGGCGCCGCGGCCCTCGACCTGGCGCGCCTCGATGACGGTGCCGCGGGCGTGACCGCCGAAGTCGGCCTTGAGGCTGAGGAGCTGCGCCTGGTAGTCGAGGGTTTCGAGCAGTTCCTTGATGCCCTGACCCGTGTTGGCGCTGGTGCGGATGATTTCGGTGTCGCCGCCCCAGGGCACGGGGTTGAGGCCGGCCTTGGCGAGGTCGCCCAGCACGCGCTGGATGGCCTGTTCGGTGGCGTCGGGGCGGTCGATCTTGTTGAGCGCCACGACGATCGGGACGCCCGCGGCCTTGGCGTGGTTGATGCTCTCGATCGTCTGGGGCATCACGCCCTCGGGCGCCGAGACCACCAGCACGACGATGTCGGTGAGCTTGGCACCGCGCGAGCGCATGCTCGTGAAAGCCTCGTGGCCGGGCGTGTCGAGGAAGACGACTTCCTTCTTGGCGCCTTCGACCTCGATCGAGACGCGGAAGGCGCTCGTGCGCTGGGTGATGCCGCCGGCCTCGCCCGCGGCGACGTTGGCGGTGCGGATCTTGTCGAGCAGGCTGGTCTTGCCGTGGTCGACGTGGCCGAGGATGGTGACGATCGGGCCGCGCGCGCGTTCGTCGAGCGCCTGGCGGTCTTCGTACTCCTCGCTGACGGCCTCTTCGCCCGTCTTGGCCTCGGTGACCTCGATTTCGATGTCAAAGTCCATCATGATCTCGATGGCCTTGCTGACTTCGATGCCCGAGTTGATCGTCGCCATCACGCCCTGCAGGAAGAGCTTCTTGACGATGTCCGCGGCCTTGACGCCGGTCGCGGCCGAGAGGTCCTTGATGGTGAACGGCGCGGCGATCTGAATCCGGCCGTGGCGTTCCTCGGTCTGAGGATCGCCCGGCTTCTTGTTCATGTCCTGGCGGCGCTTCTTGAGGAAGCCGCCCGCGCGGAGGAGGCGCGCCTCGCGCTCGATGAGGTCCTGCTCGCTGAAGATCTGCCCGCCGCCGACCCAGTCCTGTCCGGAGATGCCGCGACGGCGATCGGGAACGCCCTGACCGGAGGAGCGCTTCTTGTTGTTGCTGTTGGCCGCGCCAGCGCCCGGGCCGCGACGTGCGCCGCCGCGATCATCTTCGCCGCCGCCCTCGCCATAGCCTGGGCGCGGGCCGCGGGGCCCGAGGGTGCCGGGCCCGCCGGGGCCGCCCGGGCCCGAGCCCGGACCAAATCGGCGCGGACGCGGGGCTTCGAGCTGCTCGGGGGCTTCAACGCGCACGATCTTGGGGCCCGAGAGCTTGACGGGGGTCTTAACCTCGAGCTTGGGCCCGGCGGGAGAGACGACCGTCGGCCGGGTGGGCACGTTGGGCATCGCGGCGCTGCCGGAGCCGGGGCCGCCGGGGCCCGATGCGGCGCCGGGACGACCGACCGAGCCGGTGCCCGAGCCCGCGGGGGCGCCGGTGCCCGGCGCGTCGGGGGCCTTGGCCGCGGGCGCGACCGGGGTGATCGTGGTGGGGCCCAGCTTCATCGGCGGGGCCTTGGGCGCGGTCGGCGCGCTTGGCGTCGGGATGGGCGTCACGGTCGGCGCGATCCTCGTCGCCGGCTTGACCTCGACCGCTTCGTCCGACTTGGCGTCGGGCGCCTTGGTCTCAGGGGCCTTGGCTTCGTGCTTGTGGTCGGGGGCCTTGGCTTCGACCTTGGGCTCGGCGGGCTTGGGCTCGGGCTTGATCGCCACGGCGCGGGCCGGCGTGGGCTCAGGCGCGGACGGCGCGGCGGGGGCTGCGGCGGTCGGGGCGGGAGTGGGCGCGTGGTCGGTGTGGGTCTCCACGGCCGTGGCGGTGCCGCCACCCTCGGCTTCGCCCTTCTTCGTGGCGCGCTTGCGGGTGGTGGTCTTCTTGACCTGCTCGAGGTCGACGTGCGCGGTGGTCTCGACCGCGGTCGAGCTGCTCGGCTCGCCGCTGAACCACTCGCGGATCGATGCCTCCAACCCTGCCGACACGGTCGACATGTGGTTGCGGATCGTCGTTTCCGGGATCCCCTCCAAGTGACACTTGGTCACGATCGCCTTGGAGTCGATGCCCAGTTCCTTCGCGATTTCGAAAATCCGTCGAGCTGCCAAAGGTCAGTTCTCCAGTCGCACCCGAAACCCCACCCCGTCAATCCCCACCCCGTCAACCCCCACCCCGTCGATCCCCGCCCGTCCAAACCCACCGGTCGAATCCCACCTGTTCTCTGTCCGCCACGATCGCGCCGGGAGGCTGGCTCCCGTGCGATCAGTTCGAGCCGAGGATGTCCGCGGCGCGCGCCTCGGCCTCGCCCGAGCTCTGGGCGGGCGCGTTGCCAGCGCCCAGGATCGCCGCCGCGGCCGCATCGCCCGCCGCGCCCGCGTCGCCCCCGCCCATGAGGGCCTGGCGCGCCGCCTCGGCCTCGGCCTTGGCGCGGGCTTCCTTCTCTTCCTTGTCCTTCTGCTGCTGCTCGGCGACTTCCTTCGCCTTGACCGACGCGATCTCGACGATCTTCTTCGCGAGCGTGTCGTCGATCTCCAGTTCGGTCATCAGCACGTCGACGCCGACTTCTTCGACGTCGAACACGCTGATCATGCCCATCGCGCCCAGCTTGTCGAGCATGGGCTCGGTGACGCCCTCGATCGCCTGGAAGGTCGCGGACATGATCTCCAGGCCCTTGGAGTACTCGCCCGGCGTGAGGATGTCGACGTCCCAGCCTGTGAGCCGCGCCGCGAGGCGCACGTTCTGCCCGCGCTTGCCGATCGCGAGGCTGAGCTGGTCGTCGCGCACGACGACCGTCGCCCGGCCGAGTTCGAAGCACAGCGAGATTTCGGCGACCTCGGCGGGCTTGAGCGCGTTGGCGATCAGGATCTGGCTCGACTCGTTCCAGCGGACGATGTCGATCTTCTCGCCGTTGAGTTCGTCGACGATGTTCTTGATGCGGCTGCCGCGCACGCCCACGCACGCGCCGACGGGGTCGACCTTGGAGTCGACCGAGGACACGGCGATCTTGGTGCGGTAGCCAGCCTCGCGCGCCATCGCCTTGATCTCGATGATGTGCTCGGCCACTTCCGGGACTTCGACTTCGAAGAGGCGCTTGATGAAGTCGGGATGGCCGCGGGAGAGGACGATCTTGACCTGGCTGCCCGCGTCGCGGACATCAAGGATGAGGCATCGGACGCGGTCGCCCGGGTTGAACTGCTCGCCCGGGATCTGCTCGGAGCGGGGCATGAAGCCCTCGGTCCGGTCGACGGTGACGACGAGCGAGCCGCCCTCGTAGCGCTGGGCGGTGCCGGTGACGATCTCGCCGACGCGCTTGGAGAACTCTTCCAGCACGGACTGGCGCTCGTCGTCGCGGAACTTCTGGATCATGACCTGCTTGAAGGTCTGCGCGGCGATGCGGCCGAAGGCGGCCGGGGGCATGTCAATGGCCTTGTACTCACCGGCATCGTCGCGGCGGAAGATGGTGACCTGCCCGCTGACGGGGTCGACGGTGCACTGGAACTCCTCGGCGTCGAGCGTGTTGAAGTGCTTGCGCGCGGCGGTGACCATCGCGAGCTCCAGATCCCGGATGAGGATCGAGCGGTCGATGTTGCGGTCGCGGGCGATCGAGTCGAGAATCCGAAGCATTTCCGTCGCGTTCACTGCACGATCTCCAGAATGTTGAGTTGCCGGGTTGTGCGAAACAGGCCAGAAGGACACGAGGCGGGACGAGTTCCAAAAACGCCGAGGCCACCAGGCGGACGGTTCCACCTCGTGGCCTCTGTCTGAGCCCCGCACGAACGTGCGTGGGGCTCAACGTGAGAGATGGCACGTCGGTGCTACATCACCCGCGCCTCCGGAAAGCCGTTTCCAGGGGCGGACAGGCCAAGGATGGACGTGCGGGGGCTCATCGAGCCGCCGAGCCCGTCACGAGGCGCTGCCGAAGGATGACGCCGAACGTCGCCATGCCGATCAAAGCTCCACTCGGGGCCGCTTCGAACCTCCGGGCCACGCCGGAGGCCGCCATCGACCCAGCCTTGAACAACGGCCAAGCATAGCCCCGGCGGACCGTCCCGAGCAAATGCCGTCCGCAGAGGGGCAATTCGGGGGGGCGACAGCGCCAGTCTCCGCTGGGGGACTGGCCGGTGGGCGAGTGGCCAGCAGGGAGGCGTCCAAACAAAGGGGAGTGGCGCGTCGCGAATGGGGGAAAGGACACCGGCGGGGGCGTTTCCCGATCTGCCACTCAGGAATCGCGATTCGCGGCCTTGGACCCGATTAGACCCGATCCTCGCGCTGGATTTCGCGGGCGATGCGGAGGGCGCGGTTGCCGCGGAGCTGGCCGACGTGGGCAAGGAACTTCTTCTCGTCTTCCACGGAGACGACGACAGGCTGCGTGGCGGGCTTCTCAGTGACGATGACGTCGCCAGGCCTGAGCGTGAGCAGCTCCTTGATGGTGATCGTCGTCTCGGCGAGCAGGCCCGTGACGGTGACGGCGGCGCGGGAGAGGGTGCCGCCGATCTGCTTCTCGTTGCCGGGGGCCTTGAGGTTCTTGGCGGCGGCGAACCAGTTCTGGGCGCTGAGCTCGGAGACGACGGGCTCGATGACGTTGTAGGGGATGCAGAGGTTCATGGTGCCCGCGCGGCTGCTCATCTTGAGCTCAAAGCCGATGACGACGACGACCTCGTTGGGCGGGACGATCTGGACGAGCTGGGGGTTGCTCTCAGTGGCGGTGATGTGGAACTGGAGCTTCTTGACGCTGCTCCAGGCCTCGCTGAGGGCGGTCAGGCCGCGGGTCGTGACGTTGGAGATCAGCCGGCTCTCGATGAGCGTCAGCGGGCGCTGGGGGATGAACAGGTCGGCGCTCGTGCCGCCCAGGAGGCGGTCGATGATCGGATAGATGATCAGCGGCGAGATCTCCATGCACATCGTGCCTTCGAGACCGTCCGACTCGATCAGGTTGAAGCTCGTGGGGTTGGGCAGGCCCGAGATGAACTCGGAGTAGGTCATCTGCTCGCAGGTTGCGACCTTGACCTCGATGATGGTGCGCAGGAAGCCCGAGAGCGAGGCGCCGAAGTTTCGGGCGAAGCTCTCGTGCAGGGTCTGCAGCGAGCGCATCTGGTCTTTGCTGACGCGCTCGGGGCGCTTGAAGTCGTAGCCCTTGACCTCGGGCTGCTCGCCCGGGCGGACGGGGCGGCGCGAGAAGACCTTGGTCTCGCGCTTCTCTTCCTCGACCACGCCCGACTCGACCGCGGCGAGCAATGCATCGACTTCACTTTGGTCGAGAATGTCCGCCATGGCGCTCGCAAACTTCCACGCCGCCCGGGGCGTATCCCTGAACTCGCTCCGGCGCGCGCCGAAGCCCGGGACCGACCTCGGGCATCGAAGTATCGGACCCGCGCACGGCCTACCTTGACTTCCGCCCCTTCAAGCTTCCACGCGCGTAAGCTGCGCACGTCCGACGCCGGGCGCCGGACCGCGCACGTTCGGCCTCCGTCCGGCGCAGCGCGGGCCCCCAAGCGACGGTCCCTCAGGAGCTCCGACCGCATGAACGTTCTCCGATCGCTCGGATTGGTCCTTGCCCTGCTCGCGGCGCTGGCGCTGCTGCCAGCCCCGACCCGCGCGGCTCAGCCGCCCGCCGAGGACGTTGTCGCCCCGGAGAACGACATCCTTGCCGATCCGTCGGTGCGGGTCTCGGTCGCGCTGCTGAAGGACCGCGTCCTGCCCGGGGATCAGATCGCGCTGGCGGTGATCTTTGATCACGCGCCGAACTGGCACGTGAACACGAACAGCCCGCGTGAGCTGCCGGGCTTCAAGCCCATGCCGACGACGGTGACGCTGTCGGGCCCGGGTGAGGCGGCGCTGCCCGCGTCGGTGGTGGTGGGGCCTCAGCAATGGCCCGCGGGCAAAGAGATCACGGTGTACTTCACGGGGTCGCCCGAGAAGCTCGAGGTGCTCGCGGGGAAGGCGATCGTGTACGTGCCGATCATCGTCGCCGCGGACGCTGCGCCGGGGGCGGTGCCGATCTCGGTGAAGGTCGAGTATCAGGCGTGCGACGACCGGATCTGTCTGATCCCTGAAACGCTGACGTTTGACAAGGTGCTGACGGTGGAGCCGGCGGGGACGGTGCTTCCGCCTCGGGACGCCTCGGCCGCGGCGACGTTCGCGGGCTTTGACGTGACGGTCTTTGCCAAGATGCTGTCGGGGGAGCTCAAGCCCGCGGGCAAGCCGATCGAGTTCAACGTGTTCGGGCGGAGCTTCACGATCGATGCGGCGGGCGCGGGGCTGGCGCTGCTGCTGCTGCTCGCGGCGCTGGGCGGATTTCTGCTGAACCTCACGCCGTGCGTGCTGCCGGTGATTCCGATCAAGATCCTGGGCCTCTCGGCCGCGGCGGGGAACCCCAGGCGCTGTTTCTATCTGGGCGTGGTGATGTCGCTGGGCGTGGTCGCGTTCTGGCTCGCGCTGGGCGGGGCGATCGCGTTCATCGCGGGGTTCAAGGCGATCAATCAGCTTTTCCAGACGCCTTGGTTCTCGCTGGGCGTCGGGGCGTTCATCGCGCTGATGGCGGTGGGGATGCTCGGGGTGTTCAGCCTCAAGCTGCCCAATGCCGTGTATCTGCTGGACCCCAAGCGCGAATCCGCGGCGGGTTCGTTCATGTTCGGCGTGCTGACGGCGGTGCTCTCGACGCCCTGCACGGCGCCGTTCATGGGCACGGCCGCGGCATGGGCCGCCAAGCAGCCCTCGCCCGTCACGCTCGCGACGTTCGCGGCGATCGGGCTGGGCATGGCGCTGCCTTATCTCATCTTGGCCGCCTCGCCCAAGCTCGTCGAGAAGGTGCCGCGGTCGGGGCCCGCGTCGGACCTCGTCAAGCAGGTCATGGGCATGCTGATGCTCGCGGTCGCGGCGTTCTTTGTGGGTACCGGGCTCGACCCGATGCTCAGGCTCCCGGTCGATCCGCCCGTCCGCGGGCACTGGTGGCTCGTCGCGGCGCTGGTGATCTTCGCGATGGTCTGGATGGTCGCGCGGACGTTCAAGATCACCAAGTCGATCGTGCGGCGCGGGTTCTTCTCGCTCGTGGCGCTGCTGTTCTGCGCGGCGTCGGTCGTCGGCGCGCGACACTTCACCGACCGCGGGCCCATCCGCTGGATCGGCTACACGCCCGAGCGATTTGAAGAGGCCCGTGCGGCCGGGAAGGTCGTCGTCGTCGACTTCACCGCCGAGTGGTGCCTGAACTGCATGGCGCTGGAGGCGGCGGTGCTGTTCCGGCCCGAGGTCGCGTCGGTGCTGAACTCTGAGGCGGTGGTGCCGCTGAAGGTGGACCTGACGGGCGACAACAAGCCCGGGCAGGAGAAGCTCAAGGCGCTGAACTGGGTCGGCATTCCGCTGCTGGCGATCTATGGGCCCGGGCTGCCCGAGCCCCGGAAGTACGACTCGTACACGGTCTCGACGGTGCTGGACGCGATCGACGCGGCGCGCGGGACGGCCCGGGGAAGTGGTGGTGGCGCGGGTGGGGGGGCGGTTGGTTCGGGGCGATAACCGGGGCCGGAGGTGGATCGGCGGGCACTGGCTTCATCTGCCCGTGCCGACGGCCGATGCGATCGGGCGACGGATTGACCTTGGCGGGGCGTTTGACTCCCTGCCGGAGGGGGTCTAGATTCTCCCCCCGCAACTCTCGGGTTGCGGCTGACAAGTCATGCGGGCGTAGCTCAGCGGTAGAGCATCACGTTGCCAACGTGAGGGTCGCGCGTTCAAATCGCGTCGCCCGCTTTGAACGGTCAACCCCGGTCCACACAGGACCGGGGTTGTTCGTTTTTGGGGTTCGCGTTGCGGGGCGTGGCGCCCGCGCGGAAAGAAAAAGGCCCCGACCATGGGAGGTCGGGGCCTTGCGGGATTCAGGCGAGGGTGGGTTTAGCGATCGCGCTCGGGGATGCCCATGCCGCTGCGGTTGGGCGAGGGCGGCGTGGGGGCGGGCGTGAAGGCCTTGGTCTTGAGCTCCTCGAGGAGGTGGGCGACGGCGGCATCGAGCTGGGGGTCAGCGCCGTTGACCATCTTGGAGGGGTCGTCGAGGACTTCCATGTCGGGGTCGACGCCGTGGCCTTCGATGCCCCAGGTGCCGTCTTTCTTGTAGTAGCCGAAGGTGGGAACGGTGATGGAGCCGCCGTCGATGAGGGCGGGGTTTCCGGAGATGCCGACGAGGCCGCCCCAGGTGCGGGTGCCGATGAGCTTGCCCAGGCCCATCATGCGGAAGTAGGCGGGGAAGGCGTCGCCGCCGGAGCCTGCGAGGCCGTTGATGAGCATGGCCTTGGGGCCCTGGTGGCCGTCGGGCGGCCAGGTCCAGCTCTTGCCGTGGCGGCGCGCCCAGTAGTTGGTGACGGGTCGGTTGAGCATCTCGATGAAGCGAGTGGGGATCTGGCCGCCGCCGTTCCAGCGCTCATCGATGATCAGCGCGGCGCGGGCACGGTTGCCGATGAACTGCCGGACGAGGTCGCTCTGGCCGTCGACGCCGGTGTTGGGCACGTAGACGTAGCCGACCTTTCCGTCGGACGCCTTCTCGACGTAGGCGCGGTTGCGCTCGATCCAGTCGCGGTAGCGGAGGTTGTTCTCGCTGGAGATGGGCCGGACGAGAACCTCGCGCGCCGAGGCGTCGAGCGTGGGCTTGGCCGAGACGGTGAGCGTGACGGTGCGCTCGGCCAGGCCCTGGAAGGCGGCGTAGGGGTCCTTGGAGGTGTCGAGCGGGACGCCGTTGACGGCAAGGAGGTAGTCGCCTTCCTTGACATCAACACCGGGCTGCGAGAGCGGGCCGACGGCGTCGGTGTCCCACGGCGCGCCGCGGAGGATGCGGGCGATCTTGAAGGCGCCCTGATCGAGGGCAAAGTCGACGCCCAGCAGGCCGACGGAGACCGCCCGGCCCGGGGCTTCGACATCGCCCGGCGAGCCGACGTAGGCGTGCCCGATGTTCAGCTCGGAGATGAGCTCGGCGATGATGAAGGTGACGTCCTCGCGGTTGACGGCATCGTCCACAAGCTTGGAGTAACGCTCGCTGAGCGCCTTCCAGTCGTTGCCGTGCATGGAGGGCTCGTAGAAATAGTCGCGCATGAGGCGGTAGACGTCGGCCATGATCTGCTTCCACTCATCGCGCGGGTCGATGGTGGTGCGCATGCCTTCGGTGGAGACGGTCTGGGACTTTCCGCCGCCCGCGGCCGCGTCGACGATGACCATGTTTCCGCCGCCGCGGAAGACGAGCAGCTTTTTGCGGTCGCCCGAGAGTTCGAAGCCGCCGCCCTGGGTGACAGTCTTCTCGGCGCGTTCTTCGTCGTTGAGGTCGAAGATGCGGATGGAGGTGGGCTCGTTCATGCCGCGGGCCGAGCCGCGGATGTAGAGCAGCTTGTTGTCGTGCGAGACGGCAAGCGGGCCGAAGCTGCCCGAGGGGATGGGGAGCTGAACGGCGCGGGACTCGAAGCCCTCGAGGTCGATCTTGAGGGGCTTCTTGTCGTCGTCCTTCTTGGGCTCGTCCTTCTTGGCTTCGGCCTCGGCGGCGGGCTGGGCCTTGCTGGTGCGCTTGGCGGTCATGGGCCCGGACTGATCGCCCGCGGACCAGGAGCCGGTGAACTCTTCGCCGGTGATGGTGCCGGTGAGGGAGATGTTGCCGCCGCCGATGGTGAAGGCGAGGGAGAGGCTGCCGGTCGCGGGGTCGAAGGAGCCTGAGACGGGCGCGCCGCCCATGGGCGAGGAGAGATTGCCGGAGACCTTGTTGCCGGGCTCAAGGCGGAGGCTGAGGGTGACGCGGATGGGGATGGTCTGGCCGTTGGGGCCCGGGGCCTGGGTTTCGCCTTCCCACGTGCCGCCGACGGCGTTCTCGGTGGGCACGGCGGAGTCGGGCTTGGCGCCCTCGTCCTTCTTGCCTTCATCCTTCTTGGCGTCGGGCTTCTTCTCGTCCTTCTTCTTGTCTTCCTTCAGGGTCTCTTCGTCGCTCTTGGGGAGCCACGGGTTCTTGACGTCCGCGCGGAGGGGCACGGCCAGCATGACTTCGGTGTTGGCATAGATGAAGGTGGTGTCGAGATCGCTGTAGATGGGCGAGTCGATGTCGCGGTTGCTGGAGAAGAAGAGCCAGTCGCCCTTGGCGTCGAAGGTGGGGTTGGAGGCGGGGAAGATGGGGGAGGTCAGGCGGGTGAGTTGCTTGTCGGCCAGGTTGTAGACGTGGACGCAGCCGTTGCCGCTGGCTTCGTCGGAGAGAGTGAAGGTGAGCCACGCCGAGTCGTGTGACCACTGCGGGTTCGGGATGTTGCCCCACGCGTCGGTCGCAACGGTCTGGGTGGTGCCGGTTGCGACCTCGGTGAGCCAGACACGCCCGGCGTTGTCGGTGAAGGTGATGAACTTGGAATCGGGTGACCAGCGCGGGCTGGTGCGGAAGCCTTCGCCGATCGCGGTCAGCTTGCGCGGAGCTTCGGGGGCCTTGGTTTCTTCGGCCTTGGGTTCGTCTTTGGCGCCCTCGTCCTTCTTGGCTTCGTCTTTCTTGCCTTCGTCCTTCTTGTCGGCTTCGGGCGGCCTCGCGTCGCTGGGGCGGACCCAGAGCTCGTACTCGCCCGACTCATCGCTGAAGTACGCCAGGTGCTTGCCGTCGGGGCTCCAAGCGACCTCGCGCTCAAAGACGCTGTCGGTGCGGGTGAGGTTGCGGACGACGCCTTCCTTGGCGGGGACCGACCAGATGTCGCCTCGGCCTTCGATCGCGACGCGCTTGCCGGTGGGGGAGATCGAGCCGCCCGTGATGTTGCGCGCGGCATCCACCACGCGCGAGCGCACCGCGGCGCGGTCGCCCGGGATGGTGATGTTCACCGCGCGGTCGCGCCCGTTGGCAAGGTCCAGGACGCGCAGCTCCGAGCCGAGCTGGAAGATGATCTCGCCCTTGCCGCCCGGGCCCGGGCCGATCGACGGCCAGCGGATGTCAAAGTCCTTGAACTTGGTGATCTGGGT
The DNA here is from genome assembly GCA_033763435.1 of Planctomycetota bacterium. Classification (GTDB taxonomy): domain Bacteria; phylum Planctomycetota; class Phycisphaerae; order Phycisphaerales; family UBA1924; genus JANRKN01. The sequence continues at coordinate 38,392 of JANRKN010000002.1, forward strand.
GCGGGCTTTGGACTTGGCGTCGTAGGACCAGACGTTGAGGCGATGCTCGGGGCCGGCGTCGGAGAGGTAGTAGAGCTTCGAACCGTCGGAGCCGGGGACCCACATGGGGAGGGTGTCGGTGCCTTCCCAGTCGGTGACTTTCTGCGCGGAGTTGTCCTTGAGGTTGTAGAGCCAGATGTCGGTCGCCATGCCGCCGCGATAGCGCTTCCAGGTGCGGTTGTCGGTGGAGTGTGGGGTGTAGGCGAGTGTGGAGCCATCGGGGGAGATGGAGCCGAAGGCGCCGTAGGGGACGGGCAGTTTGGCGTAGAGGCCGCCGGCGGCGGGGACGGTGAAGAGCTGGGTCTGGCGGGAGAGTCCGCCGAGGCTGTTGGTGAAGAAGAGGAGCTTGCCGTCGGGGGTCCAGTCGGCGAGCTGCTCGGCGCCGGGGTGATAGGTGACGCGGCTGGGAGCGCCGCCGTCGACGGGGATGGTGTAGATGTCGCGATTGCCGTCGTAGTTGGCGAGGAACGCGACCGACTTGCCGTCGGGGCTGAAGCGCGGGAAGCCCTCTGCGCCGGCGGGGCTGGAAAGAGGCACGGCGCGGCCGCCGTCACGCGGGGCGATCCAGACGTCGTTGGCATAAACGAAGGTAATGTGCGTCGCGGAGATGTCCGGGAAGCGGAGCATCCCGCCCTGGGGCGTGACGTCGGCCTTGGGCTGGGCAAGCGCGCTCGCGGTGAGCCCCGCGACGGCGCAGAGCGCCGCGGCAAGCTTCAGCGACATCGGGTTGGAGTTCTTCTGAGGCACGTTGACTCGGGATTTCGACACGCGTTCAACTCCGAGGATCGAGCGTGGGTGCCCGCGCGGGCATCGCCACGCCGAGGGTGAGCGGATGGGACAGACAGCCTACCGACGGTTGGATCGGGAAATCGTTCCCGGATCGCACGGTGGAAAATCGCACGTGTGCGCGCACCGACCGCGCAGCGGAAGACTACCGACGGGTCATTGGGACGCGCGGCGGCGCGGTTTCCGTCGGCGATGGATCGATCGCGCGGAAAAATGTCCGAGGCCGGGTCGATCGGGCGCTCAGGCGGTCGGTTTCGATTCGGTTTCGCGCGCGAGCTGGGCCCGCGCGGCGCTGAGGGCTGAGGTCACGGCGCCCGGCCCGGTGCCGCCCGCGATCTCGCGTCGGCGGAGCGAGGATTCGAGCGACAGGGCATCAAAGACGTCGGGCCCGATGACGGAAGCGTGGGCGCGGAGGGTGTCCAGGGGGAGTTCGTGGAGGCCCGGCGCGTTGGGGAGGGCGAGCGCGGCGCGGACGATGCGGCCGACGACGTCGTGTGCGTCGCGGAAGGGCATGCCCTTGGCGACGAGGTAGTCGGCCAGCTCGGTCGCGTTCGCGTAGCCGCCCAGCGCGCCCCGCGCAGCCTCGGCGCGGCGGAGGGTGAGGCCGTCGAGGATCCGCGGCGTCACGCGGAGCACGAGCGAGAGCTGCTCCATCGCGTCGAACAGCGGTTCCTTGTCTTCCTGAAGGTCTTTGTTGTACGAGAGGGGCAGACCCTTGAGGGTGGTCATGAGCGACTGGGCGGAGGCGATGATGCGCCCGGCCTTGCCGCGGAGAAGCTCGCAGGCGTCGGGGTTCTTCTTCTGCGGCATCAGCGACGAGCCGCTGGTCACGGCGTCGGACATGTCGACGTAGCTGAACTCCTGCGTGGAGTAGACGATGAGGTCCTCGCCCAGGCGCGAAAGGTGGACCGCGGCGAGCGCCGAGGCGTTGAGGGCTTCGACGACAAAGTCGCGGTCGCTGACGGCATCGAGCGAGTTTTCGCTGGGGGCGTCAAAGCCCAGGTCGCGGGCGATCTCGGCGCGGTCGACGGGGAAGGTTGTGCCAGCGAGCGCCGCGGAACCGAGCGGGCAGCGCGCCTGCGCGGAGGCGCGCGCTGCGCGGAAGCGTTCGGCGTCGCGCGCGAGCATGCGCTCGTAGGCCAGCGCCCAGTGCGAGAAGAGCACGGGCTGCGCACGCTGAAGGTGCGTGTAGCCGGGGATCGGGGAGCGAAGCTCACGCTCGGCGAGGTTCAGCAGCGAGGTGCGTGCGGCGGCGATCTCGGCGAGGCGTTCGGTCAGCGCGGCGCGCGCCCAGAGCCGAAGGTCCGTCGCGACCTGATCGTTGCGGCTGCGGCCGGTGTGCAGCTTCTTGCCGAGCGAGCCCAGCGACTCGACGAGCCGGCGCTCAACGTACGAGTGCACGTCTTCGTCGCGGCCGATGGAGGCGAGGATGAGGGAGGGGTTCGCGCGGTGCTCGGCCAAGAGGTGGTCGATCGCGGCGAGCAGCTTGGTGAGTTCCTCGGCGCTGAGGACGCCCGCGCGAGCGATGCCGCGGGCCCAGGCCTTGGAGCCGGTGAGGTCCTGCTCGATCAGGCGGTGATCGAAGGGGAACGAGTCGTTGAGATGCCGGAAGAGCGGGTCGGCCTGCCCTTCGAAACGTCCGCCCCAGAGCGCCATGCGAGAGACTCCTTCGCGGGGTCGGCGCGGAGAGGGCGCGGAATGGACGCCCGCTCAGGTCGACTGCCCGATGAGGAGAATGTAGCCGTCCGGGTCGGCGATGCGGATCTCGCCCTCGGGCATGTAGAAGCGTTTCTGCACCTGCGACACGAGACCGCCCGGATGGGCCACGCCCCGCTCGAGGGCGCGCCAGTGTTCGCTCCGGCGCGCGGGCGTTTCGTCGTCGTAGGGGGCGTCGGCGACGTCGTGGGCGAGCAGGTGGGCGCGGAGGGCGGCAACATCGGGCGTGTAGAGGTAGAGCATCGCGGCCTGCTGCTCGGGCTTGACGGGGGCCGAGGCGCGGGCGAGCATCACGCGTGCGGGCTCGCGGCCGACGCTGGCCCACATCGTGACGCCGGCGTGCTCGAAGGTGTTGCCGTCGCACGGCATGCCGAGCAGTTCGTAGAACGCGACGGATCGGCGGACGTCGGCGACGTGCAGGTACGGGATCGCGGCCGAGACGCGCGGGGTCGGGTTCATCGGGAGGCCTTCTTTCTCGCGGGTTGCTTGCTTGTCCTCTTGGCGGTCTTCTTCGTCGCGGGCTTCTTGGCGGGCTTCTTGGCGGTGGGCTTCGGGCGCGGAGTGGTCTTTGGGTCCGCCTTCTTGCCCTTGTGCTTGATGCCTGCCTCGGCGAGGTTGGCCTCGTACTGCGCGATGTACTTCTTGGCCGTGACGCGCCGGAAGAGCTCCGCGAGCACGTCGAGCGCGAGGTCATCCGCCGTGGCAAAGCGGATGCACGCCTTGCCCATGTCGAGCTGTTTGCCCGCTTTGGCCCACGCGGCGCGGAACCAGCGCACGAGGTCGTTGTCCTGGCGATTGGGCCCCGTATAGAGGGCCATCACGTAGAGCGAGCAGTGCTGTTTCTGCGAGGCGAGGCCCGCGAGGGGCAGCGGCTGCTTGGGGTCGCAGTGATAGCCGGGCGGGTAGAGCTCGTGCGGCACGAAGTAGCCGATCATGCCGTACTGCATGCCCTCGGCGATGTCCGCGTCCTTGTGCTTGAGGATCACGCGGCGGACGGCCTCGAGCGTCGCGCGCCGATCGGCGGGGAGTGACGCGAGGTATGCCGTGACGGTGGTGGCCTTGGACTGCATGGGAGCAGTCTAATGAAAACGCTCTTCGATGGTCCGGGGGGTTCGGGGGGAGGCGCGGCCCAAAGAATCTTTCGGCAGCGGTGCAAGGTTTCGCGTCCGTGCGGCAAGTCACGGTCGAGCCTCGCCCCTTTCACGGGCGGGCTTCGAGAGACTTCCGCCTCTCGTTCCGCACGCACCCAGCCCGTGATTCACACGGGGCACCAGGAGAGAAGACCATGAAAACGAACGTTTCCGCTTCCGCCGTCCGCACCCTTGTTGCTGGCGTGATCGCCGCCTCGGCCTGTGCCGCGCAGGGCCAGACGTACTTCGACGGCGTGTTCAATGACCCCGACTGGACCCTCACGACGATCAGCAACGCGGGCGGTGCAGGCAGCTCGGTGCAGGCGTTCCAGATGCCCTTCGGCGGGAACGGCGGGACGTACCGCATCATCCGCAACAACCTGCAGATCAGCGCCATCGACTCGCGCGTCTTCGGCGTCCACATGAACGTGAACGCCTTCTACAACCCCTCGACGCAGGGCGCCGTCACCAGCATCAATTACAGCGAGGATTCCAAGAACTTCCTCAATCAGGGCGGCAACGGGCAGGGCTCGGGCCTGGCGATCATCCAGGGCGGCAACACGTACATCCTCCGCAATCCGATTCTGATTATGCCGTTCGCGGGCTATTCGAACTGGGCGCCCAACAGCGCGCCGGGCATCGTCGCCAGCGACATGTGGCTGCTTGACAACGCGGGCAACGTCTTCGCCGGCCAGAACCCCGACTTCAGCGCCTCGGGCGGCGTGATGCAGTTCGGCTTCTGGCGCGGGAACTCCAGCGGCAACCTGACCAGCGGCACGTTCAACACCGAGTGCGGCATCGACAACTGGTACGTGCAGGTCGTCCCCGCGCCGGGCGCGGCGGCGCTGCTGGGCATCGCCGGTCTCCTGGGCGTGCGGCGTCGCCGGTGAGCGCCTTCGGGCCTCGCCGCGAGCAGAGCGCGCTGTGAAACGCAACCGCCCGGCCTTCACGACCGGGCGGTTGTGTGTTTTTATAGTTTCTTGCCTACCCTACCACGGGTCAAATACCAGAGGGGGGTAAGGCTTGGCTGAGGCGTACCTGTCAATCATCCAAGAGTCTTCGGGCGGTCGCTGTCGCCTGTGTCATCGCGCCGCCAGTCTTAGCTTCGAGCACATTCCTCCGAGGGCGTTGGTCGCTAACTTTGAGTTCGCGCACTGTTGGATGCCTTGGTCGGTACACAGAGGGTCTGGTGCGCCGGTGCGAACTCCTGGTGGGCCGGGGCTGAAGCGCCTCTGCAACGAATGCAACAACTTTCTCGGAAGCCAGTACGTCAGGCCGACGGTTGAGTTTGTCAGGCGAGTGGCTCAATTGTCGATTCGTCGCGACGGTCGCTCCTTACTGGTGTCGACTCCTGGAGGGATCGAACTGGGAAAGGTGGCAAAGTGCCTTGCGAGCTGGGCGCTCACTCTCAACCACGAAAGCTTTGGCGAGTCCCGCATCGGTGAGTCGCTACGGACATTGGTGCGAGATAAAACAGCCATGTTTCTTCCCAGTGGTTCGCGATTCTTTCTGTTTGCTCCAGGTTTTGGTGATTTGCGAATGTCTGGAGTTGTGCAGCATGTATGGTGGAATGGGATCAAGCAGGTCGGCGTGAGCGCGGAGGTGGCAGTGCCGCCGCTGGGTCTTCTGGTCTTGGACGCGGTCGAAGAAACCGATCGAGTGAAGCAACTTCTCGGCTTGGTTGAGGTGACCCAGTGGTTCCTTAGGACTGGTCCGTGCTCTGAGGAGTTGCTTCATTTGCCAGTGCTGACGCCTATCGGGGCTGCTGCCCTAGATTATGTTGGTTGCGCAGACAACCCCACGTATCCACCTCGTCGTACTGGGCGGCGCGATCGTGCATCGTCCGAATAGGAAATTCGTGGGGTTGCTCAGTGCGCCTGGCCGCGGGCCTTGAGGGCCCGGATCCGCTCGGGCAGGCTGAGCAGGCGGATGAACCCGCCCGCGTCCTTCTGGCTGTACACCTCTTCGCCCTCGAAGGAGACCATCTTCTCGGCGTACAGCGAGTGCGGGCTCTTGCGGCGGACGGCCGTCGCGGTGCCCTTGAAGAGGCGGACGACGATCTCGCCGTCCAGACGCTCGGCGATCTTCTCGCCCGCGGCCCAGAGGGCCTCGCGGAGCGGCGTGAACCAGCGGCCGTCGTAGACGAGCTCGGCGAAGAGCAGGCCCAGGTGCTCGCGGTAGTGGCGGGTTTCGCGGTCGAGGACGAGCTCTTCGACGGCGCGGAGGGCCTCGACGATGACGGTGCCGCCCGGGGTTTCGTAGAGCCCGCGCGACTTCATACCCACGCGGCGGTTCTCCACGAGGTCCACGCGCCCGACGCCGTGCGCGCCCGCAATGGCGTTGAGCTTCTCGATGATCTGCCAGGCTTCCATCGAGGTGCCGTTGAGCGCGACGGGCCGGCCCTTGCTGAAGGTGAGGGAGACGTCCTCGTGCTTGTCGGGCGCCTGAGTGGGATCGACCGTGAGCATCCACGCGTCGCTGGGCGGGACGTTCCAGGGGTTTTCGATGTCGCCGCCCTCGTGGGAGATGTGCCAGAGGTTGCGGTCGCGCGAGTAGATCTTGGTCGCGCTGGCGGTGGTGGGGATGTTGCGCTGCTTGAGGTAATCGAGCATCGCGAGGCGCCCGGAGAGGTTCCAGCGCGAATCGCGCCAGGGGGCGATGATCTCCATCTCGGGGGCGAGCGCGCCGTAGGCGGACTCGAAGCGAACCTGGTCGTTGCCCTTGCCGGTGCAGCCGTGGCTGAGGGCGGTGCAGCCGGTCTTCTTGGCGATATCGACCTGGCCCCAGGCGAGGATGGGGCGGGCGATGGCGGTGCCGAGCAGGTAGCGGCCTTCGTAGACGCCGCCGGTGATGATCGTGGGCATCACGAACTCGTCGACGAACTTCTTCTTGAGGTCGACGACGTGGCATTCCTTGGCGCCCGAGTTGAGGGCCTTCTTTTCGACGCCGTTGAGCTCGTCGGCGCCCTGGCCCACGTCGCCGACGACGCAGATGACTTCGGCGCCCGGGATGTTCTCGCGGAGCCAGGGGACGATGCAGGAGGTGTCGAGGCCGCCGGAATAGGCAAGAGCGATGCGCTTGGTCATGGTCGGGTACATTAGGAAACCGGCGGGCGATCGTCAGCCGCGGGACCCGGCCTGCGCGCGGATTCGGCGCGCCGAATGAGCATTGACCGGAGGTTGCGAATATGGAATCTCGTGGCAGCGAAGCAGCCGTGTCTTCCGCTCGGCGTCACTCGCCGGGGGCGTTCTGGGGCTCGCTGATCGGATTCAACGGCTGGGCGCTGGGCGTGGCGGTGGTGGCGCTGGCCACGGGCACGTTCGGCCAACTCTGGGACCTTGTGCTCGGAGGGCTGGCGATCAGCTCGGGCTTGGGGCTGCTCGTGCTCGCGGGCGACGACCGCGAGCGAGGGCCAGTCGCTTCGGCCTTGGAGGCGATGGACCTGTGCGGACGGCTCCTGATCTCGATCGCGGTGCTTGCACTCCTCGTCACGCACTGGGTCACGCCGCGGATTGAGCGGATCCCCGAGTTCATGAAGCTTGTCCAAGGCCCAATCCGAGTGCCCGACCTGATCTCGATCTCGCTCGCTTTGGCCGGCGCGGTGGTGCTCGCGTTCGAACGGCGCTCGATCGGGCGTACGCGCGAGAAGCAGGTCTGATGCTTACGAAAACAGCGCGGCGAGCAGGGTGGTTTGGACGTGGAGGCGGTTTTCGGCCTGCGTGAACACGACCGACGCGGGCGAATCCATCACCTCGTCGGTGACTTCCACGCCGCGGTGCGCGGGCAAGCAGTGCATGAAGATCGCGTCGGCGCGGGCGCGCGCCATGAGCTTCGCGTCGACCTTGTAGGGCTCAAAGGCGCGCCGGCGCGCGTCGGCGTCCTGGAAGACGCGCTCGCGTTGGCCCATGCTGGTCCAGGTGTCGGTGTAGATGGCCGCGCACCCAGCGACCTGCGCCGGATCGTGCGAGAGCGTCACGCGTCCGCCGCCCTTGGCTTCCAGCGCCTTCGTTGACGTGACGATCTCGGGCAGCGGCTCGCAGCGGGGCGGCGTGATGACGCGCAGCTCGGCGCCCAGCAGCGCGGCGCCCTCCATCAGCGAGTGGCTCACGTTGTTCCCGTCGCCGATGTACGCGATCGAGAGCCCCTTGACGTGCCCGAAGCGCTCGAGCAGCGTGAAGCAGTCGGCCAGGCCCTGGCAGGGGTGGTGCCAGTCGGACAGGGCGTTGACGACGGGGATCCGCGCCGCGAGGGCGAGCGTTTCGAGTTCGGCCTGCGAATAAACGCGCGCGACGATCGCGTCGACCATGCGCTCGAGGTTCTTGCCTTGGTCAAAGGCGCTCTCTCGCTCGCCCAGGCGCGTGCCGCCCGTGTCGAGCGAGACGGCCGATCCGCCGAGGCGGTTGACGGCGACCTCGAACGAGACGCGCGTGCGGAGGCTGGGCTTCTCGAAGATCATCGCGACGTGCTTGTCGGCGAGGGGCTTGCCCGCGCTGCGCCAGTCGGCCTTGAGCGTGCGTGTGGCGTTCAGCAGACCCAGCAACTGCTCGGGCGTGAGCGAGCCGAGCGTGAGCAGGTCGGCGCCGCGGAGGCCCAGCGAGGCCAGCGCGCTGTGGGTGGGGTTCGTCAGCGGGTTCATGCGCGGTCCTCCGTCGTTGCGCCGGGCAGCACGCGTGTGCCCACGGCCTGGCCCGACAGAAAGCGTTCCAGCATCGCGGGGTCGTCGCCCGAGAGAATCACGACGGGCACGCGGCTGTCGGTCGCGGCGCGCGCCGCCGAGCGGGCCTTGGGGATCATGCCGCCCGAGATCGTGCCGTCGGCGACCAGCGCCTCGATCCGCGCGGGGTCGACCTCGGGGATGACCTGCGAGGACTTGTCCTTGATGCCCGGGACATCGGTGAGCAGCACGAGCGCGCGGGCGCGAAGAACCTTGGCCAGCGCTGCCGCGGCGTCGTCGGCGTTCACGTTCAGAGGCTTGCCCTGCGCATCGAGCGCCACGCTCGAAACGACCGGGAAAAAGCCCGCGCCCAGCAGCGTGCGGACGAGCGCCGGATCGCCCGAGGTGACGTCGCCCACGTGCCCGGGGTCGAACGCGAATCGCGTTGCCTTCGCGGCGCGGACGATGTGACCGTCGCCCAGCGAGAGCCCGACCGCGCGAGCGCCCGCGCGGAGCATGGTGCCCACGAGCTCGGTGTTCACGACGCCCGCGAGCGTCGCGAC
>JANRKN010000003.1:0-14786 GCA_033763435.1 Planctomycetota bacterium
GCACACTGATCCCGACCAGCGTCGAGAGCCCGGACTATCGCAGCGCAACGCAGCTCTGGTCGCGCGCGACGCTGGCTGCCGCGCTCGTGCTCGTCATCGCGCTCACCAGCGCGTACCGGATCCGCAACCGGACGCTGACGAGGCCTTGGCCTCCCGCCACCGCCCCGACCTGATTCTGCCCCTCACCCCTCCTCGCGGGGCCTGCCTTTCTGGCAGAACCTTGGGCGGAACTGGCGGCACAATGGGGAGCCCGCTCCATCCGCGCGGCGTCTTGAGCCGATTTTCACCCGCGCGGGCGCGCCTTTGTCAGCGAATTCGTCTCACGTAAGACCATGATCGGAGCATGGTTACACGCTCAGGCCCCGTCGTGCTCCCGCGGTGTGCCGAGTTTGGCTTCTCGGCACGGCCCTCGCTGCCGATAAACCCAGAGTCGGTCCGTGCCGCGGCCCTCCGCGCGAGGGTCCTCCACAGGCCGACGCCCTGCCTGCACCCGCCGGGCAGGATCGCTCGAACCGTCTCATAAGGTTCAAGCGTCTAAAGACCCAGCGAGTGGGAACGGTGGGGGTGGTGGGGGTGGTGGGGAGGCGTCCGCAAGGGCGTCACAGCAACGAGGGCGCAGTCGGGCGAGCAAGCCCGTTCGGCCCCTCGGGGAGCGAAGCGATGTTCGAGCGTTTCACGGATCGTGCGCGGAAGGTGATGGCCCTGGCCAACCAGGAAGCCCAGCGCTTCAACCACGAGTACATCGGGACCGAGCACATCCTGCTGGGCCTGGTGAAGGAAGGCTCGGGCGTCGGCGCCAACGTGCTGAAGAACCTGGACGTCGACCTGCGCAAGGTCCGCCTCGAGGTCGAGAAGCTCGTCAAGGCCGGGCCTGAGATGGTCACGATGGGCCGGCTGCCCCAGACCCCGCGCGCCAAGAAGGTCATCGAGTACGCCATCGAAGAGGCGCGCAACCTGAACCACAACTACGTGGGCACGGAGCATCTGCTCCTGGGCCTGCTGCGTGAGCACGACGGTGTCGCCGCGCAGGTGCTCATGAACCTGGGCCTCAAGCTCGAGCAGGTCCGCGAGGAAGTGCTCAACCTGCTCGGCGCGGGCGACCAGAACCGCGACGACGCCGAGGGCGGCATGTCGGCCCCCGGCGGCGGACCGGGCGCGTCAGGCGGTGTCGGCGCGGGCGCTTCGCCCACCGGCGGCGCCGCGGGCGCCAAGGGCAAGAGCAAGACCCCCGCGCTCGACAGCTTCGGGCGCGACCTCACCGAACTCGCGAAGGAATCCTCGCTCGACCCCGTCATCGGGCGCACGACCGAGATCGAGCGCGTCGTGCAGATCCTCTGCCGGCGCACGAAGAACAACCCCGTGCTGCTGGGTGAGGCGGGCGTCGGCAAGACCGCGATCGTCGAAGGCCTGGCCCAGCGCATCATCTCGGGCGACGTCCCCGAGATCCTCCACGACAAGCGTCTGGTCGTGCTCGACCTGGCGATGATGGTCGCCGGCACCAAGTACCGCGGCCAGTTCGAGGAGCGCATCAAGGCCGTCATGAACGAAGTGCGCCGCGCCAAGAACGTGATGCTCTTCATCGACGAGCTGCACACGCTCGTGGGCGCGGGCGGCGCCGAGGGCGCGATCGACGCGTCCAACGTGCTCAAGCCCGCGCTGGCCCGCGGCGAGATCCAGTGCATCGGCGCGACGACCTTCGACGAGTACCGCAAGTACATCGAGAAGGACGCCGCGCTGGCCCGTCGCTTCCAGCCGATCCCCGTCGATCCGCCCAGCAACGAGCAGACGGTCGAGATCATCAAGGGTCTGCGCGACCGCTACGAGCAGCACCACCGCGCCCGGATCACGGACGCCGCGATCAAGGAAGCGGTGGATCTGTCGGGCCGGTACATCACGGGCCGCGTGCAGCCCGACAAGTCGATCGACGTGATCGACGAGGCGGGCGCGCGGGTGCGGATCAAGAGCATGACCAAGCCGCCGCGCTTGGCGGAGATCGAGGCGGACATCGAGCGCCTCGCGGTCGAGAAGGACGAGGCGGTCAAGAACGCCGACTACGAGAAGGCGGCGGAGCTGCGCGACAAGGCCGAGCAGCTGCGCAAGAAGAAGGACGACATCCAGAAGGAATGGAAGAACCGTCAGACCGAGTACGACGGCGTGGTCGACGAGGAAGTCGTCCGCGAGGTCGTGTCGAAGATGACGGGCGTCCCGCTGCAGCGGATGGCCAAGGAAGAGGCCCAGCGCCTGCTGGAGCTCGAGGCTGAGCTGCACAAGAAGGTCATCAGCCAGGACGAGGCGATCCGCGCGATCGCCAAGAGCATCCGCCGGGCCCGCGCGGGCCTGAAGGATCCCAAGCGTCCGATGGGCTCGTTCATCTTCATCGGACCCTCGGGCGTCGGCAAGACGCTGCTCTCCAAGGCCCTGGCCGAGTTCCTCTTCGGCGACGAGGACGCGCTCGTGCACCTCGACATGTCCGAGTACATGGAGAAGCACAACGTCAGCCGCCTGATCGGCGCGCCCCCCGGCTACGTCGGCTACGAGGAGGGCGGCCAGCTCACCGAGCGCATCCGCCGCAGGCCCTACTCCGTCGTCCTGCTCGACGAAGTCGAGAAGGCGCACCCGGACGTGTTCAACATGCTCCTCCAGATCATGGAGGAAGGCCGCCTGACCGACTCGTTCGGCCGGAACGTCGACTTCCGCAACACCATCATGATCATGACGTCCAACATCGGCGCCGACATGATCAAGGGCGGTGCGGGCTTCGGCTTCGGCAAGCGCACCGAGGCGACCGACTACGACAACATCAAGATGGTCCTGCTCAAGGAAGTCGAGCGCTTCTTCCGCCCCGAGTTCATCAACCGTCTCGACGACGTGATCGTCTTCCGCCCGCTCAACCGCGAGGACCTCACCAACATCATCGACTACGAAGTCTCCAAGGTCTCCAAGCGCATCGCCGTCCAGGGCTTCAAGCTCGAGATCGATCAGACCGCCAAGGACTTCCTCATCGAGCGCGGGTACAACCCCGAGTACGGCGCGCGCCCGCTCCGCCGGGCCATCAGCCAGTACCTCGAGGACCCGATGTCCGAAGCGCTGCTCGCCGGCGACTTCACCGCGCCCGCCCGGCTGCTCGTCAGCCGCAAGAAGGACGCCGAAGGCAAGGACCTCGATCAGCTCTACTTCCGCCAGATCCCTGATGAGCCCACGACGCCCCCGGCCTCGACCGGCGGCGAGAACAAGACCCAGGCCGCGGGCGCCTCAAGCACCTGAGCGGACCAACCTCACCCCGTGCCCCCCCCCGCCCCCCCCCGGCCCCCCACGCCCGCGCCCGCCGCGGGCGTTTTTCTTGGTGGAAAGCATTCGGCATGCGGGAATGCTTCACCGCTTTACGGCTTGGCTCTTCACTGCGTCTCTGCGCCACTTTGCCGCTCGGCCACTTTCCGACTCACCCCGACTCACCCCGGCATCGGCGCGACCATCGGCAGGACGAACCGCACGAGCACGATGAACGCCGCGTGGAGCAGCAGCATCGCCAGCACGATCTGCACGCCCATCACGATCACCTGCTTGGGGTAGGCGCCGGCCTTGGGGTTGTGCGAGCCGTCGAGCGCGGGCATGCGCACGGCCTTCCAGGTCATCGCGATCAAGAGCGCCGTGGGCACCAGCAGCCAGAGCACATGATCGTGCAGCGGCAGCGGATCCAGGAACGGGCGCCAGGCTTCGGCCAGGGTGTTCACGACGCAGCTCCCTTCTTCCACGTCCGCGGGAAGAGCGCGTCGAGGATCACGATCAGGTTCATCATCCCCGCGAGCGCGACGAGCAGCGTGCCCAGCTCGTTCACGCGCCCGAGAGATTTGGAGTTGGGCGTGCGCTCCCCTTGCGCGAGGGGCCTGGGCTTGCCATCGGTCGTCCGACCCTCGTCGGGGTTGACCGAGCGCGAGTCGGGCACCTGAGCGGCGCCGCGGGGCGTCATCACCGTCCGCATCGCGACGACCTTGAGCGAGTTCTGGTGGTAGTGATCGACCAGGAACGTCGCGGGCCCGACGCCCGCCTGCGCGAAGAACCAAAGCCGGTCCTGCTTGGAGTCGATGACATCCACCCCGCCCACGAGCAGGCCCAGCACGAACAGGCCCGCGACGCCCGCGCCCGCGAGCAGCCCGCGCTTGCGCTCACCGCGGACCGCATGCCCGAGGCCCGGCAGCACCACCGCCGCCAGCCCCGCGACGGGGTTGAACCCGGTGGTGAAGCCCGGCACGTTCGGATCGGGTGAGTTTGCGGAGGACGGTGTCGACGGATCGGGCATATAAGGGTTCGTGGAACGGGGTGTCGGAGGGTGACCGGAAGGGAGGCGCCCGGGGTGGGGAAAGTGGGGGGTTGACGCGGGCGTGGAGGTTGGTACTGTACCGCCGTTTTCCGGCCGCGTGCGGATGTGTTGGGCCCTCGCGCGCCGGAGCCTCACGAGTCTCGACGGGCCAACAGCACAAGCCAAGGCACAAGCCAAGCAGAAGGTGGACCATGGGCAAGCAACTGATGGCAAAGGTGGGCGGCGTGGGCCTCGTGCGGGCCTCGGCGGGCGAGCAGATCGCGCCGGTGTCCGAGCTGCCCGGTCGTTCTGCGGGCGAGATCGGCGTGCGCGAGCCCCGCTTCCTCGACCCCATGATGGGGGATGACGACGAGGACGAGGACGAAGAGTTCGACGACGACGCCTTTGAGGACGATGAGGACTTTGCCGACGATGACGAGGAGTTCGACGACGACGAGGACTTCCTCGAAGATGACGACGAGGCCGGCGAGGACGAGGAAGAGTTCGACGATGAAGACGATGAGGACGACGACGACGATCTGTGACCCCTCGCGCTGAGGCCCCGCCCAGCGCCGCAAGGGCCGTCACGATCGGCGTCGATCGCCCGCATGCGGGAACATCGACGCCATGAGTTCGCCCAAAGAATCCTCGTCTCACACGCCCAAGCAGGCCCCCTCCGCCGCGACGCCCCGCCCGGGCGAACCGGGCTTTGTCGAGCGCCGGGGGGGCGCCGACCGCCGCGAGATCGAGGCCCAGCGTCGCCGTGAGGCCGGCCTGGAGCCTTCGGGGCTCGAGCGTCGGCGTGGTCCCGGTCGGCGGCTTTCGGACTTCCTGAAGGCGGCCGAAGAGGGCGAGATGAACAAGGAACAGTTCCTGTTCCTGATGGCGATCGAAGGGTTCAAGCGCGCCAACGGCGTGACGTTCCCGGCCTGGAGCGACGTGCTCGAGGTCGTGCGCCTGCTGGGCTACCGCAAGACCCGCCGGAGCGAGATCAAGCTCCCTCAGTGCGAGGACTGGATGGAAACGCCCGACGCGCCCAGTGGCGTGCGGACCGACCGCCAGCTCGAACGCGCCAAGGCCGCCGAACAGGCCCTCAAACGCGACCTGCCCAAGGCCGACGACGACCAGACGGGCCGCTCGCGCGACGCGGCCTGAGGCCCGTGCGAAGGCGCCCCGAGACCTGAGACCCTGCGGCCAAGCCTCGTGATTATCAGACTTTATGGCGATTCCGGACGAGCGACTCGTCCGGGCTGAATCCGCCTGCGCGGGCCGGGGCGAAATGCTTGGCGTCTCCGCCTTTTTCAACCTTGCCCCCACCCCCAAAGTCCGCGGCGAGCCGTTTGGTTCGTCGCGGGCTTTTTTCGCGCGCCGTAACCCGCCCCGTCCAACGCCCTCCCGCGCTCAACCCCCAGCGAGGTCCGAATTTGGAGTTCATGATCCAAATTTCGGAGGTTTGGGATTTGATTGCTTCACCGGACCTTCAAGGATGATTTAGACTGACAGGCCCGGCCGGGCGTGCGGCCCGCGGGTCGGTCGCTCCGGCCCTGCGCGGCGTAAGCCTTGGGACCGGCGAGAACAGGAGTGTGTTGCATGGCGGTGCTGAACCCTGCCGACATCCGGAACATCTGCCTCTGTGGCGCGGGCTCCGCGGGCAAGACGACCCTCGTCGAGCGGCTGCTCTTCCAGACCGGCGCGATCAAGAGGATGGGCTCGGTCGAAGAGGGCTCGACCGTCAGCGACTACGCCGACGAAGAAAAGAAGAACAAGCACTCGCTCCAGCCCGCGCTCGTGCACTTCAGCTACGAGAAGCATCTGGTCAATCTGATCGACACGCCGGGCCTGGGCGATTTTCTCGGGCACACGATCGCGTGCTTCCCGGCCGTCGAGACCATCGCGGTGATGGTCGACGCGCTCAAGGGCGTGCAGAGCACGACGCGCCGGCTGATGGCCGTGGCCGAGCAGCGCGGCCTGCCGCGGCTGATCATCATCAACAAGATCGACGAGTCGCGTGACGCGACCGAGCTTCTGCTCGAGCAGGTCCGCGAGGCTTTCGGGCCCGTCTGCCTGCCCATCAACCTGCCGCGGGCGAACTACACCGACTGCGTCAATGTCTTCGAGCACGACGGCACCGACAGCGCGGGCGACCAGACCGACTTCCTCTCCGTGCACGAGGCGCACAAGCGCATCGTCGAGCAGGTGATCGAGGTCGACGACGAGCTCACGATGGAGTACCTGGAGAAGGGCGAGAAGGGTGCGGGCTTTGACCCGGAAAAACTCCACGCGGCGTTCGAGAAGGCGCTGGAGAAGGGCCACCTGATCCCCGTCTGCTTCGTCAGCGCCAAGACGGGCGCGGGCGTCGACGATCTGCTGCACATCCTCGCGAGCCTGTGCCCGAGCCCGGTGGAGGTCAACCCGGTCGAGTTCCTCAAGCGCGACACGCCCGAGAGCGACGAGCACGACTGGAACGCCTCGCCGGACCCCGCGGGCAAGGTGCTCGCGCACGTCTTCCGCGTGGTCACCGATCCGTTCATCGGGCGCCTGGGCATCTTCCGCGTGCATCAGGGCACGGTGAAGACCAAGCAGGACCTGTTCATCGACGATCAGAAAAAGCCCGTGCGCGTCGGGCACATGTTCCGCATGCAGGGCAAAGACCACGTCGAAGTTCACGAGGTCGGGCCCGGCGAGATCGCGGCGATCGCGAAGGTTGAAGAGGTCCGCTTCAACGCCTGCCTGCACGATTCGCACGAGCTGGACTCGGTGCACTTGATGCCCCTGCCCATGCCCAAGCCCATGTTCGGGCTGGCGGTGGAGCTAAAGAATCACGCGGACGAGACCAAGTTCTCGACCGCGGCCCACAAGCTGATGGCCGAGGACCCGAGCCTGACGATCGAGCGCGTCGCAGCGACGAGCCAGACGATCATGCGGGGCCTGGGCGAGATGCACCTGCGCATCGTGCTCGAGAAGCTCAAGAACGGCTACGGGATCGAGGTGGTGACCACGCCGCCGAAGGTCGCGTACAAGGAAACGATCAGCACGCAGGCCGAGGGACACCATCGGCACAAGAAGCAGACCGGCGGCGCGGGCCAGTTCGGCGAGGTCTATCTCCGCATCTCGCCCCTGCCGGCCGACCACCCGACCGGCTTTGAGTTCGAGAACGCGACCGTCGGCGGGAGCATCCCGCGCCAGTTCATCCCCGCCTGCGAGAAGGGCGTGCGGATGGTGCTGAGCGACGGCGCGGTCGCGGGCTATCCGCTCACGGGCGTGCGCGTGGAGGTCTACGACGGCAAGTACCACGACGTGGACAGCAAGGAAATCGCGTTCGTCACCGCGGCCAAGAAGGCGTTCATCGAGGCCGTGCAGAAGGCGCGCCCCGTGCTGATGGAGCCGTTCGTGCTGCTGGAGGTCACGGCGCCGAGCCGGTACATGGGCGACCTGGCGGGTCACCTCTCGACCAAGCGCGGGCGCGTGCAGTCGTCGGACGTGATCTCGGGCGACCAGTGCGTCGTCCGCGCGATCGTGCCGCTGGCGGAGATGCAGAACTACTCGAGCGAGCTCAAGAGCATGACCGGCGGCGCGGGCTCGTACACCATGGACTACTCGCACGACGAACAGACGCCCTCGCACGTGCAGGCGGCGGTCGTCGCCGCGTACAAGCCCAAGGCCGAGGTCGAGTGAAACGCGTCGGCATTCAGGCTGAGCTTGGGTGCCCCGTCCCTCGGTGACGCGCAGGGACAGCTCGCGTCGGGCAGATGGGGTGTCAGGGCTGAACGGCTCTGCGTCAAGCCGTACGGGGTCGCCCACGCAAGCGGACCACGCACCACGGCGTGAGCGTCCGAACACGCTCACGCCGTGCCATCCGGGCATGCTTACGCCATGCCGTCGGGGCGTTTGACGCGGACGTTCTTCCGTCCGTCGTCGTCGCGGAGGGCGCCCGCGCGGATGAGCATCGCGCGCACCAGGCCGATGACAAACAGCAGGCCGAGCCAGAGGGCGAAGATCACCACCGCGATGATCGCGATGGGCAGCAGCACGAGGCCGAAGACGAGCATCAGGATCGCGAGGATGATCCACGTCGCGATGCGGATCGCGGCAATGTCGGACGAACCGGCGACACGCTGGGCGTGAAAGCTCGCGCGCCGGGCCGCGGCACGGGCATAGTCGGTCGGGGATGGCCTCGTCGGATCGGTCATGGTGCCGTGCTGGCGGGGGCGACGTCCAGGCGCACAAGCCGCGCGAGCCTGGGCCGGAGTCGCGCGGGCATGGTTTCGAGCGCTTCGCGCAGGTGCTGGGCGAGCAGAAGCCGGGCGGCCGGGATGTAGAGCGCGCAGTACAGCGTGAAGAGCAGCCCGCCCCGCACGAGCTGCACCAGTGTTTCGGCAAGCTGCGATCCGAGTTTCGCGTGGTCGGTCAGCCAGCTCTGCGCGCCCGCGACGAGCCCCGCGCGGTCGACGAGCGCCCAGTCCACGGCCCAGCACGCGCCCGCGACGCCCACCGCCAGCAGCCACGCCGGCACGACGCAGACCACTCGCTGGCGGAAGCTCGCGCCGACCGACGCGAGGCTGAGCGTCAGCACGATCGACCGCGAGATCAGCATGCCCAGGCCCACCCCCAGCGCGATGTGCGCGGCATGGTTGAGTCCGGGCACGAGCTCGCGGGCGCCGAAGTGGGCGCCCAGCGCGGCGCCGCCCATGAAGCACAGGCCTTCGAGGAAGGTCTTGAGGCTCCAGGCGCGGAAGCGCCCTTGGCTTTGCAGCAGCGCGGTGGTTGCGCCGAAGGTGATGCGGAGCGGATAGAAGATGCCGAAGATCTGCACGACGAGCACCGCGGCGTCCCACTTGCCGTGCCAGAGCACGCGCTCGACGGGCTCCATGAGCACCGCGAGCCCGAGGCAGCCCGGCGCGGCGACGATCATCAGCACGCGGAGCGACTTGAGCAGCGCCTCGCGCAGCCGATCGCGGTTGTCCTTCAGGCGCGTGAGCGCGGGCATCAGCACGAGCTGAAGGTTGTACGACATCAGCACGCCCAGCTGCGCCATGATCATCACGGCGAAGTAGTACGTGCCGACGGTCTGCGAGGGCACCATCGTGCTGATCACGGCCTGATCGCCCATGTCGAGCATGAAGTTCGAGACCGAGCCGAAGCAGAGCCAGATCGTCGTCATGAACAGCCCGAGCCACTTGCCCGGCGCCCACGAACGCGCCCACGGCGCTTCGCGCGTCGCGCGCCACGACGCGATCCCCTCGTACAGCGCGCACACGAACAGCGGCAGCACAAAGCTCAACGGCCCCAGGCCCGCGATCGCAAACCCGACCGTCGAGGCCTGGCGCAGGATCGACGAGATCATCTGGATCCGCGAGAGGATGCCGAACTGCAGGTTCATCCGCAGGCGGGCCTGAAGGATGGCCGCGGGCGTGCCCAGGGGCAGAGACGCGGCGATGATCCAGAGCAGGGGCTTGAGTCGCTGGGCATCTTCGGGCGACTGGGTGAAGGCGTGCGAGATGGGCTCGGCCAGGGCCGCGAGCGTGAGCGCGGTGGCGAGGTTGATCGTCGCGGCCATTCCGAAGACGGGTCCGACGAGCTTCTCGTACTGGGCCTGACCGCGCTGGATGAGCAGTTCTCGGACGCCGCCGTCGCGGAAGAGCATGACGAAACCGGCGACGGAGATGGCGGTGGCATAGACGCCAAAGTCGCCCTTGCTCAGGAGCCATCCGAGCGCGATCTGCGCGAAAAACGTCGCGAGCTTGCCGATGACGGTCGCCAGGGCCATCCACGAAACACCCGCGCCGACGGAGGCGCGCAGGTTGCCCGTCGGCTGGCCTGCCATTGGGCCCGCCATTTGGCCGGGCGGCTGGCCGGTCTGCTGGCCGGTCGGTGCCGGCACAGGGCTGGGGGCGGTTGTGGGGTTGGGCGAATTCAAGCCCACAAGGTACGGCCCTCGGGCCCCGCGTGTGCGGTGCGGCCGCCCCTAGACTTGGCCCCTGTGGGCTTGGCTTCAACTTTCGGAGGTCGCGGCATGGACTGGTCGGGCAAGCGGGTCATCGTGACGGGCGGCGCGGGGTTCCTGGGCCGCGTGGTGTGCGACAAGCTCCGCGCCCGCGGCGTGAAGCCCGAGCACCTCTTTGTGCCCCGCCGCGCCAGTATCGACCTCACCCGCGAGACCGATGTCGCCCGCCTCTACCGTGAGGCGTTCGGCGCCCACAAGGCCGACGTGGTGATCCACCTCGCCGCGGAAGTCGGCGGCATCGGCGCCAACCGCGACAACCCCGGGCGCTACTTCTTCGCCAACATGGCCATGGCCCTGCACCTCATCGAGCAGGCGCGCCTGGACGGCATGATCCAGCGCGACGGCAAGTTCGTCCAGGTCGGCACCATCTGCGCCTACCCCAAGTTCACCCCCGTCCCCTTCAAGGAAGACGACCTCTGGAACGGCTATCCCGAGGAAACCAACGCGCCCTACGGCGTCGCCAAAAAGGCCGCGTGGCAGATGCTCGACGCGTACAAGCTCCAGTACGGCATGAAGAGCTCGTACGTGCTGCCGGTCAATCTGTATGGCCCCGGCGACAACTTCGACCTCCACACCTCGCACGTCATCCCCGCCCTCATCCGCAAGTGCGTCGAGGCCCAGCAGCGCAACGACCCCAAGATCGTCTGCTGGGGCACGGGCGCGGCGTCGCGCGAGTTTCTGTATGTCGATGATGCCGCCGAGGGCATCGTCACCGCGACCGAGCGCATGGAAAGCCCCGACCCCATCAACCTCGGCGCGGGCTTTGAGATCAAGATCAAGGACCTTGTCGAGCTGATCGTGAAGCTGACGGGGTTCAAGGGCGCGATCGAGTGGGACACGACCAAGCCCGACGGCCAGCCGCGTCGCCAGCTCAGCGTCGACAAGGCCGCGAAGCTCCTGGGCTGGAAGGCGCAGGTCTCGTTCGAAGAAGGCCTGAAGCGGACGATCGAGTGGTATCGCGCGAACGCGAAGTAAAGTGGTCGGGTGGTCCGCCTACTCGCTCAGCACCCGCGCTCGAACGAGCGGAGGAACGCGACGAAGTCGTCGACGTCCGCAAAGCCGGACTGATCGAAGTCGGCGCTTTTCACGCACGCGGGGTCGGGACCTTCGCCGCCCTCGCCCGGGCCGACGCACCCGCGCTCGAACGCACGGAGGAACGCGACAAAGTCGTCGACGTCGGTGAAGCCCGTGTCGTCAAAGTCGGCGGGACAGGGGGCCGGCTGCCCCGTGCTGCCCGCAAAGCCGGGGACGACAACCCAGCCCGCGCCGGGGCCCACGGAGTAGAGCAGCCGCGCGCTGTCGGGCTGGCCTGCCGTGCCCGTGACCGAGAACGAAGGCCCGGCCGAGCGTCCGCCGCCGGTATCGGCGCTCGACCAGGTGAGGCTGAAGTTCTGAGCCTGCGCGAGCGAAGCGGTGAGCGCCAGCGGCACAACGAGCGTGAGTGTGTTTCTCATCGGCCCGCTCCCGGCGACAGGACTTCGCCCTCGGCGGGGCCCGACGGCGCGGCGGTGGGAACGAGCGCCTTGCTCTCGGGCTGGTTGAACAGCGTCGGGTGCAGGAATCGGCCGCGCTGATCGGCAGACTTCTCAACCTCGTTGGGAATGCGGTTGGCGCGCGCGAACGCGTCCTGGCGGATGCCCGTCACCTGCCAGCTCACCTCGATGTTCGGCGCGCTGGTGCGGATCGTGAAGCGGTTGCCCTCGACCTTGCGCACAACCTTGGCCTGCACGAACTCCTCGCTGTCCGCCTCATCGAGGATCGTGAGCTGATAGCGGAAGTCACTGTTCAGCGCCTCGAAGTAGCCCGGCAGCGTGATCGTCGCGTAGCCGCGGTCGTCGGTGGTCACGACGCCGTTGTAGATGTTCATCATGTCGGGCGACTCGACGAAGGAGTGATACAGCAGCTTGTTGGCGGGGTCGAGCGGGTGATCGATGACGAACGAGCCCGCGCCCTTGGCGAGCGTGCCGTTGACGAAGAGGCCTCCGCCGACGGTTGCGCGATAGCCGTTGAAGGGCGAGGTGGTGCCCAGGCCGATGAGCCCGGTGGTGCCTTGCGCGTAGCCGATCGCGTTGTTGGCGAAGATGAAGAACGGTTGGGGGGTGCGGGTGCCGACGTATCCGCCCGAGCTATCGGTGAAGATGGCAAACGTGGCGCCCGACGTGGCCTCGGTCTGGCGGTAGCCCTCGCCGCCCGGTGAGCCGCCGGCGACGACGCGGACATCCACCGCGCGCTGCGGGCTGGCCGTGCCGAAGCCCACGAGGCCCACGAAGGAGTTGGTGAAGTTGCCGAAGGCGTTGACGGCATCGGTGCGTGCGACGCCCGCGGGGAGGCGTGCCGCGGGGAGCGTGCCCGTCGCAAGGTTCGACGCGTTGAGGTTTGCGATGCCCGAGCCATCGACGCCCGCGAGGCGCCCGGAAGGAATCAGGCCCGAGGTGAGGTTGCCCGCGTTGAGGTTGGTCAGGCCCGAGCCGTCGGCGCCCGCGAGCCTCGCCGCGGGGATCAGCCCCGCGCTGAGGTTCGCCGCGTTGAGGTTGATGAGCCCCGAGCCATCGACGCCGGCGAGCCGTGCGGCGGGGATCAGGCCCGCGCTGAGATTGGCCGCGTTGAGGCTGATGAGCCCCGAGCCATCGACGCCCGAGAGCGAGGCCGCGGGGATGAGACCTGTGAGGTTGGGCGCGGAGAGGTTGGTGAGGCCCGAGCCATCAACGCCCGTGAGTCGCGCGGCGGGGATCAGGCCCGAGGCGAGATTGGCCGCGCTGAGCGAGGTGAGCGCCGCGCCGTTGCCAGAGAACGTGCCCGAGAAGCTGCCCGAGAACGTGCCGGCGATCGTGTTGCCCGTGTTGGAGAGCGTGAGGGCGCCAGTGAACGTCTGCGCGGCATTGAGGAGCGCGACGTTACTCGCGGGCTGGCCGCCGATGTTCAGCGCGTTGCTCGCGGTGGTCGCGTTCGTGGCGTTCGTCGCGTTGGTGGCGTTCGTCGCATTGGTCGCGTTGGTCGCGTTCAGCGCGGTGGTGGCGCTCGCGGCCGAGAGGGCAAAGAGCGCGTGGGGCGCGGGCGTCACGGCCTGGCGGGGCGTGAGCAGTTCGAAGTTGGCGCTCGAGGCGCAGTCGAGCCCCGTGTCCTGGCGGACTTCAATCTCGAGGAAGCGCTGCGAGCCCGAGAATGCCGCGCCGAAGTCCAGCGAGACCGTGAAGCGCCCGTTGACGATCGCGAGGTTGTTGAGGCACAGGGTGGGGCCGACCTGCTGCGCTCCCGCGAGCGAGTCGTACAGGCGGAAGCGCACGTCGTAGGTGCCGGTCACCGGCGCGCCGTTCTGTGCAAGCTCGCCCTGATACGTGAACGCGGTGGTCAGGGGCGTCTGCGCGCTGGCCGGGCTCGCCGACATCGCGAGCGCTCCGGCCAGCCCGACCGCCCAACCCGCCGCTCGCATCCACGCCTGAATCGCGCGCGTACGACCACCCAGCCCGCTACGAACATGCTCACGCACCGTCATGAAGTCATCCCTTCCTGATTTCCAGGGCTCGCGGCATGCCGCGACCCTTCTGCCCGCCTCGCCGCGGCCCTCCCCGCGGCAGACGCACGTGCTCCGTGCCCAATCACCCTAGCGGCCCACGCCCGCGCCGCGACGCGCGCAGGAAAAAACCCGGGCGATTCTGACACTGCTCACCCAGCCCTGAGGCCCAAGGCCTCATCTGTTCGGGCCGCGTGAGGGGAATTCTCGGACCGCCCTCGGCCCGGTCGTGCCGGGGCGCTCAGCAGCCGGTCGCGAACATCGCCAGGTACGCGACATAGTCGTCGACGTCGACGAAGCCCGAGCCGTCGAAGTCGGCGGTGATCGTGCACTGAGGCTCGGGGCCGAACGGTCCTTCGCCGGCGCCGACGCAGCCGAGGTTGAACTGCACCAGGAAGTACACGAAGTCGTCGCTGTCGACAAAGCCCGTGCGGTCGTAGTCGCTCGGGCAGGGCGGGGGGGCGGCCGGGCCCCAGAATCCGCCAACCATCACCTGCGCGGGGGGCGCCCAGAGCGTGAAGGCGATGGCCTGCGCATCGTGCTGGCCCGTGGTGCCCGACATCGAAAAGTTCGCGCTGGACATGGTCGCGCCGCCGCCGTCGACGGTGGACCAGCTCATCGAGAACACCTGCGCCTGCGCGGCAGAGGCGAGCAGCAGGCCAATCGTTGCGGAAAGCGCTCGGCTGATCTTGCGAACGTGCGCGCTCATCGGGGTGCTACCTCGCTCATGGGCATGGGGTGCTGCTCGGGCTTGCGGAAGATGGCCTTGTTCTCGGGCAGGTCGAAGGCTTCGGGGTGCAGGTACAGGCCGCGTTCCTCGGCCGACTTCTCGACGGTGGTGGGGATGCGGTTGCGCTCGGCCCACGCGTCCTGTCGCACGCCGGTGACCATCCACGAGACGTGCACGTTGGGCGCGCTGGTGCGGATGGTGAAGCGATTGCCCTCGATGCGCCTGACGACCTTGGCCTGGACGA
>JANRKN010000004.1:0-4430 GCA_033763435.1 Planctomycetota bacterium
CGGTGTCGGTGACGTTGAGCTCCGTCACGGCCGTGCGCGCGACGGCCTGGTTGTAGCGCTCGCGGAGCTGCTCGTACGCGCCCGCGGCCTCGGCGAGGCGTCGGCGATAGACGTCGGCGGTGAGGTCGGCGCGGATCAGCGGGTAGCCGACGAAGACGCCCCCCGCGCCCAGCAGCGCGAGCGCCGAGAGCGTGGCCAAGCGAAGGAGTTTGTCCGAGAACGACATGCCCAAGCTCTCCGCACCTTCAGACGCCCGAGCAGGTTCATCGGTTCGCGGAGCGCGGGGCGAGCACAAGCGGGGCTTGCCTCAACTTCCGGGGGCTCAGCGGCCGGATTGGGGCGAGCCGGCGGAGGCGGTGGGGGCGGGAACGGTGGTGGGGCCCGAGGTGGTCGGGTAGACGACGCGTCCGTGGTAGATGGCCGCGAGGGTGCGCGCGATGGATTCGGTGATCGCGTGCAGGTCGCGCAGGGTCATGTCGCACTCATCGAACTGCCCGTCGTTGAGCCGTCGCGAGGCGATTTCCTGCACGAGGGCTTCGATGCGCGCGGGCGTGGGCTCGGCGAGGGTGCGCGTGGCGCTCTCGACGGCATCGGCGATCATGAGGATCGCGGCTTCTTTGGTCTGGGGCTTGGGGCCCGGATAGCGGTACTCGACCTCGTCGGGCAGGTCGGCGTGCTCTTCGGGCTGGTCGGAGGGATGGTCGTGCGGGGGTTGCGAGTGGTGGGGGGCGCGTGCGCCTTCGGTGAGTTCGTCGTTGTCGGATTCGGCGCGCTGCTGGGCCGCGGCGCGGAGGGCCTGCTGGCGCGCGCGGTGGTAGAAGTATTCGACGAGCGTCGTGCCGTGGTGCGACTCGATGAAGTGCCGGAGCGAGCGGGGGAGATCAAACTCGCGGGCGAGCTCGAGGCCGTCTTTGACGTGCGCGACGATGATGAGCAGCGACATCGCGGGCGAGAGCTTGTCGTGCTTGTTGGGCCCGCCCGAGCGGTTTTCGACGAAGTACTCGGGCTTGTTCATCTTCCCGATGTCGTGATAGAGCGCGCCCACGTACGCGAGCAGCGTGTTGGCGTTGACGGCCTCCGCGGCGGCTTCGGCGATGCTCGCGACCGTGAGCGAGTGGTTGTACGTGCCCGGCGCGCGCTGCTGAAGCTCGCGCAGCAGGGGCTGCTTGGGGTCGCGCAGCTCGATGAGCGTGAGGCCCGTGGTGACGTCGAAGATGCGCTCGATGGTGGGGAGCAGGAAGAGCGTGAACCCGCCGATGACCAGCGCGCCCGACGCGGCCAGGCCCGCATCGACGAGCAGCTCGCGCAGGACGCGGATGAGGGTGCCCGAGTCCAGCGGGCGCTCGAAGAGCCCGACGAGGAACGTGGCGGCCGCGAGCCCGACGCCCGCGACGAGGGAGAGGCGCAGGAAGGTGTTGCGGTCGCGGATCTCTCGCAAAGGCCAGATGGCGGTGGCGATGCCGGTGGTGAGGACGGCGTAGGCGCCGATGTCCTGATCGAGGGCGGTGCAGACGAGGATGCCGTGGAGCGTGCTGAAGGCCAGGGCAACGCGCTGGTCGTAGGCGATGGCGAGGACGACGGCGGTGAGGACGGTGGGCGCGACGACGGTGAGGGCGGCAAAGCCGGGCGCCATCGCGGTCGAGACGCACGCGAGCGCGAGCGTGCCCAGCAGCAGGCCCGCGACGCCGACCATGCGCAGCGGGTTGCGGCGGATGCGCGGGACGAAGAGCGCGACGTAGCCGCCGATCGCGAGCGTGACGCCCGCGATGACCGCCGCGATGCCGAGGCGGCGGAGCCAGTACTGCAGCATCGCTTCGGCGTCGGCGGCTTTGGAGAGCGCGGCGGCGAAGAGCTCGGCCTGGGCCTGCGTCAGCACGTCGCCCCGGCGGAAGATGACCTGACCCGCGGGGACCTCGGTGACGACGGTGGGAATCATGCCCGCGGCGGCGTTCTGGTCGGTCGTCGTGGCGGTCTCGTCGAAGCGATAGGTCGCCAGGGGCGTCGTCGTCAGGCGCGCGACGACCGCCCAGCGCGAGCCGGGGCCGAAGCCCGCCTGACGCGCCATCGCGTCCAGTTCGCTGCGCAGCGCGGGGACATCGCCCGCGCTCAGCGCGTTGCGGCGCGGGACCAGGACGCTGGGCGGGGGCGCGCCCTCGGCGCCCGGGCGCGCGGGCGGGGGCAGGATGAGCCGGAGCTGCTGGTTCAGGCCTTCCTGATTCTCGCGCTGGAACGTCGCGGCATCGAGGATCGGCGAGCGCTGGAGGTCGAGCGTGAAGCGCCGGACACGCTCGGTCCACGCGGTCGAGGCCTGGCCCTCGACCAGTTCGGCGCGGACTTCGGCGAAGGCCTCGGGCGTGAGGGCGAAGGTTTCGCGGAGCTTGGGGTCAACCTGCTCGAGCGAGGCCGCGGGGGCCAGCAGCGCGGGGAGCGTGAGGAGGCTGTTCTCGATCTCGGCGAGGGCGAGGGCCTCGGCGACGTAGACGCGCGGCGTGCGCTGGCGCGCCAGCTCGCGGACCTTGACGGTCGTCGCGGTGTCCTCGACCGAGAACGGGACGCGGACGATGCGCGTCTCGGTCATCGTGCGCCCGATCGCCGCCAGGGGCTGCTGGCGCGTCCAGGACGCGAGCATCGTGGCGGCAAAGACGAACGCCGCGGCGATGAGCAGCGCCCAGCCCAGGCGCGGCGTGCGCCAGAACTCGTCGAGCTTCAGGCGCGCGATCAGGCTCGTGCGCTGCGCGAGCGCCCGCTTGACGCGAAGGCCCCGCTGAAGACCGGCATTGGAACGCTCGCTCTCGCCCATGCGTCAGGCCGATCCGTTCCCGCCCGCGGGCTGGTCGAGTGCGTCGGGCGTGTCGGGTGATTCCTCGTTCGCGGCCTCGGGCGGGCGCCTGCGCGGGCGTCGGCTCTCGCGGGCGGCCTTCTCGCGCGCTTCGCTGGCTTCGTACGCGTCGATCACCCGCTGCACGAGCGTGTGCCGGACGACGTCGGTGCGATCCAGGCCCACGAACGCGATGCCGTTGGTCCGCGCCAGGCGCCGGGCGGCGTCGAGCAGGCCCGATTCGGTCGGTTCTTCGAGGTCGATCTGCGTCGCGTCGCCCGTGACGATCATCTTCGAGCCGTGGCCCATGCGCGTCAGGAACATCTTCATCTGCGAGCGCGTGGTGTTCTGCGCTTCGTCGAGGATGATCACCGCGTTGTTCAGCGTGCGCCCGCGCATGAACGCCAGCGGCACGATCTCGACCACGTCGCTGTCCATGAACCGGCGCAGCGTCGCGTAGTCGAGCATGTCGTGCAGCGCGTCGAACAACGGGCGCAGGTTGGGGTTCACCTTCGCCTCGAGATCGCCGGGCAGGAAGCCGAGCTTCTCGCCCGCCTCGACCGCGGGCCGGCAGAGGATGACCTTGCGGACGCGGTCGGTCTTGAGCAGGTGGACGGCGGCGGCGACCGCGAGATAGGTCTTGCCCGTGCCCGCGGGGCCGATGGCAAAGACCAGGTCGTGATCGCGGATGGCGTCGATGTAGGTCTGCTGGTTGGGCGTGGCGGGTCGGATGAGCCTTCCGCTGGCGCGGACGTCGAGCCGGCCGTCCCACGCGCGGGCGGACATGGGCTCGTCGGGCGAGTGTTCCTCAAGGCCGTGGCGCAGGCCCGCGCGGAGCCGGGCGGCCTCTTCGGAGATCATTTCCATCACGTCCTGGCGCGCGGGGACGGGCGAGTCCTCGTCGGCGTGCGCCAGGCGCTCGATGACCTTGCGGGCGATGAAGACCTCGTCGCGCTCGCCGCGGACGGTGACCGTGCCCGCGCGGGCCGAGACCGCGACGCCCAGCGCCTCGCGGAGGATCTTGAGGTTGCGCTCCCCTGAGCCCAGCACGGCCAGCCGGATCGGACCGGACGGAACTCGGATTGTGGCTTCCAACGGTGCAAGGCTCCCGCAGGCGGACCGGCCCGTCGCAAGGCCGACGGCCAGAGTTCGGCCCCACGGAAGGGAGCCGCATCGCTATGGTAGCGTCGGCTGAATCATGCCCCAGAACCACCCCCCCGCGACGTCGATCCACCCTCCCCTTGCCCGCCCCGGCGTGCCGGGCATCGTTCCGCGCAGAATCTGCGCGAGTGTTTGGATGGTGGTTGGGCTGGCCGGGTTCGCGGCAAGTCTGGTGACGCTGGGCGGGTGCGAGATGCCCTCGGGCGAGGGGCGGCTGCTGGGCGCTTCGAGCGATGGGACGCAGGCGACGGCCGTGGCGGACTGGGACGACATCGAGGCCGCGATGGACGTCGCGATCTCGAAGCTGGAAATGGCCGTCGAGGCCCGGCCCACGCGCGAGGAGCTGCGGTCGGACGGGCGCGGGGCGTCGACGGTCACGTATCAGCTCGTGACGATCCGCGATGAACCGGCGCGGGTGACCTTCAGCCGGAACAAGTCGCTCGCGTGGTCC
>JANRKN010000005.1:0-18256 GCA_033763435.1 Planctomycetota bacterium
GCCGGCGCGGGCCGCGCTGCGAACATGATCCGCATGTCGATGCGGTACACCGCCCCGCCCGAGAAGCCGGGCCAGCCCGTTCGACCGGCCGCGAAGTGGCTCTTCGAGGTCGATCCCGGCTACCGCGGGTCGTTGCCGAGCATTCCGCCCTTCAACAACTCGCACACGTACGTGGACGTTGGACGCAACGGCGTGCGAGTCGACGCTGACTGGCGGCCAGCCGGTTCAACTGGCTGGCAGTACTACGGCGGACAAACCTCAGGTCGCCAGGGCGAAAACAACATCGCCCGCTTCAATCCCTTCTACCTGCCGTCAGGCGCGGTTGAGATCCGCTTCCGCGCCAGCGGCTTCAGCGATCGCGTCGTGCGGATCGACATCCCACGGTGATCTACAGGACACAGACGCCCAAGGGCCCCTCACTTTCGAGGGGCCCTTTTCGCTGGAAGGGACAGACAGCGCCCGAGCCTCAACGCGGCCTTGTGCGCATCTCGCCAGTGCGCCCGATTCGCTCGCAAAATGAAAGAAGCGCAGCGTTCGTGCGGAACGCCGCGCCCCGGAGGGAGACGTAGTGCCAGCGCAGTCGCCGCCGATTCAGTCGCCGTAGATCCCGCCCCAACCGGCCATCTGCTGCTCGTAGGCGCGGATGGCATCCTGGCGCGCCGCCTCGGCTTCGTCGAAGCGCGGGCGCGCGAGCGGCGCGTATCCGCCGTTCCACCCTGGCGCGCGGAGCACGATCGGGCGCTCAGTGGAAAGCCCTGCGACCCATGCATCGAGCGCCGCCGTCGAAGGTGGCTGACTTGCACGAGCCTGCGCGATGGCCGCCTGCTCCTCGCGGCGGAACTGCTCTGCACGAGCGACCTGAGCGCGAAGGCCCGCCAGCACCTTCGCCCGATCAGCGCTCGGCCCGACCGCCCACGCGGGCTCGACGATCGGCTGCGGCTTCGGAGTCGAGCGTGCCTTGGCGCGCGCCTGCACCGATTCCAGAGCCTTCGCGAACTCCTCGCCCAGTGACTGCGCCTCCACACCGGTCGGCATCGGCCCCGACAGCGCCTCGCGCACCTCGGGAGGCAGCTTCTCAAGGATCTCCGGCGGAAGCGAGGACGCGATCGTCGTGGGCGCCGCGGGTGCACGCGACTCCGCCGATGCCGCGCGAGCCTCACGCGCACTCTGCGCCTCAATCTCAGCCTTCCTCACCTCCGCGTCGGCCATGGCCTTGAGCGAATCGGCGATGCTCGCCGACTGCGCACGCGCCATGAGCATCCACCCACCCGTCGCGGCCAGCGCAGAGAACAAGCCCGCTGCCCCGAACGCCAGTCCGCGACCAAAGACCCTTCGGCGATTCCTTTCCATCCTGACACACTCCCTTTGCTGCTCGGCTCGCACGCGCAAGCCGCCCCTCCAGGACCAGAAGCGTGATCCGAGTCGCTGACCCGTACACAACTCAAAGGATCCCGGACAGAAGGGCGCGAGGTCCGACGAACCCTCCGGTCTGACTCTCCACGGTTGGCGCTGGGCTCGGGGGCACTGTCGGCGCTCGGGAGCGGGCAAGCACCACGACAGGCCCGCGGCCGAAGGTGGGCCGCAGGCGTTGTACACTGTTGACTTATGTCACCGTAACGTCCGCCCACGGCGCGGGGCCCCCTCGCGCAGTCATCGGCGGACGGATCCGGACGTGAGGTGAGGAGCGGTCCATGGCTTCCGAGTCAGAGCGCGAAGAGTCCCGGGCAGAGCCCGGCCAGCCCGTCCGACTGTCGATCGAGGCGGTCGAGAGCGTGAACTTCGCGATGCACCAGAACGACGTGCCCGTTGTGCGCTCTGTGCGGATCGAGAACGCCTCGGAGCGCACGCTGCGTGACCTGCGCGTGCGGATCAGCGCGAGCAGGCCGATCTTCACGCCGTGGGAGTCGCGGCTGGATGCACTGGCGCCGGGCCTTGCCCACCGGCTGGACTCGATCGACCTTGCGCTTGACCCGAACGTCCTGTGCAATCAGGCCGAGCGCGAGCGCCTGCGGCTGGACGTGGAGATTCTCGCGGGTGAAGAGCCTCTCGCGTCGGCCGCCGCGCCGCTCGACCTGCTGGCGTTCAACGAGTGGACGGGCGCCGGGGGCTTGTCGGATCTCATCGCCGCGTTCGTCACGCCCAACCATCCGAGCGTCGAGGCGCTGGTCGCGGAGACGCGCGACGCGCTGGGCCGGATGACCGGCGACCCCTCGCTCTCGGGCTATCAGGCGCAGGACCCGGCGCGCGTGAGCCTCACGGTGCAGGCGGCCGCGTCGGCGTTCCGCGCGCGAGAGATCGGCTACGTCAACCCGCCCGCCAGCTTCGAGCGCACGGGGCAGAAAGTCCGCTCGGCGGATCAGGTGCTCGATGGGCGGCTGGGCACGTGCCTTGACCTGGCCGTGGTCTTCGCGTCGATCCTCGAACAGATCGGGCTGCACCCGCTGATCGTGCTGCTCAAGGGCCACGCATTCGTCGGCGTGTGGCTCCGGCCCGAGCGATTCCCGCAGACCGTGGTCGACGATCGCGCGATCGTGCTCAAGCGCGTGCAACTGCGCGAGATGATGCTGATCGAAACGGTCGCGCTGGTCGCGGGCGTCTCGGCCGACTTCCGCAGCGTGCAGGAACAGGCCGAGCGAAGGCTGCTCGCGCCCGACGAGTTCGTCTGCGTTGTCGATCTTGCGGCCTGTCGGCGCGAGGGCATCCGGCCCTTGCCCTCGCGGCTGTCGGTCGCGGGCGGGTATCAGGTCGCGCCCGCTGAGACGAACCCGACGCCCGGGGCGAGCGTGGTCGAGCAGCCGGTTGAGAGCGCCGCTCCGCGCGAGCGTTCGGGCCGTACGCGCCGGGCGGGTGAGTCACTCCCGGCAGACTTCCCCGCGGAGGCGGGCGAGCGGCTGGAGGTGTGGAAGCGCAAGCTGCTCGACCTTTCGCTGCGCAATCGCCTTCTGAACTACAAGGAAACCAAGCGCTCGGTGCCGCTGCTCGTGCCCGATGCCGCGGCGTTCGAGGACCTGCTCGCCGATGGGCAGCGGTTCCGGCTCTCGCCTCGCGCGGAAGCCCTCGGCGGGGCGCGCGATGCGCAGGCCGAGTCGCGGCGCGTGGGCACCGACGCCGAGAAGCGCAAGCTGCTGGAGCTGATGCGCGAGGGACGCCTCGCGTCGTCGCTCGCACCCGCGGACCTGAGCGCCCGGCTGCTGCAGATCTATCGCGACGCGCGGACGAGCATCGAAGAGAGCGGCATGAGCACGCTGTACGTCGCGGTGGGCAGCCTGGTGTGGTACCAGAGCGAGTCGAGCGACGTGCCGCTGGTTGCGCCGCTGGTGCTTGTGCCCGCGGTGCTGCAGCGCGACGTCGCCGGGCAGGAGTTCTCGCTCGAGCGCGCGGACGAGGAAGTCCGCGTGAACGTGACGCTGCTGGAGATGCTCCGCGAGCAGTTCGGGATCGACGGCTCGCACCTCGCGCGCCTCGAGCAGGACGATTCGGGGTACGACATCCGGTCGATGATCAACGGGTTCATCGAGCTCGTGAAGGCCGTGCCGCGCTGGGAGGTGCGCGAGGACGCGGTGCTCTCGCACTTCTCCTTCGCCAAGTTCATGATGTGGGCCGACCTGGAAGTCCGCTCGGCGCAGATCGCCTCGAACAAGGTCGTGCGCCGACTGCTCGACCGCGCAAGCCCCGTGCCGCTCGCGGAGATCGAGCCGATCAACGAGCCCGACCGCCCCACGCCGCCGGGCGGCCCGGTGCCCGCGCTCGACGCCGACTCTTCGCAGCTCGCGGCCGTACACGCCGCGATGGGCGGGCGCACGTTCGTCCTGCAGGGGCCCCCGGGCACAGGCAAATCGCAGACGATCACCAACATGCTCGCCTCGGCGATCGCGTCGGGCAAGCGTGTGCTGTTCGTCGCCGAGAAGATGGCCGCGCTGAGCGTCGTGAAGAGCCGGCTCGCGCGCCTGGGGCTCGGGCCATTCTGCCTCGAGCTTCACTCGACCAAGTCGGGCAAGCGCGAGGTAATGAATCAGCTTCGCGAGGCGCTCGAAACCCCGCGCGAGGCTGAGCCCGGCGAGTGGGCCGAGCGCGTGCGCGAGGTTGAGTCCGCGCGTGAGGAGCTTCATGGCTATGCCCGGGCGCTCCACTCGGTGCGCGAGTCGGGCGAGACGGTCTACGGCGCGATCGGGCGTGCGGCACGGCTCTCGGGCGCGCCACGGGTGAACCTGCCGATCTCCGAACCGGCTCGGGTCACGCGCGAGTCGCTCGCACGGATGCGCGAGAAGCTCGCGGAACTGGTGCGCGCCGCGAGCGCCGCGGGTGAGCTCGCGACCCATCCGCTGCGCGGGCTCGGCGTTCGCGCGTGGCGACCGGGCCTCGCCGACGAGATCCGCGAGAGCGCCGAGCGGCTGGAACAGCGCGCGCTGGAGCTTCGCGATGCCGCCGCCGGGATGCTCGCGCTGCTGGGCGACGATCCCGCGCAATCGCAGAGCCGGGCGGATGACCTGACGGCCTCCGAGCTGGCGTGGCTCACCAAGGTCGCGTCGATGCTTCTCAAGGGCGGCGCGACGAATGAGTCCGCGCTGCACGGGCGAGGGTTCAGCGACCTCAAGGCGCGCGTCTCGGATGAGATCGCGCTGGGCGCTCGGACCGATGAAGCGTTCGCCGCGCTGAGCGCGCGTTATCGCGAGACGCTCCTGACCGCCGACCTCGCGGGCATGCAGGCCGCGGCGCAGCGCGCCCGGGCTTCGGGCTGGCCCATGCGGTGGTTCCGCACGCGCGGCGTGCTCGCGGCGCTGCGCGCGCACGCGCTCGACCCTCAGGCGCCGATCGCCGATCCGCTGGCCGACATTCTCGCGGCCTCACAGGTGCGCGATGCGCGAGCGCGCCTGAGCGCGCCAGACTGTGCGGGGCGCTCGTTGATCGGCGCACGCTGGGGCACGCCGGGCGCATGGGCCGAGGCGTCGCGCACGCTCGAGTGGCTCGAGCAGATGCGCACGCTGCTGGCGTCGAGGCCCGAGATCGGCGCGCTGGAAGACGCGACAACCGACGCGGTTGTTCGCCTCGCCTGCGCAGGTGAAGAGCGCCTCGCGCCCGGCGCGCCCGCGCGCGGACGGCTGGAGCGCATGGGCGAATCCGCACGCGCGTTCGACGAGGCCTTCGCCGCGCTGAAGGCCTCGGGCGCCGTGCGCCGCTCCGAGATCGCGGACGATCAGACGCAGGGCCTGCTCGGGCTCGTGGTCGGGGCGGTCCGTCGCTGGCTGGGCGCGCTGGATCTGCTCCCGGACTGGTGCGCCTGGCGCGAGGCCGAGGCGCTCGAGGGCGCGCCCGAGCTGGCGATGATCGCGCGTGCGCTCGCGGAGGGCAAGCTCGCGCCGGGCGATGCGCGCGCCGCGTTCGAGCGCAGCTTTGCGCTGCTCTGGCTCGCGGACGTGTTCAAGGGTGACGCGATGCTCTCGCGCTTCTCGCTGAGCAGGCAGACGCTGACGGTCGAGCGCTTCCGCGCGAGCGACGAGGCGCTGGTGAGGCTGGGCGCGACCGTGGTCAAGGCCCGGCGCCAGCAGGCCGCGCCTGCGCCGACGATCGATCAGGCCAACCCGGACTCGGAGCTGGGCGTGCTCAAGCGCCAGCTCGCGCTGCAGCGTCGGCACATGCCGGTGCGGAGGCTGATCGAGAAGCTGCCCAACGTGCTGCCGCGCCTGAAGCCCTGCTGGCTGATGAGCCCCTTGTCGGTCGCGCAGTATCTGGACCCCAAGCTGCCGCCGTTTGACCTGGTGGTGTTCGACGAGGCCTCGCAGATCCCCGCGTGGGACGCGATCGGGGCGCTGGCGCGCGGCGCCGAGGCCGTGATCGTCGGCGATTCCAAGCAGCTCCCGCCCACCAACTTCTTCGACAAGGTCGAGTCGGGCGAGGCCGAGGACGACTCGGACTTTGCCGAGCTCGAGAGCATCCTCGACGAGGCGACCGCGTCGAACCTTCCCACGCTCTCGCTGCGCTGGCACTACCGCAGCCGGCACGAGAGCCTCATCGCGTTCAGCAATCATCACTACTACGACAACACGCTGCTGACATTCCCCTCGCCCGAGGCGACGGTGCCGGGCCTGGGGGTGTCGATGGTCTACCTGCCCGAGGGGCGCTACGACAAGGCCGGCTCGCGCACGAACAGGCTCGAGGCCGAGGCGGTCGTCGCGGAGGTCGTGCGTCGGCTCACGTCCGAAGATCGCGGGCGCTTCAGCCTCGGCGTCGTGACGTTCAGCATGGCCCAGCAGCGGCTCGTCGAGGACCTGCTCGACGCCCAGCGCCGCGCGCACCCGGAGATCGAGCGCTTCTTCGGCTCGGGCGTCGACGAGCCCGTGTTCGTCAAGAACCTCGAGAACGTGCAGGGAGACGAGCGCGACGTGATCCTCTTCTCGATCTGCTACGGCCCGCATGGCGAGGGCCAGGTCTCGATGAACTTCGGGCCCATCAACCGCCAGGGCGGCGAGCGTCGGCTCAACGTCGCGATCACGCGCGCCCGGCGCGAGGTCATGGTGTTCAGCTCGCTGAGGCCCGAGCAGATCGATCTGTCGCGGACGCGGGCGACGGGCGCCGCGCATCTGCGGTCGTTCCTCGACTACGCGCTGCGGGGTCCGCGCGCGATCCTCGAGGCCGCGCGGCCGGGTGAGTCGACCGAATCGCCCTTCGAAGAGGCCGTGCGCGAGGCGCTTGTCGCGCGGGGACACCTCGTCGACGTGCAGGTCGGCTGCTCGGGATACCGCATCGACCTTGCGATCAAGGATCCCGCCTGCCCCGGGCGCTACGTGCTCGGCATCGAGTGCGACGGCGCGTCGTACCACAGCTCGCGCTCGGCGCGCGACCGCGACCGCCTCCGCGAGCAGGTCCTCAGGGGTCTCGGCTGGCGGCTGCACCGCGTCTGGTCCACCGATTGGTTCCAAAGCCCCGAGCGCGCGCTCGCGCGGATCGAATCGGCCATCGCGCAGGCACTCACGGCGCAGACGACGCCCCCGGCCTCCCCACCACCACCACCTTCTCCACCTTCCTCACCCTCCCCACCTTCGACATCCACCGCGCCATCTTCGCCAACCTCGGCCTCGCACGATGCCGCGAGCGACTCGGCCCCCGCGGCCGAGCCTCCGCCTCTGAAGGGAAGCGAGGAGTACGCGCAAGCGAAGCTCCCGCGCGCGCGGCGCGAGTCTGAGGCGCTGCGCGAGGGGCGCGCGCTCGCGCAGGTCGCCGACGACGTCGTCGCGATCGTGAATCAGGAATCGCCCGTCCATGCCGACCGCGTGCGCCAAGCGATCGCCGAGGCGTGGGGCATCGAGCGGCTCACGGCCCGCGCGCGCGAGGTGATCGATCGCGCGATCGATCAGGCGCGGACCACCGGCGGACTCTCCGCCGACGGCGAGTTCCTGCTGGGCCCGGTCGCGCTCGGCGCGCAGTTCCGTGTTCCCTCCGCGCGCGAGGACTGGTCGCGGCCCATCGAGCAGATCCACCCCGCCGAGCTTGCCGCCGCGGCGCGTGCGATCCTCGAGCGTGACTTCAGCATGCCCATCGACTCGCTCTGCGCCGAGGTCGCGCGGCTCTTCGGCGCCCAGCGCGTTACCGCGCGCCTCGAGCCCTTCCTGCGCGCAGGGATCGACACGCTCGCGCGATCAGGCCGCTGCCGGATCGAGGGCGAGACGGTGTCGATCTGACGTGCAACGGCGTGGTCCGCTCGCGGCGAACCGCGCGTCAGACGAGGTCAAAGCGGTCGAGGTTCATCACCTTCGTCCACGCGGCGACGAAGTCGCGCACGAACTTCTCCAGCCCGTCGGCGCAGGCATAGACCTCGGCGAGCGCCCGCAGCTCGGAGTGCGCGCCGAAGATCAGGTCCACGCGCGTGCCCGTCCAGCGCACCTGCCCGGTCGCGCGGTCGAAGCCCTCGAAGGTCTGGGCGTCGGGCGAGGTCGGGCGCCAATCGGTGCGCATATCGAGCAGGTTGACGAAGAAGTCGTTGCTGAGCGTGCCGGGGCGCTGCGTGAACACGCCGTGCGTCCGGCCCGCGGTGTTGGCACCCAGCACGCGGAGCCCCCCCACCAGCGCCGTCATCTCGGGCGCGGTGAGCGTGAGAAGCTGCGCGCGATCGACGAGCATTTCCTCGGCCGACACGCGGAACGTGCGCTTGGCATAGTTCCTGAATCCATCGGCCTCGGGCTCGAGCACAGCGAACGACGCGGCGTCGGTCTGCTCTGCGCTCGCGTCCACCCGCCCGGGCGTGAAGGGCACCGCGATGCTCACGCCCGCGCGCTTGGCGGCATCCTCCACCGCGACGCACCCGCCCAGCACGATCAGATCCGCCAGCGACACGTGCTTGCCTGTCGTTTGGCCCGACGATTGGCCCGAAGCCTTGAACGCCGCCTGGATCTCCGCGAGCTTCTTCAGCACCAGCGCGAGCTGCTGGGGCTGATTGACCTCCCAGGAGTTCTGCGGCGCGAGCCTGATCCGCGCGCCGTTGGCCCCGCCGCGCTTGTCCGAGTTGCGGTACGTCGACGCCGACGCCCACGCGACGCTCACGAGCTGCGCCGTCGTGAGGCCCGAGGCGAGGATCTGCGCCTTGAGCGCCGCGACGTCGGCATCGCTGAGCTTGGGGCCCTGCGCCGCGGGGAGCGGGTCCTGCCAGATCAGATCTTCCTTCGGAACCTCGGGGCCGAGATAGCGCACGCGCGGGCCCATGTCGCGGTGCGTGAGCTTGAACCACGCGCGGGCGAAGGCGTCGGCGAACTGATCGGGGTTCGCGAGGAACCGCCGCGAGATCTTCTCGTACGCCGGGTCAAGGCGCAGCGAGAGGTCGGTCGTGAGCATCGACGGCGCGTGCTTGAGGTTCGGGTCGTGCGCGTCGGGAACGGTGCCCGCGCCCGCGTTGTTCTTGGGGCGCCACTGGTGCGCGCCCGCGGGGCTCTTGGTGAGTTCCCAGTCATACTTGAAGAGGTTTTCGAGATAGTTCATGCCCCACTTGGTGGGCGTGGTGGTCCAGGTGACCTCAAGGCCGCTGGTGATCGTGTCCTTGCCCATGCCCGAACGGAAGGCGCTCTTCCAGCCGAGGCCCTGCTGTTCGATGGGCGCGGCCTCGGGCTCGGGCCCGAGCAGCTTCGCGTCGCCCGCGCCGTGACACTTGCCGAACGTGTGCCCGCCCGCGATGAGCGCGACGGTTTCTTCATCGTTCATGGCCATGCGCGCGAAGGTCTCGCGGATGTCGCGCGCCGCGGCGAGCGGGTCGGGGTTGCCGTTGGGCCCTTCGGGGTTGACGTAGATCAGGCCCATCTGCACGGCCGCGAGGGGGCTCTCGAGCTGGCGATCGCCCGTGTAGCGGTTGTCGGCGAGCCACGTTCTCTCGGTGCCCCAGTAGATGTCCTGCTCGGGCTCCCACGTGTCGGGGCGCCCGCCGCCGAAGCCGAACGTGCTGAAGCCCATGGATTCGAGCGCGACGTTGCCCGCGAGGATCATGAGGTCAGACCACGAGATCTTCGCGCCGTACTTCTGCTTGATGGGCCAGAGCAGTCGGCGGGCCTTGTCGAGGTTGACGTTGTCGGGCCAACTGTTGAGGGGGGCAAAGCGCTGCGCGCCGCTGCTGGCGCCACCGCGCCCGTCGGCGGTGCGATAGGTGCCCGCGCTGTGCCAGGCCATGCGGATGAAGAAGGGGCCGTAGTGCCCGAAGTCGGCGGGCCACCACGGCTGCGAGTCGGTCATCACCGCGTGCAGATCACGCTTAAGCGCGGCAAAGTCGAGCGACTTGAACGCGCGCGCATAGTCAAACCCCGCGCCCATCGGATCAGACTTGGCCGAATGCTGGCGGAGAATGTTGAGCTTGAGCGCGTTGGGCCACCAGTCCTGATTCGTCGTGCCGCGGGGCCGGCCGTGCCCGAAAGGACAGCCGCCGGAAGCCTGTGCGGCCTGCTGTGCGGCGGTGGTCTGCGTCTCGTAGGCCTGCGGCTTGGACCCGTTCTGGTGGCTCGTCATGTCGTGGTTCCTTCACACACGCGGACGCAGAACGCGCCCGCTGCGGAAGCTTAGGGGCGTGGTCTTGCGCAGGTCGGCGCTTGGCCTTAGGGACGTCGGCCGGGTGCCCCGACTCGCGTGACGGAGCGAAGCGACGTCCGTGCGTCGGGTGGAGTGCCCCGGAACCCACCCCAGACCAAGCCGCTCAAGCGTGGGGCCAGCGACTTTCGAAATCACGCCTTTGGCGTCGATCGGTTCACACGGGCTCGTCTCACCCCGATGCCGATCATCGCGATCAAGGCGAACAGATTGAACACGGCCGATCCTGCGACGGGCGAAAAGAGTGAAGCGACGAGGATGACGAGCTCTTGTGCCTCCGCTGGCGGGCTTGCGATCATCCAGACCGCGATCGTCGTGTTCAACAGTCCCTGCACGCCCGCGAGCAAAGTCACGCCGAAGATCCAGAGCATCCGATTCACGCGGCGCACGAGCAGCGAGATCGACCAGGCGAGCCAGAGCGCCGCCACCACGGCGAAGCACGCGAGAAGCGAGAACATCGACCATTCCAGCCCAAGCCACAGGGATGCCACGAACAGCGGAGCGTGCGCCGCGAGCAGCGCGCCGGAAACTCGCCCCCACCAGCGCGGGTCCATGCGTGTGGGGTGTACCCAGGTGACCCGGGCGCTGCTGCCGCACTCGGGGCAGGCCGCGTCGGAGTCGAGTCCATTCAGCGTGTAGCTGCAAAGGCCGCAGCGGGGGCCGACGTCCTGTGCGCGTAGGGGTTGAGGGCCCGCCACCCAGCCCAGCGCGAACGCGAAGGCCGGCACAAGTAGGAAGACGAAAATGGTCACGCCGAACACTTCGATACAACATTGTATCGCGCGCCTATGTGACGCGGCCGTGGCGGTCGCCGCACCGAAGCCCCGCACCCTACTCCCGCATCGGCGCCGCGGGCGTGATCGGCACGACCGTGCGCGCGGGGCTCTGCCAGTACACCACGCGCCCCGGGGGCACGCTCACGCGCGCGCCATCGCTGAAGCGCGCCGTGATCTCCGCCGCGCCCGGGTTCCACACGAAGCGGTGCGAGGTCGTGCCCTGACGGAAGGCCGCGAATGTCGGCACATCCGCGCGCACGCTCGTGTCCACGCGCCCCACGCGCCGGAGCGTGCTGATCCAGTGCTCCGTGAACGCGCGCGAGGCGCCTTCTTCCGAGCTCGCGTTGGGCGAGCCGCTCATCCACGCGTACGCGGCCTTCGCGTCGGCGAGCGCCAGCATTCCGTGGTTGATGTCCAGCCACGCGGGCGTGAAGCCCGCCGCGGACGCCTGCAGAATCGCCCAGTTCTTCAGCAGCGCGTCGGGCCTGCGGCCGAGGTACGTCGACGCGGTGGTGATCGGCAGGAAGTTGATGCCATGGATCTGCCACGGGTTCGCGGTGAACCACGTCGCGTACTCCGCGCCGTAGCACCAGATCAGCCCCGCCATGCGCCGGGGAACGTTCGCGGGGTACACGGCGTTGTCGGCGTCGAACCAGTACTGCTCGATCGCGCGCGCCTCGACCGCGTACAGCATCGCGCCCAGGTCGCGCACGGCGGGCTGGCCCGTCGTCGCGCCCCACAGAAAGCACGCCGCGGCAAAGTTCATCGACTCCGACGAGCTCTCCTGGTTGTTGCCCGCGAAGAAGTTCGCATGCCCCGAGGCGTACGAATGGCCCGCGTACGGATCGAACGCGCGCAGGACCGGAAAGCGCGTGTCGGCGCGGTCGTAGTTCGCGGCATCGCGGATGAGCAGGTCGACCATCGGGCCATAGGCCTGCGCCCAGGCGGGATCGACGCGCGCGAGCGCCGCCGCGGCCATGATGAAATAGCCGTAGTGGAAGTGATGGTCGTTGAGCTCGCTGCCCAGGCCGAAGGATGCCGGGTGCGCGATCATCGTGCGCCACGCGGCGTTGTAGGCAAACGCGCGCACGTCACCAGCAGCACCACCGCCCCCACCGCCCCCACCGTTTCCGCCCGCGCGATCGAAGCGGAGCGAATCAAGCCGCATGAGCTCGCCGGGATAAGGCGAGGAGATGGACAGGTAGAGGTCCTGCACGCCGGTCGCCGCGGCGCCCGCGCTGGAGACGCCGAGCGGAAGCTCGACCCACGTGCCGACGCCCCCGGTGCCGCCGACGCCGCCGCTGGCGAGCACGGGCCCCGTGCGGCTGCCCGCGCGCACCTCAAACAGCCCGCTGCCCGCGGTGCCCGAGGCGTAGGTGATGAGCAGGCGCGTGGGCACGCCCTGCGCAAAGTCCACGCCGGGGATCTTCAGCCACGACGAACCGCCGAAGCCCAGCACGGCCTGGCCCGAGGGCGAGGGGCCGATCGTGAGCCCGCCGCTGGACTCGGTGAACGTTTCGATCTGCACGGGCGAGTACGCGCTGACTCCGCCCCCACCACCACCGCCGCCGCCGCTGCCACCCCCGCCGTTCTGGGTCGCGCCCGCGGTGAACCAGTCGGAGAGTTCCGTGCGCAGGAAGCTGATGAAGCGTTCGCGCGCGGGCGCGTGCCCGGCCTGCTCCGCGAGCGGGATGAGCTGCGCGATGCGCCCGTAGTTCTTGCCCGCGAAGTAACTGTCGCCCGCGGGGTTCAGGTTCGGCTCGCGGTACACGCGGTCGACCAGCTCCCACAGGCGCGTGCGGCCCAGCGCGCCCGTCGCGGGAAACTCGGGCACGAGGCCGTGGAACTCGTACTCGGACACCACCTCGCTCGCCGCGGCGAGCTTCGCCTCGCCCCGCGCCGTGTTGTACGACATGCCCAGCGTCGGCGCACCGCTGTTGAGCCACGCGTGCCGGAAGATCGCAACCAGCGGCGTCGTGTTCGCACCCTCGCGCGCCTGAGTGATGAACCGATTGCGCAGCGTGACCTTCGACGCCCCGGCATCAAACGCCCACTCCGCGCGCGTGTCCGTCACGAACGCGAACGCGTGCTGCGCGAACAGCGCGAGCTGCGAGGGCAGATCGCCCGCGCCCGGCCCCGCGCCCGCCCCAACCCCGGGCAGCGCCGCGATGGAGAAGTAGCCCTTGCCCGCGAGGTCTGAGCGCGCGACGCCCGCGGAGACGGTCCACGTCGCGCCCGCGGGCGCGAACAGGCCGAAGGGCGCGCCGCCGATCGTGACGCCCAGCGTGTTGCCCGCGTTGAACCACACCGTCGCGGGCCCGGCGGCGGCATTGAAGCGCACCTCGGCGTTCCCGCCCGCACACTCGAACGACGCGAACGGCGAGCCCCGCGCGAGAAACGCGCGCAGCGTCCGGCCCGAACTTGCGCCCTGGCCCGTCCAGCGTGCGATCACCGACCAGTCGCCCGCGCCATCGACCGCGAGCGCACCCGCGCTCAGCCCCGACACGCCCACGCGCAGCGCCGTCTGACCCACGCCCAGCGGAAAGTTGTACCCCGTCGCAAAGACCTGCGGCGCACGCACCGCGCCCACGTCCAGCCCGTCGGCCTGACCACGCACCGCCAGCGGCAGCGGATACATCGGCAGCCCGTGCGTGTTGCCCGTGTCGCGCGCGAAGATCAGCGACGACCACCACTCGTTCGTCCGCGGCGCGCCGACGTAGTTCGCACTCACCCGCGGTTGCACCGCCGCGCCCGCCGTGTTCACGGGGCGCTCATGCCCCGCGGGCGTGTCGGCGTAGTACGAACCCGCACCGGCGGGTACCACGCTCTGCGCGCACGCCGACTGCGCCAGCGCGAACATCGACACCAGCGCCAAGGCCCGCCCCGCGAAGCCCGCGGCCGAGCAAGTCACGCGATGAATTCCGACCATGCCCGAACTCCACACGCGGCGGCCCCCCGCCCGCGGCGGATCTGCCCGCCCAGCATACCCGATCGCCCTCCGCACGCCAACAGCGAGTGATGCCACCGTGCATCGCACATTGACCGAGCGAGCGACGGGTTTCCGGACGAGCGGAGGCCCCGGGGCCCAAGCGACCCTTGGGGCGCAAGCGAATCTCTATCGCGTGGCGGGCAGAGGTCGGTAGACTGGGAGGGGAAGGATGGCCGGTGGCTCACGAGACTGCGTTGGCGCTGCGGACAACGACCAAGCTGCTCGACGATCTCCGCGTGCCGGGGAACGAGCCGGCGTGGCTGCACATCGATCATCGCTATCGCCCGGTGATCGCGGGGCTGGCGCTGCGGCTTGGGCTCTCGCAGGCCGACGCGGAGGAGGTCGCGCAGCAGACGCTGGCCGAGTTTGTCCGCGCGTACCGCGAGGGGCGCTACGACCGCAGCAAGGGGCGCCTGAGCAGTTGGATCCTGGGCATCGCGCACCACACGGCGCTGCGGCTGATGCGCGAATCGCGCGGCGAGGTCCACCCGGGCGCGACGGCCATGAGCGCGACGCCCGACCCCGCGGGCAGCCCCGATTCGCTGCGGAAAATCTGGGCCGACGAGCGCGACCGCTCGATCGTCTCGCGCGCGATGACGCTCCTGCGCGAGGACTCGGACACCGACGACCGCACGCTGCTGGCGTTTGAACTCGTCGCGATGCGCGGCGTGCCCGCGACCGAGGCAGCGCAGCAGGCGGGCATGAGCGTCGAGCAGGTGTACGTCGCGAAAAGCCGCATCACCAAGCGCCTCAGGCGCATCGTCGAGGATCTCACGGACGCGTTCGAACGGGACGACTGAACCGCACACACGCATGACGCGCATCACCGGCCAACCCCCTGCCTCTGAAGGCTCGCCCAGCTCGGCGTGCCCGGGCACGATGCAGATCGAGCGTCTGGCGTGCGACGACGACGCGACGCCCGAGGTGCGCGCGCACGTGCGGGCGTGCGCGGTCTGTCAGGCGCGGGTCGAGAGTGCGCGCGAGGACGCGAGCTTTCTCAGCCGCGCGAGGCACCTGGCGGCGCCGGTGCTCGGTCCCGAGGGCGCGCCCAGGCTCAGCGGGTATCGCGTCGAGGGCGTGATCTCTTCGGGCGCGCAGGGCGTGGTGTACCGCGGGGTGCAGGAATCGACGCAGCGGCGCGTGGCGATCAAGGCGCTGGCGACCGGGCGGGGCGCCTCGGGCGTCACGATCAGCTCGCGTCAGAGACTGCGCGCCGAGCGCGAGGCGGAGATCGCCGCGAGGCTCCGGCATCCGAACATCGTGACGGTGTTCGAGTCGCGCACGCTGGCGGACGGGCGGATCGCGGTGGTGATG
Organism: Planctomycetota bacterium; assembly: GCA_033763435.1. Lineage (GTDB taxonomy): Bacteria > Planctomycetota > Phycisphaerae > Phycisphaerales > UBA1924 > JANRKN01. Next base: position 15,136 of record JANRKN010000005.1, read on the forward strand.
GAGTTTGTCGACGGCGTGCCGCTGGACGCATGGGGCCCGGTCGAGCGCGGGAGCGCGGGGCTCACGACGTTCTCCAGCGCCGAGCGCCTGCGGCGCGTGCTGGGCGTGTTCGTCTCGGTCTGCGCGGGCATCCACCACGCGCACCTCAACGGCGTGATCCACCGCGACCTCAAGCCCGACAACATTCTCGTCACCAGCGAAGGGCGCGCGGTGGTGCTGGACTTCGGCATCGCCAAGGCCAACGGCGGGATCGGCGCGACGATGACCGGCGAGTTTGCGGGCACGCCCGCGTACGCCTCGCCCGAGCAGGCCCAGGGCCGCGCCGACGACATCGACGCGCTGACGGACGTGTACTCGCTGGGCGTGATCCTGTATCGCTTGGTGTGCGGCGCGATGCCCTACGAGCTGGGCGGAACGCTGCTGGAGATCGCGCGGACGATCGCCGAGGCCGAGCCCGTGCCGCCGCGAGAGCGCGATGCGAGCATCCCCGCGGACCTCGAAGCGATCATCCTCCGGGCGATCCGCAAGGACAAGCCGAGGCGGTATCAGTCGGCGGCGGCGCTGGCGCGCGATGTCGAACGCTTCCTCGCGGGCGAGCCCGTCGAGGCGCGCAGCGGCTCGGGGTGGTATCTGCTGCGTAAGGCGATCGTGCTCAACCGGCGCAGGCTGATCGTGACCAGCGCGGCGGCGGTGGTGCTCGCGGGCGCGGGGCTCGCGGTGGTGCTGACCCTTGCGAGCGCGGCCGTGGACCGCGCGCAGGCCCAGAGCGAGCGCGTGCGCGCACGCGCGGTCGCGGAACTTCTGCGCGAGGCGCTGCCCGCGGCGGACGCGTCGAGGCCCGAGATCTCCAACGCCATCGCGGTGGGCCTCGGAAGGCTGTATTTCCAGCTTGAATCGGGCGGGTTTGCCCGCGAGCCCGAACTCGACGGCATGCTGCGCAGGCTCTGGGGCAGCGTGTACACGGGCGTGGGTGGCCCTCGCGCGGTGGCGCTCGCGCCGTACGCCGAGCTGTCGCTGCGCGCGGGGCTTCAGCGCATGCGCGCCGACGCGAAGACCGACCCGGCGGACCTGGCCTCGACGGTGCACGAGCTGGGCGAGCTGCTGCTGGTGCGCGGGCGCGGGGCGGAGAGTGAGGCCGCGGCGCGCGAGGCGCTGGCGCTTCGGCTGCGTGCGCTCGGGCCCCGCGATGCCGAGACGGGCGAGAGCCGCGCGCTGCTCGCGCGGGCGCTGGCGGCGCAGGGACGCTGGAGCGAGGCCGAGCCCGTCGCGCGCGAGGCGCTCGAGAAGCTTCGCACGGGCGAGGGCCCGACGCACCGCGCGGCGGCCGGGGCGATGACGGGCCTGCTCGGGCGCATCGCGCTCGACGCCGGTCGCTTTGCCGAGGCCGACGGACTGATCGAGCGCGCGACGCGGATCCGCCTCAGCCTGCTGGAGCCGCGCGCGACCGACCTGCACCAGGGCCTGCGCGACCTTGCCGACATCGCGGAGAAGCACGCGGGCTTTGCGCGCACGCTGGTCGAGCGCGTCTGGCATGCGCCGGGTGAGAGCGGGGTCTCGGGCCCGGCGCTGGCGCGCGCGGACGCCCAGGCGCTCGCGCTCGCCGACTGGCCCGATTCGAGCGTGCGCGACACGCGCGGGCGCTCAGCGGCGCTCATGCGGCTGGCCTCGGCCCAGCGCGCGGTGCTCGACGAGACCGACCCCGCGATCGCCCGCACCCTGATCGTCGCGACCAGCGCCTCCGCGATGGACCGCGCGTGGGACCGCGAGCTCGACGCGCTCGCGCAGCTTTCGACGCACCTCGAGAAGCGCTTTGGCACGGGCGACGCGTCGCTGATCGTGCCGACGGAGCTGCGCGCGATCAAGCTCGGCGTGCGCGGGCGAACGTCCGAGAGCGTCGCGCTGCTCGAGCGCGTGAAGGCGCTGCGCGCGAAGCTGCCCGAGAGCGCGCGCGACCCGCTGATCGCCGCGAGCACCGAGCGGTATCTGGGCCTGGCCCTCGCGATGGCGGAGCGGCACGCCGACGCGACCGAGGCCTACGCGCGGGCGCTGGCGCTCGTCCGCACCGGCGCTGGGCCCGAGCACCCGCTGGTGTCGGTCATCGAGTCTGTGCAGTCCTACTCGCTGCTGAAGCTCGGCCAGGTCGAGCGGGCGGACGAACTCTCGGCGCGGGCGCTCGCGGCGATGACGGCCGAGCCCGGGCGCGCGTTCGATCAGGTCAACATCGCGCGGTTCGCGCGGGGCGAGGCGCTGCTGGCGCTCGGGCGTGCGGAGGAAGCGTGGCCCCTGCTCGACCAGGCCGCGAGAGAGTTCACCGCCGTCAACGCGTCGGTCGAGTATCCGCTTCGGCGCTGGATGATGACCGCGGCGGCGCGGGCCGCGGAGCAGACCGGGCACGCCGACTACGCCCGCGCATGGGCGCTCGCGGCGATCACGCCCGCGCCCGATGTGCTGCCCGGTGCGCGTGGCGGCGCGCCGCTGCCCAGCCCCTGGCCCCTCACGCTGCTCGAGGCGAACGCGCCGACGAGCGCGGAAACCCGCCCGGCGCCGCTGCCCAACGAGTGATCCGGGAGGCCCGCATTATGCCCGCCGATTGGGCCCTGCCGAGGCCTGACGCGCAAGGCGGAGAGGCCAGAATCATCTCTGCGCGCACAAACGTCAACACGATTGTGCATTGACGCGACAGGGCACCCATGAGATTATCTCCCTCGGGAGGTGGATCATGGGTGGGACCAACGGGACCGAGCGCGATCGTTTCTATACGCACCGGCTGATCACGCGCGCGAGGCTTGCGCTGCGCGAAAAGGCCGTGCTCTGGGTGCTCTGGGACTTCGAGAATTCCCGCACCGGCCTCGCGTGGCCCAGTGCGGACACCATCAGCGCCATGAGCGGCCTGTCCCGACGCGAGGTCTTCCGCGCGATCAAGCAGCTCACCACCCGAGGCGTGCTGCAGCTCCACGCGCGCACACCCCGCATGGCCCAGCGCGCCATCGACTACGAACGCCTCGAACGCGATTGCACGCCGACCGGCACACCGCCCAAGCCCGCGCCCAGTGAAGTGCCAACCGGACACAGTGAAGTGCCCATCGGACACAGTGAAGTGTCAGGTGGGCACAGTGAAGTG
>JANRKN010000006.1:0-24543 GCA_033763435.1 Planctomycetota bacterium
AACAGCGGCACGATCGCGGCGGGGTCGAGCGACTGATTCTCATAAAACGCCGCGACGCTGGCGTAATACTGCTCGGCCCACATATGAAACTCATCGTCGCGCCGGGGGATGTAGTTCTTGCCGCCGGTGGTCATGGCCGAGGCTCCTGTTCGGTGTGCCGCCCGTCCGTGGATCGTCCCTGCCGCCCAAAGATCTCTCCCCGCCCCCAAAGAAACCTTTCACGCCCGTCCGTCGACGGCTCTCGCCCGTCATGCAACCGCTTTCGCCCTTCCGTAGACCTTTGCCGCCCGTCCGTAGACCGCTCTCGCCCGTCATGCAACCGTTCTCGCCCTTCCGTAGAACGCTCTCGCCCGTCCGTAGAGCGTTCCCGCCCTTCCAAAGACTCTTCCCGCCATGCTCCGATCGGTCCGGAGCAGGGCGGGGTTGACCCCGGCCCGAGAACTTTTCACGTTCGCCGGGGCGGAAATCGTTCGTAAAGGCCGAGCCCGCAAACACTTGGGCCCGCGGCCCCGTCCCGCGCCCCCGGGGGGCATGGCTCACCCTCCCGGGGCAAGTACCGCCGCTCCGAGCGTCCGGGCCGCGGTTTTTCTGGACCTTGCCGCCCCCTGTGGCATGTTTGGGTGACAGGCTCGGGCCGGTTGCGCCCGCGCCGCGCGAGAGAGAGGGAAAGAGATGTCCAAGCGTTCGTTCGTGCGTGCCGCGTTCGCGGCCGGTGTGGCCATCGTCGCCGTCGCCCCGGGCGCCGCCCGCGCCTCGGTCGTCTTCACCGAGACCGAGTTTGCCGCGCCGGGCTGGGCCTTCAGCTCCTATGCCTTCGGGCCCAACGGCGGCTCGGGCGCCGCGCAGCAGACCACCCAAGGCCGCACCGGCCACGGGCTGCGGATCACCAACAACGCCAATAACAACAACAGCGGCGCGTGGAACGTGGTGCTCTTCCCCGCCTTCACCTACAACCCCGGCGCCTCGGGGCCGATCTCGAGCCTCAGCTTCTCGATCGACACGCGCTTTGTGGACGGGCTGCAGGCCGTGAGCTTCGTCGTCGCGCAGGGCGGGCACGTCTGGCGGATGGGGTATTCCCTCAACACCTCGGCGTGGACCACCTTCGCGCTGACCAACGTCGATGTCACGCAGAACCAAGCCCTCACCGCGGGCGCGCCCTTGGCCCCCAACCTCGTCTCCGGCGGCCCGGTCCGCTTCGGGTTCGCCTCGGCCAACTCATCCTCGCCCAACGGGTTCGGGTACACGCGCTCGGGGCTCTATGACAACTTCAGCGTGACCTTCGTCCCCGCGCCCGGCGCGGCGGCGGCGGCGCTGGCCGTGGGCGCGCTCAGCCTCTCGCGCCGTCGGCGGGCCTGAGCCCGCGCGGGCTCAGCGGGCACGCGGACGCGACCGGTTTACTGGCCCGTGCGGCGGCGGCGGGCCAGTGTGCACACGCCCGCGAGGCCCAGCGCAACGCAACCTCCCGGCGTCGGGATGGACGTGAAGCGGACGCTGTACGACCCGCCGAAGCCGGACGGGCCGTCGGGCCGCGAGGCGCCGCCCTGCCCCCCCGCGTTGTCGCCCGCGATGAGCCTGAACACCCCGCCCGAGGCAACCGTGCCGCTCGCAAAGCCCAGGTTGGAGAGCACGAGCGCGCCCGAGGCGTCGTAGATCTGGAAGAAGGCGTTGCCCGCGGTGGAGCCCTGCGCTTCCCAGCTCGCGCCGGTGGGCAAGTAAAACCGCAGATCGACCAGGTTGGCCACGCGGGCGCGCGCCGAGATGCCCGAGGTCACCAGCGCGCTGGAAGAAAAGCTTCCCTGCGCGAGGATCTCGCCCGAGGCGATCGAGGAGGTCTGCGAGACCGAGGCCGAGGCCGATGCACCGATCCGCGCGATGCCCGCCTGAACGTTGTCGCTGAAGGCCGCGCCAAAGAGCGGGGCCTTCTCAAAGGGCCCCGACGCCGCCGTGCCCGCGGTGGTCACCGCCCCGGCCTCGGCGCGGATCACCCGCGTGTCGGCGATCAGATTGATCGGCCCCGCGGCGTGCGCGACCGTTCCGCCCGCCAGCGCGGCGCCCAGCAGCGCACCCGCCGCCCAAGCCCGCGCACCCGCTGACTGCCGCGCCCCGCCGGGCGCGTCCCATCCGTTCGTCTTCATGCGGTCTCTCCTCTCCGCCCCGTGTCGCCGATGTTTCCCCGGAAATCAAGCCCCGACCAGCGGGGGCATGGTCCGATACGCTGGGGGCATGAGCGATTTCACACAGCCCTTGCGCGGCGGATGGGTCCGGGCCTGGCTCGTGCTGTCGGCGGCGGCGCTGCTGGCCGCGGGCGGGTGCGCCTCGCAGCACAGCGCGCCCCGCGACAGCCGGGCCCAGTTCTCGCGCACGCTCGCGGAAACCCGCGCGTACGTGCCCCCCAAGGGCTCCTGGCAGCGCCGGGCGCCGGAAGATTTCGGCATCGACGCGACCAAACTCGCGGAGGCCGTCGCGTGGGCCAGGCAGCAGGAGTCCACGTGGGACTTTGCCAAGCAGGAAGAGATCTTCGGACGGAAACTGGGGCCGTTGCCTGCGTCCCGCGCGTCCAACAACGGCGTGATCTTGAAGGACGGTTACATCATCGCAGAGTGGGGCGACATCGAGGCGGCGGACCCGACGTACAGCGTCGCGAAGAGTTACCTTTCCACGATCCTCGGGCTCACGCTCGACGCGGGGCTGATCGGCTCCATCGACGAGAAGGTGGGGGAGCGCGTGCAGGACGGCGGCTTTGCCTCGGCCCACAACGCCCAGGTCACCTGGCGGCACTTTGCGACGATGACCAGCGAGTGGGAAGGCTCGATGTTCGGCAAGGATTCCACGCTGCAGGGCGCCCACGAGCACGGCAAGTCCGCCATCGAGCCCCGCGCGGTCCGCGCCCCCGGCACGTTCTTTGAATACAACGACGTGCGGATCAACCGCTTCTCTCTCTCCATGCTCCGCCTGTGGAAACAACCCCTGCCCGAGGTCTGGCGCGAGCGAGTCATGGACCCGATCGGCGCCTCCGCCACCTGGCGATGGATCCCGTACGACCACGCGACGGTCAACATCGACGGCACGCCGATGCCCTCGATCTCGGGGGGCACGCGCTGGGGCGGGGGGCTCTGGATCAGCACTCTGGATCACGCCCGCTTTGCGCTCCTGGTCAGCCGGAGCGGGGCGTGGGGCGATCGCCAGCTCGTGAGCCGCGCGTACCTGGCCGAGGCGGTGAGGCCTCAGGGCGTGAAGAAAGACTACGGGCTGCTCTGGTGGCTCAACACCGAGAACCGCTGGCCCGCCGCGGGCCGCGAAACCTTCAGCGCGCAGGGCGCGGGGGATCACTCGCTGTGGATCGACCGTGCGCGGGGCCTGCTGGTCGTCTGGCGCTGGCACACGGGCGGCGACACGCAGGCCGAGTTGTACAAGCGCATCATCGAAGCGATGCCCGCGCCGGCCGCGGCGGAGAACTAATGCGCCGCGCTGGCGGGCAGGCGGGGGAGTGAGGCGGTCGAGGCCCAGAGATCGATGGTGACCGGGCCGAGGTCGGCATCCGCGAGCGCCGCGCGGGCCTCGTCGGGGCCCGGAACATCGAGGATGAACACGCCGCCCGGCGAATCCGCGAACGCGCCGGACCAGATCACCCGCGGCGCGTGCCCTGCGGGCAGTGAGGACATCGCCCGGCGCGCGCGTGTAAAGTCGTCCGCGTGGACGATCGCGTACCGGCGGATGCCCGGCGGCGGCTCGCCCGGCTTGCGCTCGGGCTGGCCCTGAGACTTGAGCTCGGCCTGGTACGCGTCCTCAATCGCCGGCGCGCCGCGGAGCGCGGGTGAGCCATCAAACTCCCGCGCCTCGAGCGCAAACTCGCCCGCGACGACGCCCGGGTCTGTCGAGGCGAGCGCCAGCGCCTGGGCCTTGGTCGGAACGTCGAACACAAACAGCCCGCGCCACGCCGGGTTCGTCGGCTTGCCGAAGGGCCCGGCGAGGATGAGCGATTTCTCGGCCGCGAGGCGCTGCATGTTGGCCATGTGCCCGCGGAAGATCTCCTGCTTCTGCGCCGGGGTGTTCGTCGCCGAGGTCGGGCCCGTCACGAGGTACACCAGCGTGTACCGGGCGGCCGGTTCGGCGGAGTTCGTCACCGCCGGGCCCGCGCAGCCGAACAGACCGGCGGCAAGCGCCAGCGCCGCGACGAACGAGGCCAGACCCGAGAGCGTGAGGTGGTTCATGGCCGTCCAGCATACCGCGGGCTCTCGGGGCGTACGCTCATTCGTCCCCGCGCGGTGAGCGCCCGGGGCGAATGCGGAGCTGCGCCCATGCCCTCGTTTGACATTGTCTCGCGGATGAACTTTCCGGAGCTGGACAACGCCATCAACAACACGAAGAAGGCCGTCGCCGCCCGCTTTGACTATCGCGGCGCGACCACCGAGATCACGGTGGACCCCAAAGAGAAGAAGCTCAAGCTCGTGAGCGACGACGGCACGAAGGTCAACGGCCTGCGCGAGATGTTTCAGGATGCTGCCCGCAAGCGCGGGCTGGATATCCGCTCGTTCGAATGGTCCGAGCCCGAGAGCACGGCGCAGGGCAAGATGAAGCTCGAGGCCAAACTCAAGGACGGCATCGAGCAGGAGATCGGCAAGCAGATCCAGCGCCTGATCAAGGACTCGAAGATCAAGGTCCAGGCCTCGATCCAAGGGGAAGAGCTCCGCGTCACGGGCAAGCAGATCGACGATCTTCAGGCCGTGATCGCGCTGCTGAACGGCGCCGGGCTGGGCGTGCCCCTGCAGTTCGTGAACATGAAGCGCTGAGCCCCGCGCGCGGGCCGCGCCGTACAGTCGTGGCGTGAGCCGGAGCGCCTCCAACGCCGTGCAGGTCGAGGTCCGTCAGGCGTATCGCGCCGAGACCGACGAGCTGTTCCGTCGCCGGCTGAGGTGGTGGATCGGCGTGAGCATCGCGCTCTCGCTGCCGGGCACGATCCTCGAGCTTGTCCTGAACGTTCTCGGGTACACGACGCTGCCGCTGTCGCCGCAGAGCGCGCGGGTGTGGGGCATGCTCTCGCGGGTGACCGACGGCAATCTCTCGATCGTCGCCTACTGGGGCGCGTCGGTGATGATCTTCGCGGCGTACTGCTGGGTCTGGTTCTGGAACCAGCGCCGGGCGCCCTCGTCGCGCCGCGTGACGCACATGGTCTGGGCCGTGCTCGCCGCGAGCCTCGTCGCCTACATGCCGGTCCAGTTCGCCCTGCGCAACGAGCAGGGCTTTGCGTTCGGGCTGCTGCTGGCGGGTCCGACGGCGCACTTCTTCGCCTGCTGCTTCTTCCCATGGGCCATCCGCACCGCCGCGGTGCCGATGCTGTGGGTCATTCCGTTCACGCTGGGCGTGGTCGGGGCGCTCAAGCCCGACTTTCCGCTTCAGGCTGCGCGCGCCGTGTGGGGCACCGACGCGCGCTGGGTCGGCTTCGTGGTGATCGGCGCGGCTTCGGCGCTGTGCTTCGTGCCGGGCGTCGTGGTTTCGAGTGTCCGTGCCGCCGCACGCGCCGCCCGGTTCCGCATGCGCTATCTCGAGTCGCGCTATGTCGGCGTGCGCAACGAGCTCGTCGACGTGCGAGGCTTGCACGAGTCGATCTTCCCGCCCGCGTTCGTCGAAGGGCCCGGCTATCGCCTGAGCTACGTGTATCGCCCGCAGGCGGACTTGGGAGGTGACTTCCTGTTCGTCGATCAGGCCCGTCCCGACGCGCCGCTCTACGCCGTGCTGGTGGACGTCACGGGCCATGGCGTCGCCGCGGCGATCGTCGTCGCGCGGCTCCACGGCGAGATCCGTCGGATTCTCTCCGCGCGCCCGGGCCTCGCGCCTCACGAGCTGCTCAACGACCTGAACACGTACATGCTCGCGACGACCAGCGGACGCTCGATGTACGCAACAGCGATCGCCGTGCAGGTCACCGCCGAGACGCGCGGCCGCGTCCGCGTGCTCTACGCCTCCGCGGGCCATCCCCCGGCGTTCGTGCTGCGCACCGACGGCGCCCGCGAGCCCTTGGCCTCGACCGCGTTCGTGCTCGGCGTTGCTCCTGACCTGGGCACCGAACAGCTTGACCGCACGCTCGAGCCGGGCGACGCGCTGCTGCTCTACACCGATGGGCTGATCGAGTCGCGCGACCGCCGAGCCGAGATGCCGGGCATCCGCGGGCTCGAGGATCTGCTCCGCGACCGCCGGGCCGACCGCGAGCCCGACAAGCTGCCCGAGCGTCTGGCGGAGTGGGAGCGCCGTCGGCGCGCCGGACCGGTCGGCGACGACATCCTGATCGCGGTGCTCGTCGCGGGCATGCACCACGAGCGCGCCGAGCCCCGCGCATGAAAAACGCCCCCGATGGCGGGGGCGTTGGACCCAAGAGCGATGGATGAACCGTCCGGCGTCGCTCAGGCGCGACGGCGGCGGGCCGCGACCGCGAGACCCACGCCTGCGAGCACGAGCGAACCCGGGCTCGGGATGGAGACCAGCTGCGACTGGCGCTTGCCGCCGCTGTTGTCGTAGACGTTGACGACGCGGACGTCGCCCAGGCCTTGACCGGCGCCATTGGCGGCGATCGCGAGGAACGCGAGGCCCTTGGCGTTGACGGCGCTCAGCGCAATCTCGTCCTCGAGGTACCAGATCGCCTGCTGGAGCGAGCCCGCATCGTTCTTGCGCTGACCCAAGCTGTCGGCGTAGTCATATCCGGCGAGGTTGCCCGTGATGAACTGCTCGTAGAGGTACGCGGTGAGCTCGCTGAGCGGGTCGGTGCCCGAGCTGTCCTGTCCGCCCGCGCCACCGCCATCGGCGAAGGTCGCGATCGACGCGCTGTAGGTCGCGCCGGGCTGGAAGTTCTCGGGCACTTCGAGGCAGAACGTCTCGAAGAAGCCGCTGCTGGACAGCGCCTTGGGCGAGAACGACACACCCGTGAGCTGGGCGTTGAACTCACCGCCGTTGCCGAAGCTGTACGCCCCCTGATTGATCACCACGAACGCGGCCTGAGCCGCACCCGCGGCGCACAGCACCGCGGCGGCCGCGAGGGCCGAAACGCGCATCTTCATGTCTCTCTCCTCCTCGAACGAAAACCCGTGACCCATCCCGCGGGCAACGACGATCGCCACACGCGGAGTGCCTCGGCCGAATCCACTGGTCCGCCCGCGACGCTCTCTCAGACGTCGTGGAACGGACCGGCAAGCCCCGGACGGCCTCAGCACACACCCGGATCAGCGGCGGAAACGCCAATCCGGATACGAAACGCCGACTTTAAACAAACCCAGAGGTCCGAACAAGTCCCCTAAGCGGGTATCCTGAGCGATTTTCCTTATATTCGCCAAGCCCAAACGTGAGTTTGGGCAATCTGGGAGCTTCGGGGGGAGTTCTGCGAGTTACTTCTCCGGCGTGAGCCGTGCAAACTCGAGCACCAGTGTCTTGGTGCCCACACCCAGGAAGTGGATCGTCGCGCGGGCGTTGGCGCCGGGCGTGACGCTGGTCACGGTGCCGAGCCCGAACTGCGGATGGCGAACCTTGGAGCCGACCGGGAACTGCACTTTGGGCTTCGCGCCGTCGGCCCGCGGCGCTCCTGTCGGCAGCCCACCGCTGCGGAGGCTGGGGATGACGCCTCCCGCGGCGCTTGGCCTGGCGCGCTCGTGCGCGGGTCGCTGGTCGAGGTCATCGTCGTCGCTCTCGCCTCCCCAGCCGGCGGGCAGCCCCGCGTCGGACTGATCCGACAGCACGACGTGCTCACGCGGGAGCTCATCGACGAAGCGGGAGAGGATGCTGCGCTCCGGCACGCCGCGGATCGTGCGGAACTTGGCCGCGGTCATGTGCAGGTGTTTCATCGCGCGCGTAATGCCGACGAAGCACAGCCGGCGCTCTTCCTCGAGCTGCGCATCGCTCTCGCGCGCCCGCGAGTGGGGGAGCAGGCCCTCTTCCAGCCCGATCATCGCGACCGCGGAGAACTCCAGGCCCTTGGCCGCGTGGAGCGTCATCATCGTCACCGCGCCCTGCGCGGCATCGACCGCGTCCGCGTCGGCGACCAGCGCGATCGACTCCAGGTACGCCCGCAGCATCGCCAGCAGCGCCGGCACGCGCACGTCCACCGGCGCCTTCTCATCGCCCGGCACGCCCGTGAACACCGGATCGCCCGAGGGGTCAAACTCCATCTCGAACTGCCGCGCGCTCGAAACCAGCTCGCTCAGGTTGTCCAGCCGGTTCTCGTCGGCCTCCGAGCCCGAGCTCCGCGCCTGCGCCTCGTACATCTTCTCGAGGCCCGATTCCTTGATCACGCGCTCGACCAGCGTCGCGAGCGACCCCGACACCTCCGCGCCCATGAACGAGCCGTTGCCCGTCCAGTGGTCGATCATCCCCAGGAACGCGTTGATGCTGTTGACCGCGCGCGCGCTCAGGCCCTCGACGCGCGAGGCGTCGCGGAGCCCCGCGAGCAGCGGCTCGCCGCGCGCTTCGGCGTAGGCGCGCACCTTGTCCAGCGACGTGTCGCCGATCCCGCGCGCGGGCGTGTTGATCACGCGCTCGAGCGAGACCGAGTCCGACGGGTTCGCGACGACACGCAGGTACGCGAGCGCGTTGCGGACTTCCTCGCGCTCATAAAACGCTGTGCCGCGGGCGATGGTGTAGGGCACGTTGGCCTGCCGCAGCGCCTCTTCCATCACACGCGAGAGCGCGTTGGTGCGGTAGAAGATCGCCATCTCGCGCCAGGGAACGCCCGCGCGCACGCTCGCGCCCTCGCCCGTGCTCTCGTGCATCGCGCGCAGCCAATCGACGACCAGATCCGCCTCATGGCGTTCGTCGCGACACAAGACCACCGTCGGCTTGTCGCCCCCGGGCTTGCGAGTGAACAGCGGCTTGTCCTTGCGGACGCGGTTGCGCTTGATGAGCCCGTCAGCCAGGCTCAGGATCGGCGCGGTCGAGCGGAAGTTTTCGCCCAGCGTGATCACCCGCGCGCCCGGGTAGTGCTTCTCGAACTCGAGGATGTTCTCGATATCCGCGCCGCGCCAGCCGTAGATCGACTGATCCGGATCGCCCACGACGCAGATGTTTGCGCTGCGGGCCTCGGGGCCGTCGCCGGCCATCAGGCTCGCGATCTGGAACTGCGCCTGGTTGGTGTCCTGATACTCGTCGATCATCAGGTACCGCCAGCGCTCGCGGCAAGCCTCGCGCACTTCGCGGTCCTCGCGCAGCAGCCGCGCGGTGAGCAACAGCAGATCGTCAAAGTCCACCGCGTTCGCCGCGCGCAGCCCCGACTGATACGCCTTGTAGACCTTCGCGATCGTCTTGGCGTAGAAGTCGCCCGCCGAGAGCGCAAAGTCCTCGGCGTCCTTGAGCTCGTTCTTGGCCTGAGAGATCGCGCTGAGCACGCCCCGAGGCGGGAAGTTGCTCGTCGAAACGCCGACATCCGCGATGCACTTTTTGAGAAGCGTCATTTGGTCGTCGGTGTCGTAGATCGTGAAGTCCTCGCGCAGCGATGTCACTTTGCTCAGATTGAGCGCGTACTTGCGCAGCAGCCGCGCACACAGCGCATGGAACGTCGAGACGGTGAGCCCCCGGCTCGCCGAAGAATGCGATGCCAGCAGCGAGTGCACGCGCTCGCGCATCTCTCCCGCGGCCTTGTTGGTGAACGTCACCGCGAGGATCGCCCACGGCGGCACGCCGCACGAGATCAGGTACGCGATCCGCCGCGTGATCACCCGCGTCTTGCCCGACCCCGCCGCGGCAAGGATCAGCAGCGGGCCATCCAAGTGCTCCACGGCGGCGCGCTGCGGATCGGTCAGGCCTTCGAGGAGCTCGGCCTGCTCATCGCGAGGCGGAACATCCGCGGGCGGCGCTGGAACGTCGCCCTCAAGGTCCGGGTCGTAGCCGATCCGCCGGGGCGAGGCGTTGGGCTTGGGCGTGGTGTCGTCGTACCCACGCTCCCACGCGGCGTCGCCTGGGCTGCGCTGTGCGGCTCCGCCGCGGATTGAAGTTCGTTCCCGGTCCATCGGGCCAAGCGTACCCGCCCAGGGGCCCAGCGAACAGCGCGAGGAAGCATGTCCCGCTTCAGCCCCGGACGATCAATCATCGGCCGCGGGCATGGCGCACGATCCGCCGTGCTTCTCGTGATAGTCCTGGTGATACTCCTCGGCCTCGTAGAACGTTCCCGCCTCAGCGACCGGCGCGACCTGCGTCACGATCTTCCGGCCCTTGAAGCGCTTGTTCTCGGCCTGCTCGGCGATGAACTTCTTCGCCTCTTCGAGCTGCTCGGGCGTCGTCGCGAAGATCGCCGAGCGATACTGCGTCCCGATGTCCGGGCCCTGCCGGTTGAGCTGCGTGGGGTCGTGCAGGCGGAAGAACCACTTGAGCAGCTCGCCGTAGCTCACGCGCTTGGGGTCGTAGGTGATCTTCACCGTCTCGGCGTGGCCCGTGGTGCCCTCGCACACCTGCTTGTACGTCGGGTTCTTGAGTGTGCCGCCCTGATAGCCCGACACGGCGTTGATCACGCCCGGGATCTGCTGAAAGCGGTCCTCAACGCCCCAGAAGCATCCGCCCGCGAAGTACGCCGTCGCGAAAGGCAGAGGCTGCGCCGCCGGGGGCAGCTTCAGCTCGCCCTCGGCCGTGCGCTCGACAAAGTCCAGCGAGGCCGAGTTCAGGCAGAATCGCGCGCCCGTCGGCGTCTGTGGCGCATCGTCAAATACGTGCCCCAGGTGCCCCTCACAGCGCGCGCACACGATCTCCACGCGCACCATGCCGTGCGACGTGTCCCGCACGTACTTCACATGCTCCAGGTCAAACGGCCTGAAGAACGAGGGCCAGCCCGTGCCCGAGTCGAACTTGTGCTTGGAGTCAAACAGCGGCAGGTCGCACAGCCGGCAGAGATACGCGCCCGACTTCTTGTTGTCGAGCAGATCGCCGCAGAACGCCGGCTCGGTGCCCTTGCTCAGAATGATCCGTCGCTCTTCGTCCGTGAGCTTCTTCTCGCGGGCGAGCTCCTGGATCCGTGCGTCGGTGAGCTTGGTCAGGTCATAACCGGCGCGCGAGATCTTCGGGCCAGTCTGTGCTTCAGCGGCGGTCGTCTTCACGGAGTCATCCTTCTTGTCCGAGTTGGTCTTGTCGGTGCTGGCGGGCTTTTCGGGCTCAGGCTGGAAGCGGGCGAGCAACGCGTCGGCCGAGCGAGCGCTCTCGAGCCGCGCCGGCAGATGCAGCGCCGCGGCCAGCGCCGCGCCGATCGCCATAAGCACCATGAACTTGCTGAGCTTCTTCATTGCTGGCCCTCGCTCGGGTGGTCGTAGGGAGGTTGCGTGCCGTCCGGACAGCTACGCCTCCCCCGGCCCTCAGGATCATTCTTCGATGCCCGAGCGCGAAAGGATGTTTCGGGCCAGATTCACGTTGAGGGCCCCGTTTAGCCCGGGTGGCTCTGGACGCCCGGCGTAGGGTCGTCAAAGCGCTTTCGCCGGGGGGCAAGCCGGGCACCCGTGAGCACGCCCGCGATGCCGACGACGGGGTTCAGGACGGTAAACCAGAGCGGGCTCTTGGCGCGCTGCATCGCCTCGAGGTTGCCGACTTCGGGGGGCCTGGGCCCCGGGTCTGGCCGGTTGAGGGCCATGGAGCCCGAAAGCACGCCGAGCAGAAGGATGAGCCCGGCGAGCGCGGGGCCCGTGCTTCGGCGCGGGTCGATGACGCGGGCGAGCGCCCCGCCGATCACCGCCGCGACGAACCCCAGCACGATCGACGTCACGATCCAGAGCATCGAAACGTCGTACGAGCCCTCGCGGAACGCGGCGTTCGTGCCCATGAGCAGGTACGCACCGGTGAAGGTGACAAAGACCGCGACGGCCGTCGCGAGATATCCCACGATCACGGCCGCGACGCATCGGAGCAGCGACTTCATGTGTGGCCCTCCTCCCTTTCTGGCCCCGGCCCCCGTGTCATTCTCGCAGGTTGGGCCGGGCCGTGCCACGGATGGACGTTCCCCCGGGCCCCTTCGGTGATCGGGCGGGCGGGTCACGCGGCGGTCGGGTCCGTCCGGGTACGATCTCGCACCCGCGGGTCCGTCGGGCCCGCACGCAGCGATCCGACCCCAGGCGACTGCCACGCAGGCCTGAGTTCAGAGGGACTTCCCATGCGATCGATCGGCATCTCGGGCGCGATGATCCTCTCGGCAGGCTTGGCCCTCGCGGGCACCGCCTCCGACCTCTTCGCGCAGGCCACGACCAACCCCACCCTGCCCCGCCGTGACACCGCCAAGCCTCGCCCCGCGCCCACCGGCCCCGACCGCGCGGGCTGGTGGAACGACGCGGTCTTCTATCAGATCTTCGTCCGCTCGTTCGCCGACTCGACGACGGGCCCGCTCGCCAACGACGGCATCGGCGATTTCCGCGGCATCATCGAGAAGCTCGACTACCTCAACGACAACAACCCCGCCACGACCAACGACCTGGGCATCACCGGCCTCTGGCTCATGCCCATCCACCCCTCGCCCAGCTACCACGGCTACGACGTCGTCGACTACAAGGGCATCAACCCGCAGTTCGGCACGATGGACGACTTCCGCGAGTTCATCCGCGAATCCCACAAGCGCGGCATCCGCGTCATCCTCGACCTCGTCCTCAACCACTCCTCCTCAGAGCACCCCTTCTTCCTCGAATCTCAGAAGCCCGGCAGCCCCAAGCGCGACTGGTACCTCTGGACCGACGCCAAGCCCGCGTGGAAGGGGCCCTGGGGACAGGAAGTCTGGCACAGGAAACGCGACTCGTACTTCTACGGCATCTTCTCCACCGTCATGCCCGACGTGAATTACCGCAACCCCGAAGCCTCCAAGGCCTTCCTCGACTTCGTCCGCTTCTGGCTCGCCGAAGAAAACGTCGATGGCTACCGCCTCGACGCGATCCGCCACCTGATTGAGAACGGCGCCCAGCAGGACAACACCGAAGACACGCACGAATGGCTGCGGAACTTCCAGAAGTTCTACCGCAGCGTGCGCCCCGACGCATACACCGTCGGCGAGGTGTGGGCGAGTTCGGAAGAGGCCTCGCCCTACGTGCCCGATCAGATGGACCACGTGTTCGAGTTTGATCTCGCGGGCGCGATGACGCGCTCGGCGCGCGAAGAGGCCGCCGCGGCCGTGCGGGGCCAGCAGCGCCGGGTCTTCGAGCTGTACCCGCCCAACGCCTACGGCCGATTCCTCTCGAACCACGATCAGGTCCGCATCGCGACCGTGCTGCAGCAGAATCAGGGTCAGCTCAAGGCCGCGGCGGGCATGCTGCTCACGGGCCCCGGCACGCCATACATCTATTACGGCGAAGAGATCGGCATGACGGGCGACAAGCCCGACGAGCTGATCCGCAAGCCCATGCAGTGGTCGAACGCGCCTCAGGCCGGCTTCACGAAGGGCACGCCCTGGCAGGCGCTGAACCCGGGCTGGGAATCGCAGAACGTGCAGGCGCAGCAGCGCGACCCGGGCTCGCTGTGGAACGTGTACGCGAACCTGATCCGGGCCCGCAACGCCTCGCCCGCGCTGCAGTGGGGGAGCTACATCCCCGTCACCGTCGACAAGCCCGAGGTCTACGCCTTCCTGCGCCACGCGCAGAGCCCGGCGACCAAGGACCGCCCCGCGGTGCGTCAGACGGCGCTGGTGCTCATCAACCTCGCGCCCGAAACCGTCGGCGACTACGCGCTCACGTTCGAGTCCTCGCCCCTCCGCGGGCGCCTGAAGAGCACCGAGATCGCCCAGCGCGTCTGGAGCCAGCCGCCCCGCGTCAACGAGCGCGGCGGGACGATCACCCCGAGCCGCCCGCTCGCGCAGCTTGAGGCCAACACCACCTACGTCATCATCCTCGAAGAATCGCCCGCGGCCCCCACGTCGCGCTGAGCCCGCGAGACATCCCAAGTCCACCACCCGCACGGGCCTTCGGGCCCGTGCTTTTCTTTGGGCGATGAATGCTCCGGTCAGGCCGGGCGCAGGCCGCGGTAGAGCTGCTGGACGCGGTCGGCCTCGTGCTTGCGCACCTGGTCGAGCACAAGGCGCGGGATGCGGAACGAGTTCTGGTCGCTGGTGTTGTTCGAGCAATGCTCGACGAGGCAGCGGTACAGGAACTTGAACGCGTCGCGCGGCTGGTGCATCTGGTCCAGCGCGTCGACCAGATCCTGCCTCGTGACATCCTCGGCGAACAGATCGAGCAGCGCCAGCGGGCGCACCGTGCCCGAGGTGCTCTCTCGCGGCGTGCCCCGGCACGCGGCGATGCGTGCGTTGGCCAGGTCGTAGAGCATCGCGCCGGTCCAGGTCAGGCGCTCGACGAGGTTCTGCTTGTCCAGGCGCGCTTCCTGGAAGAACGCCGCAGACTCGCGGAAGAGGATGTGCCGAAGCTCGATCGGCAGCACCATCTTCACGCCGATGCCGTCCTGCTGGAGGAACTTGTTGTTCAGCAGAGGCCAGACGACGGCCTTCATGCGGTCGGGGTCGCCCGAGATCAGCGTGGGCTCATCGACGCGGTCAAGCACGATGATGACGCCCGTGTAGCCGAAGGGCCTGAGCACGTGCCGGAGCCGGTCGAGCATCGCGTAGCGCGGCTCGTCCGAGTCGTTGAGGGGCAGCGTCGCGGGGTCGCGCGCGATCGGATCGAGCTGGCGCAGCGCGCGGGCGTACGAACGGTCGCTGCGCGACGAGACGCGGATCTGCTTGCGGACCTTGTGCGCGAGCCGGTGGAACGCGAAGCGGTCCCACACCGCGAGCTTGACGAGCGCCAGGCCCCAGAGCCCCGCGAGGCCGTAGAAGCCGTAGAGCATGCCCTTGGGGAATGAGCCATTGTCGTACTTGGAGAGCACGACGTACATGCCGACGGGGGCGAGCCATCCGAGGAGCGCCGCGGCCCAGGTGATCAGGCGCGACCAGGGCAGCATCATCCGCAGGCGTCGGCGCAGCGCGGTCGTGCGCAGGTCCGCCTCGTCGTTGCGGTCGTACAGCGCCTGAAGCAGCAGCAGCTCGCGCTTGGTCGAGGGGTCGAGCTTGCGGGCGATGCGCTTGGCGTCCGGGCCGAGGTCGACGGGGTCCGGGGGCGCGGGCAGGCCCAGCATCGAATCGACAATCGGCGGGATCGCGCGCTTGAGAATGCCGTCGATGTGATCGACGAGCCGGATCTTCTGCAGCGCCTCGAGCACGCTCCGGCCTTCGCCGCGGTCGGCGCGCAGCGAGCGCCCGGTGAAGCGGTCGAGCGAGGAGTTCAGGTCGTCGTACGCGATGAGCAGCACGCGGGCCTGCGGGTTGTCGCGGTTGTGCACCGCGACGCGCGAGGCCAGCTGCAGACGCATCGCGGTCTTGCCCGAGCCCTTCTCGCCGAAGATGATCGCGGAGCTGGGCCGGCGCAGGTCGCCCATGACCTTCTCAAAGTCGGAATGGAACACCGGGTGCGGCAGCGCGGCCGACTGGACGCCCTCCGTGCTCAGCCGCGCGAAGACCGCGTCGTTCCGCGCTTCCTCGGCAAGGAAGGGGTTCTCCGCGAGACTCCAGTGATTGAGAAATTCCGCGAGCGTCATGGGTATGCAACGTCGATCCGGCCGGGCCGACCCGGTGTCTCTCTCGAGCCCCGAAGAGCGCCGACTTCATCTTTCCGCCCCGGGCGGGGGCGGACTCCGTCCCGCCGCCGTGGAGGCTGCGGACTCCATCCCTCCGCCGCGGAGGCGGCGGACTCCATCAATGATCGACCTTGACGCCGAGCTTGGGCGCGATCGTCGCGAGCATCTTGTCGAGGGTCTTCTTGTCCTTGGCCTCGAGGTTGAGCCTCAGCAGCGGCTCGGTGTTGCTCTTGCGCACGTTGCACCACCAGCCGTCCTTGGCGAAGCAGTCGATCGTGACGCCGTCGAGCTCATCGATCTTCGCGCCCGGGAACATGCCCTTGAGCGCCGCGATCGCGCCGTCCTTGTCTTCTATCTGGAAGTTGATCTCGCCCGACTGCGCATAGCGCGCGATCGGCGCGATGAGCGTCGACATCGCCTTGCCGCTCTTGGCGAGCATCGTGAGCACCGTGCAGAGCGTGATCGCGCCCGAGTCGGCGTTGAAGTTGTCCTGGAAGTAGAAGTGCCCCGAGAGCTCGCCGCCGAAGCAGCCATGGTTCTCGGCCATCGCGGCCTTCATGAACACATGGCCCACGCGCCCGCGGACGGGCTTGCCGCCGGCCTTGGTGATCTCTTCCTCGACCGCCTTGCTCGAGCGCAGGTCGTACACCACCGCGGCGCCCGGGTGCTGGGCCAGGAAATGCCGCGCGAGCAGCGCCGTCAGGTGGTCGCACCCGACGATCTGGCCCTTCTCATCGACGATGACGCAGCGGTCGGCGTCGCCGTCGAAGCACGCGCCCAGGTCGGCCTTCTCGCGGAGCACGGCCTCCTGCGTCTGGCGCACGTTCGCCGCGACGAGCGGGTTGGGCTCGTGCGCGAACTGGTTCTTGGTGTTGTCGAAGTTGATCTCGACGATCTTCAGCCCGGGGATCTCGGCGCCCGCCTTGCCGAACAGCTTGGGGATCATCGTCCCCGCCATGCCGTTGGAGGCGTCGATCACGAGCTTCAGGGGCTTGCCGCCCGTGTTCAGGAACGACCGCACGTGCTTGATGTACGCGGGCCAGAGGTCGCGCTGCTCAACGCGCCCGTTCGAGGCGACCAGCGTCGCCTTGTCGACCATCGCGGCGTGCTTGCGCACCTCCGCCAGGCCCGTCGCCTCGCCCACCGGCTTGGCCTTGCGCTTGGAAACCTTGAACCCGTTGTAGTTGGGCGGGTTGTGCGAGGCGGTGACCATCACGCCCCCCGCGCAGTCGAGGTGATTCACGGCAAAGTAGATGAACGACGTGTCCACCATGCCCACGTCGATCACGTTCCCGCCGTGGTCGTTGATGCCCTTGATCAGGTTCTTGGTCAGGCTGGGCGAGCTGGCCCGCATGTCGCGCCCGACGATGATGTTGGTCATCATGGGCGTGGTTTCGCCCGCGGCCTTGGCGTCGTCAAGCAGGAACCGCGAGACGCCGTAGCCGATCTGCCAGGCCATCTGGTCGTTGAGAAGGTCGGGGTACGTGCCGCGCACGTCGTAGGCCTTGAACACGCGTCCGAGCATGAAAGACTCCTGAGGCAGAGGGTGGGGCGAGTGCCTGCGCGCCCCGGCAGTGGGCCGCAGGATATCCGCGTCCCTCCCCGATTTCCTGTCCGTTCGGTTGGTGATCGGTCGTGTCGAACGGGATGGGGTTGATTCCCGGGCGGGCAGTTGTCCACATCTCGCGCAACGTAAACCTGCGCATCGACTTATGGACCGACTTCCGCCGACGCCCGGGTCAAGTCCCTGACAAAGCCATCGCCCGCGGGTACGCTCTGACGAGTCTCAGGTGCCCGGCAAGCCTCCCGGCTGGTCGGGCTGAAAAGGGAAGTGTGGTGAAATTCCACCGCGGACGCGCCGCCGTAAGGGGTGCCGATGCGGGCCTTCGGAGAGCAATCTCCGGCCACTGGGCGGCTGATCTTCAGCCCCCGGGAAGGCGGCCCGCGGAGCCCCGAGCCGGAAGACCTGCCCGAGACCTGTGTCGTTTCGCCCTCGCGAACTGGGGCGTCGGCAGTCTGGACGCGCGCTTCCCTACCCCGGGCGCGTCCTCCCTGCGTGTACGCGTGCGCGTGCCCATCGGCCCCGCACACCCCGGCCGTGAGGACCTCAAGGTCCCCGGGGACACTCCGCGCGATTCGGAGTGAAGCAGAGAGAGCAGGGTGCTCATGTTCGTTCGTGTTGTTTCCACCCGTCTGATCGCGCTCGTCGCGATCACCGGCGGCGTCGCCTCGCAGGCGCACGCCTCCGACTTTGCCTCCAGCGTCGTCTCGTACAACGCCGGCACCGGCGCCAGCGCGTCGTACCAGACCCCCGCCTCGGCGCTCGGCTCGCCCGCACGGTTCACGGGCGAGTCTTTCGGCTTCGACGGCGCAGTCACGCCCTTCAACGCCCCCTTCGAGCCCGATGAGATCGTCCAGATCGGCCGCGGCGGGCACCTCACGCTCGGCTTCGATCACGATGTCGCCGACGATGCGCTCAACCCCTTCGGCTACGACCTGCTCGTCTTCTCCAACGCCTTCTACATCGACTCGGGCTTCCCCAACGGCGTCGCCTCAGGCATCTTCGGCGGGAACATCGGCGCCGTCAGCGTCTCGCAGGACGGCATCAACTTCCTCCCGGTCCTCTCCGTCGGTCCCGTCCGCCCCACGCTCGGCTATGCCGACCTCTCCGATCCCTACGCGACTACGCCCGGCCTCATGCCCACCGACTTCACCAAGCCCGTTGACCCCGCCTTCAACCCTGTGGGTCAGAGCTTCGCGGCCATCACCGCCGCGTACAACGGCTCAGGCGGCGGTATCGGCATCGACCTCGCCGGCACGGGCCTGAGCTGGATCCGCTACATCCGCTTCGACGTGAGCACCGCGGGTGCGCTCGCGGTGATCGACGGCGTCTCAGACGTCGCGCCGATCCCCGCGCCCGGCGCGCTCTCATTGCTGGCGCTCGCGGCCGCGGCGGGCCGTGGGCGCCGGCAGGACGCGCGCTGATGCACGTCTCACGCCTGAGCCTCTGGTCCTGCACAGCCGCGGCCTCCGCGGCGGTGATGCCTGTCCGTGCGCAGGACCTCGGGCTCTGGCTCCAGTTTGGTCGCGATGCGGCCCGCTCGGGTTCGATTCAGGATGTTTCTGGATCAAGCCCGGGCGGGCTGCTTGCTTCACTCGCCTGGACGCGCGCTCTCGACAGTCAGGGCCGAGCGATCTCGTTCGTCGCGCAGGCAACGCCGATCGTGACGCAAGACCTCGTGCTCGCGGCGGGCTCGGTGCTGATCGGATCGTCCCGCGTGTTCTCGCTGTACGCGATCGACCGCGCCTCGGGCCAGGTCCGCTGGTCGAGCGCGATCGACGCGCCCGCGCTCGATTCCTGGTCCTCTCCCGCGGCCGACGTGCGCGCCGCGCGCGTGTACGTCGCGTCGGGCTCGACGCTGAGGGCGTTCAACCTCGCCAACGGCGCGCTCGCGTGGTCGGCGCCGCTGCACGCGCAGGTTGTGAACGCTTCACCGCTGGTCCTCACCGACGCGCAAGGCCGATCGCGCGTGTTCGTCACGGACTTTTCTGAGGCTGACGGTCAGTTGTACTGCTTCAGCGCGGGCGGGCCCCTTCAGCCAGCCGCGGGTACGCGGCTGTGGTCGGTGCCGATCGGCGCGACCAGCGGCAACACGCCGGCGAGCGACGGCTCGCGCGTCTTCGTCTCGAGCCTCGGCGACTTTGCGTACTCCCCCGGGCGCATCTTCGCGTTCAACGCGTGGGCCAATGACACGCCCGCCCCGAGCTGGACCTTCGACAACGTGATCGCCGAGGGGTTTTTCTCCGGGCTGACGGTCCACGGCGGAAGTGTGTACGCCGGCTCGTACGCGTTCTTCGGGTCGACCGCGTCGGCCAACCTCGTGAAGCTCGACGCGGCGACCGGGCTCCTGCGCTGGAGCACGCCCAGCAATCGCACGTCGTCGACACCCGTCGTGATCCCGCCGCGCGGAGGCGGTCCTCTGCGCGTCGCGCTCTCGACGGGCGTGCAGGGCTTCGGCTCCGTGCCCACGCTGCAGGTGTTCGCCGACGCGGGCGCGGGCGTGTCGAGGATCTTCGACTCAGCCAGCGCGACGTGGGCCGACACGAACCAGAACGGCCGGATGGACGCCGGCGAGTTTCTCTCGCTGGGCGGCTGGACGGGCGCCCCCGCGCTCGTGATCTCGCCCGTTGCCGACACGTTGCTCGCCCAGTCGCCCCCGACGGGCAGCTCGACCTCGTTCGGTTCGGCGCTGCGGGCGGTGAACCTGAGCTTGCTCGCCTCGGGGCCGAGCGCGTGGCAAGTCGGGCTGTCAACGCAGGCCGGCGGCGCCCCCGCGATCGCGACCGATGGCGCGGGCGTCAATGTGTACGCTGTCGGCAGCGGTGGGCTCATCGCCTTTGGGCCCGCGGCCATTTCGGGCGACGTCAATCGCGATGGGTGCGTCGACATCGAGGACCTCTACGCATTCGAGCAGGGCGTCGGTGCGCGCGATGTGAACGCCGACGGCTCGATCGGCGATGCTGACCGCGACGCGCTGGTCGGGTACTTGCGTCGGCGCGAGCCAACGGACATGCGCAGCGGAGGGCCGCGATGATGACCCCACGCGCGCGAGGCTTCACGCTGATCGAGCTGCTGGTGGTGATCGCGATCATCGCGCTGCTCATCGGCCTGCTCACGCCCGCGCTGCGAGGTGCGCGCGAGTCGGCACGGACGGCGGTCTGCCTCGCGAATCAGCGATCGATGTTCGCCGCGTGGACGATGTACGCGGGCGATTTCCGCGACTTCTCCATGCCGCTGGCTTCGTGGTCCGTCGACGAACGCGGCGACCGACCCCCTCTGTACTGGTGGGGCGAGGCCGACCCGTCCTCCGGACAGGTGAAGCGCGAAGAGGGGTACCTCACGAGGTACATGAGCGCCGTCGGCGGCGCCCGCTCGGCGCTCGAGTGTCCGGCTGAGCCGTGGGGGGGGTATCGACCTCAGGCCGGCGTGAACGCCCCGACGACGACCTACGGGTACAACGGCTACTTCCTGTCGCCCGCGCGGACGCCGGGATGGGCGGACTCGATCCGACATCGGCCCTGGCAGCGAACGAGCGATCTTTCCCGGCCTGATTCGCTGCTCGTCTTTGCCGACACGCTGCTCCCCGCCTCGCGTCGGGTGCTCTGGCGGAGCACGTCGCTGCTCGATCCACCCAAGCTCTGGAGCGGTGGAGTATGGGTGGACAACCGCTCGCCCACGACGAGATTCCGACATAATGGCGGATATTCGGATCAATCGGTCCGCGGCTCTGTGGCAACCCAGAGGGCCGACGGGTCGGGCGCTGCGTTGGAATCGCGTTCAGAGTGGATTCCGGAAAACATTCCGGGATTTGGTTCGGTAGGATTGGGGAATGGGCCGTGGTATGTTCCTGACTGGGAGTCGTGGCGGGATCGCACGGGAGGCTGAAGGGGCCGGGGTTCGCGGGTGAATGGGCGGGTGAGGTTTCGGGCCGGAGCGGCGTGTCACCGGGGACATGCCGCGAAGGCTCCGGCGTTCGGGGACGCAAGTCCATGGCGGTCGATCGGTGCACATGCCACGGCGTGACCTTCGCGGATCTGAAAAGGATCGCGGAGATGACCAACGCCGACTTCGAGCAGTTGGTGAAGAAGACCAACTGCGGGGCGGGCTGCGGCCTGTGCTTGCCGTACATCCGCGTGATGCTGCGCACGGGGCGGACGGAGCTGCCCATCCTGACGCCCGACGAGTACCGCAAGCTGATCGGATCGGGCACGTGATGACGCCGATCGGGGGGAGCGAAGGCCATGCCGGTTGATCGGTGTGTGTGCTTCGATGTGACGTTCGCGAAGATGAAGGCGATGGTCGACCGCGATGGGTGCGACCTGTCGGATCTGCACGCGCGGACGGGCTGCGGGAGCAAGTGCGGGCTGTGCCTGCCGTACATCCAGCTCATGCTGCGGACGGGGGAAGTGATTTTTCCGATCCACTGGGCGGAGGACTTCCGGGCCGAGGGCGTGAAGCCGGGCGCGGTCGAGCGCATGGAGCGTCGGTTGCACGGCGAGCTTTTGCCCGAGGGGATGCCTGTCCCGCCGCCGGGGCCTGTGATCGTGCCGACGGTGGTGATCTCCGGGCGCCTGCCGACGGACGTGAGCGTCACGGTGACGGGCCCCGCGCCTGAGGCGCGCGAGCCCGACGCGCGCTGAGCCGTGAGCGGGCGGGTGTGATCGTTCAGCAGCACGCGCGAAAAAAAACGGGGCCCGGTGAGGGGCCCCGAGGGGATCGCGTTGGTTGGCCGGCGTTTACTGGCCGGGGTTTACTGGCCGACCTGGGTCGAGAGATCGGGCCCGCCGCCGATGACGACGTTGCGGACGCCGGTCGGGGAGATCTCGATCTGCGGGACGCCGAGCGGCTCGTTCTTGTCGGCGCCCAGAGCCTCGGCCGCGGCGGCGGCTTCGGCGAGCATCTCGTCGTCCTCGGGCAGGTCGGCCGGGGGATCGACAAGGTACTTGACCTTGATCTCGTGGTACGGACGGAAGCCCGTGCCCGCCGGGATGAGGTGGCCCAGCAGGACGTTCTCCTTGAGGCCGATGAGGTCGTCGCTGGCGCCACGGAGCGAAGCTTCCGTGAGCACCTTCGTCGACTCCTGGAACGACGCGCCCGAGAGGAACGAGTCGCTGGACAGCGCGGCCTTGGTGATGCCCAGGAGCAGCGTGCGGCCCGTTGCCGGGCGAGCCCGCTTGGCCTTGGCGCCTTCCTTGCCCGCGGCCTCGGCCTTGGCGTTGGCTTCCTTGATCACGTCCTTGGTGACCATCGCGCCGACGGGCAGGTCGGTGCCGCCGGACTCGGTCACGCGGACCATCTGCTCGATCTCGCGGTTCTTCTGCTTGAACAGGTACTTGTCAACGACCTCCTGCGGGAGCAGGTCCGTGTCGCCCGGGCTCTCGACCTTCACCTTCCGCAGCATCTGCGAGAGGATCAGCTCGATGTGCTTGTCGTTGATGCCCACGCCCTGAGCGCGGTACACGTTCTGAACCTCGTCGAGCATGTAGGTCCAGAGGGCTTCCTCGCCCTTGATCCGCAGGATGTCGTGCGGCACCAGCGGGCCTTCGGTGAGCGGGTCGCCCGCGGTGACGTAGTCGCCCGTGTGGACGAGCAGCGCCTTGTCGGCCGGGACGTGGTGGTCCTTCTCGATCTGCGCGTCGGAGATGACGCGGATCGTCATCTTGCCCTTGCGCTTGTCCGACAGGATCTCGACCCGGCCCGAGATCTCGGCGATGACCGCCGGGTCGCGGGGCTTGCGGGCCTCGAAGATCTCGGTGACGCGGGGCAGACCACCGACGATGTCCTGCGAGCCACCGCCCGAGCGCGGCTGGCGCGCGAGCATCTGGCCGGCCTTGATGATGTCGCCGTTGCGGACTTCCAGTCGCGCCCGCGCGGGCAGGTAGTGGAAGTCGAGGATGTCGCCCGCGTCGTTGACGATGTTGATCGCCGGGTGCTTCTCACCCTTGTGCTCGATCACGACCAGGGCCTTCTGACCCTTGCCGGCGTCTTCTTCGCGGACGGTCTCGCCGACCTCGATGTCGACGAGGGAGACCTTGCCGTCCTTCTCCGCGAGGATGGGCGTGCGGTGCGGGTCCCACTTGATGAGGACCTGACCCTTCTTGCACTCTTCGCCGGGCTTGACCATGATGTAGGCGCCGTAGGGCACCTTGGTCTTCTCCAGCTCCCGGCCCTTGGCGTCCATGACGGCGATCTCGCCGTTGCGCTTGAGCGCGACGAGCAGCTCGTGGCCTTCGTCGTCCTTGGTGGGGACCTGGTTGCAGTCGCGCAGTTCGATCGTGCCCGGATTGAGCGCGATGTACTGCGTTTCCTGCGCCGAGCGCTGGCCGATGCCGCCCGTGTGGAACGTGCGCATCGTGAGCTGCGTGCCGGGCTCGCCGATCGACTGAGCGGCGATGATGCCCACGGCCAGACCCGGCTCGACCATCTTGCCGGTCGAGAGGTCCATGCCGTAGTCCAGCGCCGAGCACCCGAACTTCGAATCGCTGGTCAGCGGCGAGCGGACCATGACCGAATCGATGCCCAGGTTCTCGATCTTCTTGGCGGCCTCCGCCGAGATCATCTCGTTGGCGCGGACGATGGTCTCGTCCGTGACCGGGTTGACCACGTCATTGACCGAGACGCGCCCGATGATCTGGTCGCGCAGCGGGACGTCGACCTGCTCGCCCTTGTAGAGGGCGCGCTTCATGACGCCGCGCTTGGAGCCGCAGTCGTACTCACCGATGATGACCGACTGGGCGATATCGCACAGCTTGCGGGTGAGGTAGCCCGAGTCGGCGGTCTTGAGGGCGGTGTCGGCCAGGCCCTTGCGCGCGCCGTGGGTCGAGGAGAAGTACTCGAGAATCGTGAGACCCTCGCGGAAGTTGGAGCGGATGGGGGTCTCGATGATCTCGCCCGAGGGCTTGGCCATCAGGCCTCGCATGCCGGCCAGCTGCATGATCTGGCTGATGTTGCCGCGGGCGCCCGAGTCGGCCATGAGCCACACGGGGTTGAGGTAGACCGCGCCTTCCTTGCTGTCGGGCGCGAGCTCGTTGCCGGTGCCGTCGCGGCGGTCGGCCTTGAGCGTCTCCTGCAGCTTCTTCGTCACCTGGTCACGGCAGTGGGTCCAGGTGTCGATCAGCTGGTTGTAGCGCTCGCGGTAGGTGATGATGCCGCGGTCGTAGTTCTTCTCGATGCGGTCGGCGACCTTCTGCGCCTGGGCGAGCAGGTCGGTCTTGTCCTTGGGGATGCGCAGGTCGGTGATGCCGAACGAGAGGCCCGCGACCGTCGACTGCTTGAAGCCGATCTCCTTCATGCGGTCGAGGAGGTCGATCGTCGCCGGCTTGCCGGCGATCGCGTAGACATCGTCGATCACGCGGGCGCAGCCCTTCTTGCCCAGCGCGCAGTTGTAGAAGGGCATGCCCTTCTCGAGCACGTCGCTGAACAGCACGCGGCCC
>JANRKN010000007.1:0-71903 GCA_033763435.1 Planctomycetota bacterium
CCAGCAGGTGCGTCTGCGCCGGGGCGGCTCGGGGCACGTGGTGAACCATCAGCCGGTGATCTACAACGGCTCGGGCCCGAGCGTGATGCCCCAGATGCCCGGCGCGGGCATGATGATGCCCATGATGGCGGCAGCGCCCGCAGCGACGCACGCCCCGGCCCCGGCGGCGGCGCCCGCTCCGGCTCCGGCGGCGGCCCCGGCAGCGCCCGCGGCTCCGGCGGTCAGCGGCAAGACGATCGACTCGCCGATGGTCGGCACCTTCTACGCCGCGCCCAACCCCGACGCCCCCGCGTTCGTCAAGGTCGGTCAGAAGGTGTCCGCCGACACGGTCGTCTGCCTCATCGAGGCGATGAAGGTCTTCAACGAGATCAAGGCCGAGCAGTCGGGCACGATCGAAGCGGTGCTGGTCAAGTCGGGCCAGGCGGTGGAGTTCGGGCAGAAGCTGTTTTCGATCAAGCCGTAAGGCCTGAGAGCTGCCTGAGTACGTTCGCACCGCCTCCGCGCGGGCCTTCGGGCCCGGGCGCGGCCCTGAGGCCTCGGACCAGAAAGACACCACCATGTTCAAGCGGATTCTGATCGCCAATCGCGGGGAGATCGCGCTGCGGGTGATCCGCGCGTGCAAGGAAATGGGGATCGAGTCGGTCTGCGTCTACTCGACCGCCGACAAGGACGCGCCGTACCTCAAGCTCGCCGACAAGGCCATCTGCATCGGCCCGGGCCCGGCGCGCGAGTCGTACCTGAACATCTCGCGGATCATCTCCGCGGCCGAGATCGCCGACGTCGACGCGATCCACCCGGGCTACGGGTTCCTCTCCGAGCGCCCGGACTTTGCGCAGGCCTGCGCCGACTGCAAGATCGAGTTCATCGGCCCCACCGCCGAGGCGATGGCCAAGCTGGGCGACAAGGTCGAGTGCAAGCGCACGGCCAAGGCGAACAACGTGCCGATCTTCCCGGGCTCGGAGGGCGCGATCGACGACGAGAACGAGGCCGCGAAGATCGCCGAGAAGATCGGGTACCCGGTCATCATCAAGGCCGCGGCCGGCGGCGGCGGTCGCGGCATGCGCGTCTGCCGCAACGAGGCCGAACTGCGCGCCAACATTCAGAAGGCCTCGCAGGAAGCCGCGGCGGCCTTCGGCAACGGCGCGGTGTTCATCGAGAAGTTCCTCGAGCATGCCCGGCATGTCGAGGTGCAGGTCATCGGCGACAAGTTCGGCAACGCGATCCACCTCTTCGAGCGCGACTGCTCCATGCAGCGCCGGCACCAGAAGGTCATCGAGGAGGCTCCCGCGCCCAACGTCGACCGCAAGAAGATCGAGCCCGTGCTCGAGGCCGCGGCGCGGCTCATCAAGGCCGCCAAGTACCACGGCGCCGCGACCGTCGAGTTCCTCATGGACGACAAGCAGAACTTCTACATGCTTGAAGTCAACACCCGCGTGCAGGTCGAGCACCCGGTGACGGAACTGGTCACCGGCATCGACATCGTGCAGACGATGATCCGCGTCTGCGCGGGCGAGAAGCTGCCGTACAAGCAGAGCGACATCCACCTCAACGGCGCCGCGATGGAGTGCCGCATCAACGCCGAGGACCCCGACCAGGGCTTCCGCCCCTCGCCCGGGCGCATCGAAACGCTCCAGGTGCCGGGGGGCATCGGCGTGCGCCTGGACACGCATGTCGTGCCCGGGTACATGGTGCCGCCGAACTACGACTCGATGATCGGCAAGCTGCTGACGCACGCGCCCACCCGCGCCGAGTGCATGAAGCGCATGGCCCGCGCGCTCGATGAGTTCAAGGTCGGCCCGATCAAGACCGTCATCCCCCTCCAGCGCCGGCTGATGGACGACGAGAACTTCAAGAAGGGCGGCATCGACATCCACTACCTCGAGCGCCTGCTCAAGGCCTGAGCCGCACGGCCGCTCGCGAAGTCACTCTCACCGACCCGCACCCACCCGCACACACGTGCGGGTTTTTCGTTGGTCGGCCCGGCGGGGCGTGTTCTCGGACGGGTAGGTCTGTGCGGTCTGTGCGGGCCTGACCGGGAATCGGGGGTGAGCGGATGGGGGAAGTTGGGCAAGGGCGCGGGGCGGATGGGGAGCGGGCGTGGATAGTCCGATGTGACGGGGCGAGCCTGCGCGGTGGGCGCGGGCGGGCTTTGTCGATCGGAGGGCGCCGTGGACTTGGATGCGGTTCTGAAGCACGCGTTTGAGAAGGATGCGTCGGACATTCACCTCGTCGCGGGGCAGCCCCCGATGATGCGGGTGCACCAGGTGATCGCGGCGATGCCGTTCCCGAACCTGACGCCCGAGGACTGCCGGGGCTTTGTGACGAAGATGGCGCCCAAGGGCTCGGTCGAGATCTTCGATCGCAACCAGGACGCGGACTTCTCGTACGAGCTGGCGGGCATCGCGCGCTACCGCGTGAACGCGCACATGCAGCGCGGCCAGGTCGGCATCGCGATGCGAACGATCAAGAGCAAGGTCCCGCCGCTGGCGAAGCTGAACCTTCCCGAGGTCATCGGCCGGCTCACGTACCTGCCCCGCGGCCTCGTGCTCGTCACGGGCGACACCGGCTCGGGCAAGTCGACGACGCTCGCGGCCATGATCCAGATGATGAACGAGCGCTACGCCAAGCACATCCTCACGCTCGAGGACCCCGTCGAGTACTCGTTCAAGAGCGACAAGTGCCTGATCGAGCAGCGTGAGCTGGGCCAGGACATGCCCACGTTCTCGTCGGGCCTCAAGCACGCGCTGCGCCAGGACCCGGACATCATCCTCGTCGGCGAAATGCGCGACCTTGAGACGACGGCGCTGGCGATCAGCGCGGCCGAGACGGGCCACCTGGTGCTCAGCACGCTGCACACCGTGAGCGCCGCGCAGACGGTGGAGCGCATCGTCGACATGTACCCGGCGAACCAGCAGAACCAGATCCGCGCGATGCTCGCGACGACGCTGCAGGCGGTGGTCTGCCAGTCGCTGTTCAGCCGCGTGGACCGTCCGGGCATGGTGCCGGCGGTCGAGGTGCTGCTGTGCACGCCCGCGGTGCGGAACCTGATCCGCGAGAACCGCACGTTCGAGATCCCCAACGTGATCGAGACGAGCCGGGCGATCGGCATGGTCTCGCGCGATGCGTCGATCGCCGAGCTGTACTTCAACGGGATGATCTCGCGCGACGACGCGATCGCCGCCGCGACGCACCCCGACAAGCTCGAGCGTCAGCTGGCGGCCTGAGTGCTTTGCAGAACGCACGCGGAGAGACGTGAACCATGCCGAACTACCGCTACACGGTGAAGAACGCGCAGGGCCAGGCCCAGACGGGCATGGTGACCGCCGACTCGGTCGCGACCGCGGCCGCGGTGCTCCGCAACCAGGGCCTGCACGTGATCGGGCTCGTGCCCGCGGCGGCGGCGGCCGAGGCCTCGGGCCTGGTCGGGCTCATCAAGCAGCTCAACGCGGGCACGCCCAGCCAGAAGCACGTGCTGGACTTCACGACGCAGCTGGCGGTCATGATCCGCGCGGGTATCAACCTGCGCGCCGCGCTTGAGGGCATCGCCGAGCAGACCACGCACGTCGCCTTCCGCAAGGTGATCTTCCAGCTCAAGACCGACGTCGAGGGCGGTAAGCAGTTCTCCGAGGCGCTCGCGAAGCACCCCAAGCTCTTCAACCCGCTCTACCTCAACATGGTCCGCGCGTCGGAGATGTCGGGCCAGTTCGCCAAGATGCTCGACCGCATCGCCGGCTACACCGCCCAGCAGCTCGAGACCCGGAAGATGGTCGTGGGCGCGGCGATCTACCCCGGCATCATCGGCACCCTGGCCGTGGGCGTCACGGTCTTCCTGCTCACCTTCGTGCTCCCCAAGTTCTACGCGGTCTTCGAGGGCAAGGAAGACGTCCTGCCCTGGGCGACCAAGTTCCTCATGGGCGTCTCCAAGTTCATGGTCGCGCAGTGGCCCCTGCTGCTGGGCATGATCGCGCTCGTCGGCGGCGCGATCTGGGCGTTCAAGCGCACCGAGCTCGGCACCTTCTGGTTCGACAAGATGAAGCTCACCATCCCGCTCCTGCGCGCGATGTTCAAGTCGCTGTACATCTCGCGCTCGCTGCAGACCATGGGCCAGCTCATCAACGCCGGCGTCCCGATGCTCGACACGCTGGCGATCACGGGCGACGTCGCGGGCAACGTCATGTTCCGCGGCCTCTGGCGCAAGGTGCACACGAACGTCAAGCAAGGTAAGAAGATCACCCAGGCGCTCGCCAAGGACGACACGCTCCCGCGCGCCGTGGTGCAGATGATCTCCGCCGGCGAAGAGTCCGGTAAGCTCGGCGAAGTGCTCGACGAGATCTCCGCGTTCTACGCCAAGCAGCTCAAGGACAACATCAAGGCGGTTACCGGCATGATCGAGCCCATCATGATCCTCATGATGGGCACAGTCGTCGGATTCATCGCCATGGCGATCATCTTGCCCATCTTCAAGATGAGCCAGATCGTCAAGTAATGGATGCTGGAGGCATGATGCGCGGGCTCGGCACAACTTCGGCGCGTCGGGTTCTCGGTCGCGCGGGCGCCGGGGGCACCCGGGCGGGCTTCACGCTCCTGGAAACCATGATGGCGCTGGTCATCATCGGCGTGGGCGTGCTCGCGTTCGTCGAGGCGCAGAAGTCGTTCATCCAGGCCAACAGCTGGTCGAGTCAGGCCGCGACGGGGCAACTGCTCGCCAACGAGATCCGCGAGCGCATGCGCCGGCTGCCGCGCCACGACCCCGTTCTGGGACTGTTCCTGCAGGCGGGGGCCAACAGCTCGTCGTCGACGCTCGTGGGCTGGGGCCGCGAGACGCAGGGGCAGACCGTCGAAGACCTCAACGACGTGGACGACTTTGACGGGCTGACCTTCGGCGTCGCGGGGCAGTATCCGGGCCCGATCAACGCCTTCGGCGAGCTGATCCCCGAGACCAACCCCGACGGCACGCCCGTCGAGGACGCCGAGGGCAACCCGGTGTCGATGCGCGGCTGGACGCAGACCGTCCGCGTCGACAAGGTCGAGCCGTACAACTTCTCGACGGTGCGCGACCGCGCGTACGTGCAGGCCGCGACGAGCTCCGTGCCTGGTCGCGGGGTCGATCAGTTCCCGCTCCGCGTGACGGTGATCGTGAGCTTCCAGGGCCCGCTTGACGTGCAGCCCCAGGAAGTGACGCGCCTGGTCTGGATCCAACCATGATGACTCCCACCGTTCGATCCATGCGAGGGGTGTGGTCGCGCCGGGTGCGCAAGCTGTTTGCCACGCGCCGGCGCGCGGTCGCCAGCGTGCTGTCGATGATGTTCCTGATCCTGTTCGGCTCGCTCGCGACGGCGATGGCGATCTCTTCCCGCGGCAACATCCGCACCGCCGCGACGCACGTTCACGTGCAGCGCGCGATGGCCGCCGCGGAAACGGGGCTGGTTGTCGCTCAGTCGCGCCTGCAGGAAGCCACCGCCCGCTTCGTCGTCGATCGGTCGGACATGAACGGGACGTACGTCTCGAATCTCTGGCGCGGCACCGCGAGCGGCACGATCACCGTGCTGCCCTCGCCTTCGGGGATCAATGAATCGGGCCGGCCCGCGGGCATCGCCGCGGCGGTCTTCAACGCCCACGCTGCCGAGTCCAACCGCATCACCGCGGCGGGCATCGCCGAGCCCGTGATGGGTCAGGCGCCCTCGGGCACGGACCTGAGCGTCTTTGCTCGCGAGGGATGGATCTTCACGCCCGTCATCGGCGTCGAGTCGCGCCCCGAGGGGGACACGCCCCCGCCCGGGTACACGATCACCTACGCGCCGCTGGCCAACGGCACGGACGTGCGCGTGATCGTCACGGGCTTTGACTTTGACTATCAGCGCGGCTCGAGCGAGCCGATCGCGCGGACGGTCTCGCAGGACTTCCGCATCTCCAAGCGCATCCGCCGCGTGGTCGTCAGCCCGACCAAGGTGATGCTCGGCAAGAACGTGAACGTCGTGGGCGACGTGGCCGCGCGATTCACCGACGTGACGCGCCCGATGGGCGATCCGCTCATCATGCGCTCGGACTTCTTCGGGCTCGACTCACCTCTGGACGCCAAGCTCAACGACTTGTTCGCGGCGATCTCGACCAGCGACGTCGACGGCGACAACCGCCTGCGCATCGGTCACCCGGTCGAGGGCGCCTCGATCCCCAGCAACTCGCGCGACTACAACGGCGACGGCCGCGCCGACGAGGCCTTTCAGGACGCAACCGGCGACGGCTTCGTGGACGAGTTCGATGTCTTCATCCGTCACTTTGACACCGACAGCGACTCGCGCGTCAGCGCCGCGGAGTTCACGCGCGGCGGCAACCTGATCGACGGCGAGCTCTTCCGCCTCATCGACAGCGCCAACCCCGACCGCAACCGCAACGGGCTCTTCGGCTTCCGCGACGACAACCGCAACGGGCGTCGCGAGGACACCGAGCCGTTCCTGGATCTTGATCCGCGCAACAGCACCGCTCGCGACAACGTGCTGGGCTATCTCGACAACGTCGTCGACCGCCGCGACCAGTACGCGAAGGTCCGCGGGCGCCTGCTCTTCCGCTCGACCGAAGCCGCCTGGCGCAGCGCTCAGCCCACGTACAACGCGCGCCTTCAGGGCCCGGTGAACACGGGCGGCACGGGCTCAGCGCGCGGCTTCGGGCTCGGCGACGACGCGCTGATGAACCCCGACCCGACCGCCCTCGCGGGAGCCACGGCCGACCTTCAGAACGCCAGCAACGGGCAGGGCTTCTGGGATCAGGTCGCCTCGCAGCTGGGCGTCGGCGTCAACACCCTCACCACCTACAACGAGACCAAGCCCGCCACCAGCACACTCCCGCGCTATCAGCGCGTCGATGCCGACAACAACAACGACGGCCTGCCCGACAACTGGGCCAGCGCCTTCTTCGAGCCCTCGCCCGTCGACAGCCCTAACTACTCCGACTGGTACTACCGCCCCGTCTTCCAGAACATGACCTTCCGCGACGTTCAGATCCCCGTCGGACTCAACGCGCTCTTCCGCAACTGCACCTTCGTCGGCGTCACCTGGGTCCGCACCACCACCAGCAACACCCACGTGCTCTGGGGCGAGTACGGCAAGATGCAACTCGGCTCCGACGGCAAGCCCCGTCCCTACCCGCCCCGCTTCGTCTACGGCGACGACGGCTCCGAAACCAGCTACCCCACCATGCTCCCCTCCTCCGCCCGTCCGCCCAACCAGATGATCCTCATGGTCCAGAACTCGTTCAGCCCTCTGGACAAGGCCGACATCCCCGCCAATCAGGTCGCTTCCACCAACGGCTACAACAACCTGCCCGACCCGCTGATCGTCAACGGCCGGCGCGTCGTCGACACCAAGCTCGTCTCCAACAACGTCCGCTTCCACGACTGCCTCTTCGTCGGCTCGATCGTCTCGGACACGCCCACCAACTACGTCCAGGCCCGCAACAAGCTCCAGTTCACGGGCTCGACCCGCTTCACCGACACGCACCCCACCCAGCCCGACAACTCGGCCCTGAACCCCGATAGCTCTGACCGCGACGTCATCGCCCGCTCGTCGATGATGCTCCCGCAGATGTCCGTCGACCTGGGCACCTTCAACTCGCCCCCCACGCAGAGCGTCGAGCTCAAGGGCGTGATCATCGCGGGCGTCATCGATATCCGCGGCAACACCACCCTCGACGGCGCGCTGGTCATGACCTTCAACCCCGTCCTGGGCCAGTACCCGCTCGTCGACGTGCTGGGCAACCCGATCGGCAACCCCGCGAACTTCAACGCCTCGATCGGCTACTTCGGCCCCGCCGACGGCGACGCCGAGAGCCTTGATCCCAACACGCTGCCGATCGTCGCGGGCCAGCGCGTCGTGGGCTGGGACACCACCGTCCCGCCCGACGGCATCCCCGACGTGCCCAGCTCGCAGGCCCAGCCCCCCGGCTCGGTCGCGGTCCCCTTCAACGGCTACGGGCGCATCAATCTCCGCTCCAACCCGGACATGCTGCTGCCCAACGGGCTCTCGCTGCCGCTCGAGGCGACGCCCCTGCCTGCCACCTACCGCGAGGGCCGGATGTGATGCGCACCCACCTTCTCCATCGTCGTCTCCGGCGCCCCTCGGGCTTCTCGCTGATCGAGATGCTCGTCGCGCTCGCGATCAGCGGGCTGATGCTCACGGCCGCGATGGTCGCCCTCGACTCCTCGTTCAAGGGCTACAAGATCACGACCGACTCGGCCTCGACGCACGTCGTCTCGCGGCTGGTGATGACGCGCCTGAGCTCGATGATCCGCACGGGCACCGAGTTCGCCCCGTTCCCCGAGGACGTCTTTGACATGGGCACCAACCCGGTCCGAGACTCGGAATGGATCGAGTTCGTGAGCCAGGAGAACGAAGCAGCCGGCACGCGGCGCGTGATCCGACTCGAGTCGCGCGCGGTCACGTCCGCGGACCCCGCGATCGGGCCCCGTCAGCTTTGGTACGTGCAGATGGACTTTGTCAACGGCCAACTCAACGCGCAGGTCGAGCGCCCGCTGATCACCAACCTCGAACGCGCGGCATTCACGCTCGAATAC
Organism: Planctomycetota bacterium; assembly: GCA_033763435.1. Lineage (GTDB taxonomy): Bacteria > Planctomycetota > Phycisphaerae > Phycisphaerales > UBA1924 > JANRKN01. The sequence goes on from JANRKN010000007.1 coordinate 8,567, forward strand.
GAGCCGGGCCCGCGCCTGCGCCGCGCCACCATCGACCTGACCATCCGCCCCAACGATGCCCAGGCCGCGGCGTTTCACTCGAACACCGAGGCCAACACCATCCGCCTGGTTTCCACCGTCATCCCGCGCCGGCTGGACTAAGCCTCGACCCGGCTCACTCGGCCTCAGCAAGCTCGCTGAGCGCGACGGGGATCTCGTCGGCAATCTCTGAGGCCAGCACGCCGGCCTGCGCACCCGTGCGCTCGCACCAGCGTTCGGCGGCAATCGCGTGCGCCTGCACGCCCAGACATGCCGCTTCGAACAGGCTCAGGCTCGCGTGGTCCTCGCCCGCGCCGCCGCGACGCGCAAACTGCGCGATCAGACCGCCGATCAGGCCTGCGAGCACATCGCCCGTGCCCGCGGTCGCAAGCGCCGAGTTCCCGCGCTGACAGATCCACGTCCGCTGCCCGTCGGTCACCACCGTCCCCGCTCCCTTGAGCACCACCAGGCACCCAAGGCGCTGCGCGAGCTGCTCCGCGGCGTTCGCGCGGCCCTTCTCGCGGATCGGATCCGCGACGATCCGCAGCTTCGCCGCGAGGCGCACGTACTCGCCCGGATGAGGCGTCAGAATCGCGCGTGCGCGGAAGTCCTTGCCCAGCTCCTCGATCTCGCTCATCACGTTCAGCGCGTCGGCATCGACGACGACCGGGACCAGGTCCTGCCCCAGCGCGCGCAGCACGATCGACTCGGGCCCGTCCCCGCGGCCGAGGCCCGGCCCCACCACCATCGCGTCGCACGCGCCCCGGCCCGTCGGGTCGGGGTACGTGATGTTGCCGGTCTGAAGGTCGATGGTCTCCGCCGCCGAGTGCGGCACAGGCTCGCCGTCAGCGCGCACGGCCAGCGACACGCCCGTCGCGCTGGGGAGCATCTGAATCGCCGCATCGACGATCGGGCCCGGCATAACCAGCCGCACGAGCCCAGCGCCCGAGCGCAGCGCGGCCCGCGCGGCAAGCACCGGCGCGCCGATCATCCGCGCCCCGCCCGCGCAGCACCCGCCCACCACGCTCACCGTGCCGAACGTGCCCTTGTGCCCGTGCGGATCGCGCCGGGGCAGAGGCTTGAGCGCGGCATCTCCAGCCTGCGCCGCGGGCGAGCTGGGAGACGAACCCGTGATGTTCCAAATGCCTGAGCCGGGGCTGAACCACGCCATGGGCGGACCTCACTCCGCCGGGCCGACCCGTTCCACGGGCAACCCGACGCCACAGTGTCCGTCCCGCGGTTCCACGCGAGCGCCGATCACATCTTTCGGCACTTCACGTTAGGCCTCACAAACTTCGGGATCGAACGCCGTCCAACCCAGACAGGGCCTGAGGGCCCCGACCGGCGCACAGCACGTCAATTTTTTTACACACCGCCCACGAAACTACCCACGGGGTTTTGCCCTCCCCGTGTCAGCAAGGCCGACGAAGGGCGTTTCGGCGCACACAGGTGCGGAATTCAGGGCGATTCCACGCGGATCTCGAGTCGGCCCAGCACGTTCACCAGCCCGGCGAGGGAGGTCATCGCCTTGCCGTCACGGAGGTCGGGCTCCTGGAGCGCGATGTGCGTTGCGTCGAAGGCGAGCGAGGCGGGCAGGGTCGCGTCAAGATCCACCCAGCGCGGACCGGCGCCCGAATCGAGAAGCGCACGGGTCCACATGTGGTAGCCGAAGACGTTCTTCGCGCCCGCAAACTCATCGGCGTACATGAGCCCGGAGACGACGCGGGCGGGGATGCCACGGGCGCGCAGCAGCGCGCAGAGCAGCACGGCATGCTCGGTGCAGTCACCCGCGCGGGAGCGCGCAGCCTCCGACGCGGTGCCGAAGCCCGTCGCGAGGTTCTTGTCGCGCAGGTGCTCGAAGACGCGTCGGCGGAGCGCCTCGGCCAGTTCTTGCTTGCTCGGCGCGTGGACTGAGTCGGCGAGCGCGCGGACCTGTTCGTCGGTCGTGTCGCAGAAGGCCGTGGAGGCGAGATCATCGGGCGTGCTCTCGGCCTTGTCCTTCGCGGGGGCGTTCATGTCCACGGTCACGCGCACACCGCCCTCGGGCAGCTTTTCGACCCGCTGCGCGGCGCCCGTGGGCAAGGCGTCGAGCGGGTTCGACTCGCCCGGGGCGGGCTTCCTGAGCGTGAGCACGTAGACGCCTCGCGTGAGCGCGCGCGGGCGGGCGATGGGCTTGTCGGGCGTGACGAAGGTCGCGACCATCATCTCGGGGGCGCGGGCGGGGTCGATCTCGGCGGGCGCTGCGGCACCGGGGGTGAAGCTCATCAGCATCGAAAGCTCGCCGATCGACGACTCGGTGCGCAGCACGTCGCCCTCGGCGGTCAGAAACTCGCGGCTCACGAGGTTGGGCTCCACGCTTGTGCGCGATTCGCACCAGAAGCCCTCGATCGTGCGCTTGGCGTCGCCTTCGACGACCTCGAGCGTGCCGGGCTTGATGCCCGTGCGCTCGACGGTCACGGGCTCGGCGCCCACCGAGGGATCGATCGTGCGGAGCTTGATCTCGTCGGCCCCCGCGCGGAGCCTGCGCGACACATAGTCCCTCGCGGCGCGGGGCGTGAGCCAGACACCCTCGGGCCGGGGCGCGCGCGACGTCGTCGAGCGCCCCTGCTGCTCGGTCGTGATGTCGATCCCGGCGGGCGTGAAGACCATCGTCGTCCGCACGGGCCCGGCGCCCAGCTCGTTCACCGCCGTCGCCTTGCGCGCGTCGAACGTGGGCGACTCGATGAACTCCGTGGACTGACGCAGGCGGATCACCGTCTCGCCCCGGCGGATCGTCAACGACATTTCTGAGCGCGTCCGCAGCTCATCGGGCGTGGTGGTCATCGTCTCGGTCATCGACCCGGCGGGGCTGCCCGCGAGCTGGATTGAGAACTGCCGACGCACGGTCGTCGCTTCGAAGGGTTCTGCGAGCTTCGAGGCCGGGGCGGGTGCCGGGCTCGCGGGCGGCGCGCTGGGCGCCTCGGCTTTGGGCTGCGCGTGCAGGGCGGGCGCCAGCGCGAGCAGCGCGAGAAGTACGAGCCGGTGCGCGGGGCGCAGCTTCGTCGGTGGGTCGTTGGCGGCGTGCATCGGGACACGATACTGTCCCGCGGCGTGATCGACACCCACGTGCATCTCTCTTTTCCGGATTTCACAGGCCCGGGCGCACCCGGCGTGGACGCCACGCTCGCCGAGGCCGCGGCGCACGGCGTCGACGGCGTCATCACCATCTCGACCACCGTGCCCGACGCGCTGCGCGCCCTCGAGATCGCGCGCGCTCACCCGCGCGTCTGGTGCAGCGCGGGCGTGCATCCTCTGTACAGCGACGAAGGCCCCCACGACTGGGCCGCGCTCGCGCACTTGGCGGCGCAGGACCGCTGCGTCGCCTGGGGCGAGCTGGGGCTGGACAAGCACTATGCCGAGCCCGCGCAGGCGATCCAGCTCAAGGTGCTGGAAGAGCAGCTTGCGACGATCGTGCGCGCCCGGCGCGCGGGGGTCGTCAAGCCCGTGATCCTCCACTGCCGGGAGGCGTTCGCGGACTTGATCCCGATCCTGCGTGCCTCGGGCCTGCCCGGCGACGGGTTCATCTTTCACTGCTTCACGGGCGGGCCTGCGGAGATGCGGATGGTGCTCGACTTGGGCGCGCTCGTGAGCTTCACGGGCGTGCTGACGTACAAGAACGCGGGCGCGGTGCGCGAGGCCGCGGCGATGTGCCCGATCGATCGCGTGCAGGTCGAGACCGATGGGCCTTTCCTGCCCCCCGAGCCCCACCGATCCGCCCGGCCCTGCAAGCCTTGGATGGCCTCGCTCACCGCGCGCACGCTCGCGCAGTGCCTGGGCGTCGACACGCCCACGCTCGAGGCGAGGCTCAACGAAACGACGGAGCGATTCTTCGGCGTGCCGGCGGGCGCGCTGGCGCAGACGAGATCCAAGGCGGTGAGGCCGTGAACGCGATGCTCGCCCAGACACTGGGGCAGTGGGTGCATGACCTTTCGCCCTTCGCGCTGCGCTTCAGCGGCGACTTCGGCATCCGCTGGTACGGGCTGAGCTATGGCCTGGGGTTTCTGGTCGGATGGATCGTGCTGCGATGGCTCGCGGCGCGCGGACGCATCGGCCTGAGCGTTGAGCGCGTGGGCGACCTGATGATCGCCGTGATGCTCGGCGTGATCGTCGGCGGGCGCTTGGGCTATGTCTTCTTCTACCAGCCCGCGCTGCTCCTGGATTTCTCTGCGCAGTTTCCCTTCTGGGGCGTGCTGCAGCTCACGCGCGGCGGCATGGCCAGCCACGGGGGGATGATCGGCGTCGTCATCGCGGCGTGGATGATCGCCCGCGGAGCGCAGGACGAAATGGGCCGGCGCGTCGGGCGCGTGCCCATGTGGCATGTGGGAGACTGCCTCGCCGCGGTCGCGCCCGCGGGGCTGTTCTTCGGGCGCTTGGCCAACTTCATCAACGGCGAGCTGCTCGGGCGCGTGATCGCCGCGCCGGGCGAGCAGGGACCGGCCTGGGGCGTCAAGTTCCCGCAGGAACTCATCGACGGGCACGCGCCCCGGCTCAGCGCCGAGCAGACCGCGCGGCTCGCGACCATCCTCGAACGCTTCCGCCTGCCCAGCGAGGCGTCGGTGCCGTATGCCGAGTTTTTCCGAACGGGCGTCGCGCGCATGATCGCGTCGATCCAGAGCGGGACCGCGCAGGGCCAGAAACTCGCGGCGGAGGTCGCTCCCCTGCTCGCGACGCGTCACCCGAGCCAGCTGTACCAGGCCGCGGCTGAGGGGCTGGTGCTCGCGGCGGTGCTGTGGCTCATCTGGCGCGCGCCCCGCCTGCCGGGCGTGGTGAGCGCGTGGTTCCTGATTGTGTACGGCCTGCTTCGGATCCTGACCGAGTTTTACCGCCTGCCCGACGCGCACCTGCAGCTTCAGCGGGTGCTGGGCCTCTCGCGCGGGCAGTGGCTCAGCGCGCTGATGGTGGTGCTCGGGGGCGTGCTGCTGGCTTATGTGCTCGGGCGGGCGAGGAACCGCGAGATGCCGCGGATGGGCGGCTGGGGCGGGTAAGCTCCGAGGCGTGAGCGCCACGAGTCTCCCAACCGCGCCGAGCCCGAGTGCGGCCATCCCGGCCACCGTTACGCTCTGCCCGCGCTGCGGCTACGACCAATCGGGCCTGTGGGCGACCAAGGACGAATCCACGCGCGCAGCGGCGGCGCTCGGACCCGCGGACCTCGGCCGGGGCACGTGCGCTGAGTGCGGGCTTGAGTTTGAATGGCGCTCGGCGCTGTTTCCCTTCGAGCGCGAAGCGCGCGGATTCGTCGAGCACGTTGAGAAGCGCGTGTTCCTCGCCGCGTGGCGGACGATGGCGTGGTGCCTGTGGCCCGGCGTGTTCTGGCGACGGGTGAAGGTGGAGTATCGGATCGTGCCGCGCAGATGGTGGGTGTGGCTCGCGGCGGTGCTGCTCGTGCCGTGGGTGCTGATCAGCCTCGCGATGACGGCGCAGGACGTGACGCAGATGAGCACGGGCCGGGCGTGGTGGTCGGACGCGAAGGTCTGGGAGTGGCTTCTCAACCGTTGGACCTGGCCGATCGCGACGTGGGGCGGGCCCAACACGAGTCAGGCGAGCCCGTGGTCGTGGTCGGCGTGGTGGCCGACGGTGCGCGACTGGTGGTTCATCGTTCCGCCGCTCACGGCTAATGCGACGCTGGCACTGATGATGGGCGTGCTCGACGGCTCATGGCGTGCCGCGCGGGTGCGAGACGCGCATCTGGCGCGCATCGCGGTGTTCGGCATCGGCTGGATCGGCGCGCTGGCGCTGGCCTCGGTGCCGCTGCACATGCTCGCGTGGGCGTTGGATGCGCTCACCGCGCCGGGCGTGTATCCGCGTGGCCTGCGGCTCGTGCATCTGGCATTCGGGGCGCAGGCCTGGCTCGCGTGGGCCTGCGTCGCGTGGGTGATCTGGTGGTGGGATCGCGCGCTGGTCGTCGGGCTGCAGATCGGGCTCGCGTGGCACGAGCGTGGACTCGTGGCGCTCGCCGGAGCGCTCGGGGCGATGATCGTGATCGTGACGGACATCGACACTGAGCTGTTACACTGGGCCTTGTGACCGACGCGCTCGCAAAGCCCGTGACGCCCCTCTGCCCGCGCTGCGGCTACGACCAGTCGGGCGCCGCGGCCGACTGGGCCGAGACGTGCCCGCTCGAGGGCAAGTGCCCCGAATGCGGGCATGACTTTCAGTGGGCCGACGTCTTCCGCCCCGAGCGCAACGACCGCCCGATGTTCTTCGAGCACCGCACGGGCCTGAAGCCCCTGGCCGTCACGGCGGCGCGGCTCGCGTGGCCCTTCGCGTTCTGGGCGTGGGTCACGCTGGATCACCGGGTGCGACTGAGCCGCGCGGCATGGCTCATCGCGCTGCTGCTCGTGCCCGCGCACCTGGCCGCGTCGGCGCTGGGCATCGCCCGCACGCACCTGCTCTACGCCCAGCCCAACGCGCCCACGCAGTGGCAGCCCGGATTCCTCGACTACGTCTCCTACTTCTCGTTCCCGGTCGGCGGGCTCAGCGCGGCATGGCGCGGGCCGCGGTTCTGGGTCTGGCACAACGATGGCTGGCTCTGGTACGTCCCGGCGGCGATGACCATCTCCGTCGCGTTCCCGCTCGTGCTCGTGCTGCTGCCCTTCACGCGCGAGGCCGCGAAAGTGCGCTGGCAGCACCTGACCCGCGCGGCGCTCTAGGGCGTGCTCTGGCTCGTGCCGCTGGTGCTCTTCAGGCTCGGGCGCAATCTCATCGGGTCGTACCTCGCGTTCGAGCAGATGCTCGTTGCCCAGCGCGTGGAAGCGAGCGGGCAGGTCTGGACCTGGACCGCCCCGGCGCCGCCCATGCGCCTGGGCGATGTCGCGCCCGCGTGGGCCGGCGCGTTGCTGCTGGCCTGGATCGGGCTCTGGTGGTGGGTCGTCATCGTCCGCTCGTGGAAGCTCCGCGACGCGTGGCTGATTTATCTGACCCTGGCGCTGATCGCGCTCCTGGCCGCGCTTGTCCAGAGCCGGCTCGAAGAGGTGCTGTTCATGCTCAGCCGGTAGCGTGATTCCCGCGGGCCGGGCTACGCTTACAGCATGGCTGATACCGCGTTTGTTCAGGCTGGGATGAAGGTGCTGCAGTCGCGCGACCCGGAGATCGGCGCGCTGGTCGCGAAAGAAGCGCACCGGCAGGCGACGACGTTGGAACTGATCGCGAGCGAGAACCACGCCTCCGAGGCCGTGATGGCCGCCGCGGGCTCGTGCCTGACCAACAAGTACGCCGAGGGGTATCCGGGCGCGCGGTACTACGGCGGGTGCGTGCATCACGACGAGGTCGAGCGCATCGCCCAGCAGCGCCTGTGCAAGCTCTTCGGCTATCGCTTCGCGAACGTGCAGCCCCACTCAGGCGCGCAGGCCAATCAGGCCGTGTTCCAGGCGCTCATGGAGCCGGGCGACACTTTCGCCTCGCTGCTGCTCAAGGACGGCGGGCACCTGTCGCACGGCATGAAGCTCAACTTCTCGGGCAAGTTCTTCAAGCCCGTGCACTACCCGCTGCACTACAGCGCCGACCACCCCGAGTTTGAGCGCATCGACTACGACGCCGTCCGCGCCGTGTGCAAGGAGCACCGCCCGAAGGTGCTGATGTGCGGCTACTCGGCCTACCCGCGCGTGATCGACTTTGCCAAGTTCCGCGCGATCGCCGACGAGGTCGGCGCGCTGCTGGTCGCCGACGTTGCGCACATCTCGGGGCTGATCGCCGGCGGCGCTCACCCGCCTGTTCACCCGCACGCGCACGTGGTGACGAGCACGACGCACAAGAGCCTGCGCGGGCCGCGCGGCGGCGTGATCCTGACCGACGACGAAGAGCTCGCCAAGAAGATCGACAAGGCCGTGTTCCCGGGCGCGCAGGGCGGGCCCCTGATGCACATCATCGCCGCCAAGGCCGTCGCGTTCGGCGAGGCCCTCACGCCCGAGTATCGCGCGTACACGGCGCAGATCGTCAAGAACGCCTCGGCGCTCGCGGCGGGGCTCATGAAGCTCGGCTACCGCATCACGACCGGCGGCACCGACAACCACCTGATGCTCGTCGATCTCCGCGCGCGCCACGCCGACCTCACCGGGCTCGATGCCTCGCGCTGGCTGGAGTCGGCGGGGATTGTCACGAACATGAACGGCATCCCGAATGACCCGAGGCCGCCGCGCGTGACCAGCGGGATCCGCCTCGGCACGCCCGCGCTCACGACCCGAGGCCTGCGCGAGGGCGACATGGCGACCGTCGCCGCGCTCATCGACCGCGTGCTCGCGGCAGGGCTCGCCGGGCCCGGCGAACTCGAGAAGACCACCAAGGCCGTCGCGGGCGATGTCGCGGCGCTCTGCGCGAAGTTCCCGCTGCCGGCGTGAGAGCCGCACGGCGGAGCATCGACTTCAGCCGTCAGCAGTTACCCCACCAGCGTGCGTAGCACGCGGGCGTTCTGAGCGGTGAGGGCGGTTTCGGCGGCGAGCGCCGCGGGGATCACGGCGGTCTGACCGAGCGGCAGCGCGAGCGATTCCTCTCCACCCCCGCCCCGATCCGCACTCCCCCACCGCAGCACGGCCTCGCCCGCGAGCACCGTCACGACCTGGCAGCGCCCCGCGTCAAACCGCAGGCTGCCCGCGACGCGGTGCTCGAACACGCGGAAGAACGGCGTCGTCACAAGTTCGGTCTGCGTTTCGCGCTCGCCGAGCCTGCGCGCGGGCGGCGGCGCGTCGGGCAGGATGCACGCGAGGGCTTGCTCCACGTGCATCTCGCGCCCGGTTCGGCCGAGTTCCTTCTCCCAGTCGTACACGCGGAACGTGGTGTCCGAGGGCGTCTGCACCTCGGCCGCGACGACCCCCGCGCCCAGCGCGTGCACGGTGCCCGAGGGCAGATTGTGGCAATCGCCCACGACCGCTGGCACGGCCTGCATCACCGCGGGCACCTCGCCGCGAACGATTGCTTCGCGGAGCTGCGCGAGGCTCACGCCGGGCTTAAGGCCCTTGTAGATCACCGCGCCGGGGAGCGCATCGAGGATGTACCAGCACTCGGTCTTCAGTTTCGCGCCCGGGTGTGCCGCGGCATACGCGGGTGAAGGGTGGACCTGCACCGAGAGATGCTCGCGCGCGTCGAGGAACTTGACGAGCAGCGGGAAGCCGCCGTCGTCCGAGCGCGGCGCGCTGCCCAGAAGCGCGCTGCCCCAGCGTTCGAGCGCATCGTGCAACGTGAGGCCCGCGAGGGCGCCCGACGAGATGCGCGATCGCTGGGCCCCGCCGCCGGCGCCCGAGGCGCTGGTGGAGGCCATGTCGGCGAGTTCCCAGGATTCGCCGACGCGTGCGCCGGGCGCGACGGGCTTGTTGAAGCGCGCGAGCCGATCACCGCCCCAGACCTTGTCGAGCAGGGTGGGCGCGAGGGTGAAGGGTGCGGGCGCGCCGGGGGCGGTCATGCGCGAGGGCCAAAGGGCGTGGTGTCGCCGCCTGCGGGCATGGGCATCGACATGCCGGAGATCGTCGTCTCGAAGCAGACCTTCTCGAGGTTGACGATGCCCTGGATGCGCGACTCGAACTGTCGCCGGCCCATCTTGAGTTCCTGGACGAGGATGTAGAGCGTGTCGCCCGGCACGACCATGTGCCGGAACGCGACCTCGTGCAGACGCAGGAACGCGACGAGCTTGGGCGACTCCTGGCGGATCATGTAGAGATAGCACGTCGCCTGGGCGCCGCTCTCGATCATGAAGACGCCCGGGTACATGGGCTTGCCCGGGAAGTGGCCCGGCACCCAGAACTCATCGTCGCGGATGTGCTTGACCGCGACGCAGCGCGTGAGGTCGGGCGATTCCCAGCGGATCTCGTCGATCAGCGTCATCACCCCGCGGTGCGGGATGTACTTCTCGATGTCGGCCTTGGTGCGCACGACGCGCGTCAGGTCGAGCGAGGAGACGTCGAACAGGAACGGGATATCCCCCTTGCCGTCGTGCGCGGCACGGGGCTGGGCGGGGGTTGCGTCCTGAGAGCGCACGGCACCGTCGGTCATGCGTTCACCTGTGCTCGGGGCAGAGGAATCGTTCACGCGGGCGTCGGCAGAGTGAGGGTCACTTCTGCTCGGGCTTGTCCGAGTCGCGCAGCTCCAGGATCTTCTCGCGGATCTCCTGCGCGGCGCCCTTGATCTCCTGCATCAGCCCGCGCACGCGCGTGCCCGCCGCTTTGTTGCCGCCCTCGGCCTTCACCAGGTCGGCCTCGGCCTCCGCCACCAGCTTCTTGAGCTTCTCGAACGCTTCCATGGTTCCGTCCTTCGCGGTATCCGCGGGTTTGAATGTCCGGTCGCCAACCCCCGACCAAAGACCGATCAGCCGTACGCCGATCGGCGGGGCCATGATAGCGGGGTGTGATGATCCCGGTCGATTCCGGGCCGCGGGGGGGCCAGCCGGGGCGGACAGCGCCTCGAACTAGTGCGGCAGCCGGGGCAGCACCTTCTCCAGCACGTCCAGCGCCGCGTGGGTGTACTTCTGGTGTCCTTCGTTGTCCAGGTCCAGCGGCACGACCCCCGCGGCCAGCGCCCGGCGGATGTCGGCGAGCGCGCCGTAGTCGTCGTCCGCGAGGCCCTGACCGTGCGCGATGCCCGCGGCATGGTCGCGGTCGCGGATCAGCCGGCCCAGCACCGTCACGGGCTTGACCCCGTGCAGCATCTCCGGCTTGCCCCAGTACAGCCGCTCGAGGTACACCGCGTCCTCCACCCAGTGACCGGCATGCACGAGCGCCAGGTCGATGAGCACGCAGCGCGCGTCAAGGTCGGGCGTCGCAGGGCGATGGAGGGCGTTACCCGGGTGCAGATCGCCATGGCACCAGACGCAGACGCGCCGGGCGTTCCAGCGCGCGAGCGTGTCGGGCAACACGTGCTCGAGCCGACGGAGCGCATCGCGCCAGCGGTGGACGTCGGGCAGGCCCGACTGTCGCACGGCCTCCCGCGCGCGGTGGATCAGCCGGGGCCAGTCGTGCTGCGGGGGAGGAAGATCGATCGGCCGGACGCGAGCGGCGGCGTGGTAAAAGTCGGCCGCGGCGGCGAGCATGTCCTCCAGCCCCTGCGCGGTCAGACGCTGACTCAGAGGCCCGCCCGGCAGGCGCTCCATCACCACCCAGCAGAGATCGATGTGCCCAAGCGTCGTGCCCGAGGCCAAGACCCGCGGCGTGGGCAGCGCGCGGTCGCCCGCCCGGCTGAGCGCCTGGGTCCAGCGATGCTCGGCCGGGCCCAGCGGCATCTTGATCAGCACCGGCGTCACGCGCCCGGACTCGGACCAATCTGCCAGGCCCGTCGCCGCGCCCCCGCGCTGCCAGGCGGCGCGGAACCACCGGATGTCACCCAGGCACCCCCGGCACGAATCGCGCAGCGCGGGCGCCAGGGCATGGGCCAGCGTGTCCGCGTCGGGCGGGGCGCCGTGGAGCAGGTCGTGGGCGGGGTCCACCGACATTCGTTCTACCGCGGCGCAGCGCCGCTGTCCAGATCTTCGACGTTCGGCGGGCGAAGGTTCGGCCTCAGCGCCCCGAACAGCGACAGCATCTCCGCCAGATCCAGTTCCTCCGCCCGCTGCGAGGGCGAAATGCCCCCGGGCCAGGGGATCGAGCCCGCGGCCAGGCCCGTCAGATCTCGCACCACGCCCCCGAGCTGCTTTCGGCGTCCGGTAAAGATCGCCTTGGCAAAGTCGGCAAAGCCCCGCGGGTCGTCGGTGTGCGGCGCGGGGAGTCGGCGCAGGCTGACCATCGCGCTCGTGACGTCGGGCCTGGGCCAGAAGCACTCGGGGGGCAGCTTGGCCACGAGCTGCACGTCGGCGAGCGCGCGGGCGATGAGCGAGAGCGGGCCGTACTCGCGCGTGCCGGGCCGGGCGGTGAGCCGATCGGCGACCTCGCGCTGGATGGTGACGTGCAGCGAGAGACAGTCGGGCGCGCGGGTGAGCAGGTCGATCATGAGCGGCGTCGCCGCGCCGTAGGGAAGGTTGGCGACCAGCCGGAACGTCGGGCCCCGCGCCCGCAACGCCGCGAGCGCGTCGGCGCGCAGGCGCTTGCCGGTCTCGAGGCAGTCGCCCTCGATGAGCAGGAAATCGCGCGGGGCGAGCCGCTCGCGCAGCAGCGCGGCCAGCCCGCGGTCGAGCTCGCACGCGACGACGCGCGCGCCCCGGTCGAGCAGTTCTTCCGTGAGAGTGCCCGTGCCCGGCCCGACCTCGAGCACCGCGTCGCCCGCCTTGACGCCCGCATCATCGACGAGGCGCGCGAGCAGGTTGTGGTCGACGAGGAAGTTCTGCCCGAGCTGCTTGCGCGGGGCCAGGCCCCGGGCTTCGAGCAGCGCGCGGATCTCCGAGAGCGTCTGCACGGGCGTCACCACTCCGAGGCGAGGATGCGGTCAATGGCGTACGCGACGCCGGCCTCGGCGTTGGAGCGCGTGGTGCGCCTCGCGGCCTGCCGGACGGGCGCGATCGCGTTGCCCATCGCGATCCCCAGGCCCGCGCCCGCGATCATCGTGACGTCGTTGATCTCATCGCCGATCGCCGCGATCTGCGCGGGCGTGAGGCCCAGCATCGAGGCCAGCTGCGTGACGGCCGACCACTTGTGCGCCGCGCGGTCGAAGAGTTCGAGGATGTGCAGCGTCTGGCCGTCGCTGGTCTTCTTCGCGGAATCCGGCGCGACGACGGCCGGGAAGGCGTGGATCACCGCGCGGTCGCTGAACCGCTCGGCGAGGTCGCGCTTGAGCGCCGCGAGCGTGCCCGAGAGGCCGCAGGCCCCGACGCGGACGGTGTGCTCGGGGTGGTCGTCGTGCGCGAGGGTGCGCGCCATGCGGACGCGGACGTTCATCGACGCGAACCACCAGCGCGTGACGGGGTCGAGCGGGTGATCGTCCGGGCCCGTGACGCAGAGATAGTCGTAGCCCGCGGCGGTCGGGTCCTTGAGCACGAGCGCGGCGTGCCCGGCCGAGAGCACGCGATCCACTGCCGCGGAGGCGAGGTCGGCGTGCATCGCGAACCGGTGGAGCGTGCGGCCCGAGGCGGCATCGGCGATGAGAGCGCCCCCGGCGACGACCGCCGCCGCGCCGCCCAGCTTCTGCTGGCCCGGGCAGGCCTCGGTGAGGCCCAGTTCCTCAAGAATGTGCCGGCACTCGATCAGCCCGCGCCCGGTGCAGACGACGACGGTGATGCCCGCCGCGCGGGCGCGCGCGATCGCCTCGCGGTTCTCCGCGGGCACGCGCCCAGAAGGATCAAGCACCGTGCCGTCGAGATCGAGCGCGAGCAGGCGATACCGCGCGGGTGCGGCCCCCGCCGCCGACGCTGCTGCCTGCGCGGGCGCGAGGCTCACCGCTTGCCCCCGCGGTTCATCGACTCCTTGGCCTTCTTCTGCTCCTCGGCCAGGCGCATCGCCCGCTCCCAGAAGCTCTCCTTGCGCGGCGGCTTCTTGCCCTGCTTCGCAAGCTCCGCCATCTGCTGGTCTTCGGTGTCGACCAGGTGACGAATCCACCGGCTCTCGAAGATGCCCAGCGTCGAGTTCACGATGAAGTAGATCGCCAAGCCCGAGGGCGCGTTGTACATGAACAGCGGGAACATCACGACCATCATCCACTTGGTGATCTTCTGCGTCGTCTCCTGCTCGGGCGTCAGCTGCACCGTCGAGGGCGGCGTGAAGTACTTCTGGTGCGCGTAGTACACGAAGCCCAGCACGATCGGCAGCACGTTCAGGCTGCCGATCGGGCCCAGAATCCCCGACAGCAGCGGCACGTGGAAATCACGCCCGAAGGAAATGAACGCGTCCGGCTCGGCCAAGTCCGCGAGGAACTTCCACGCGCCGCCGGTCACCGACTGGAAGATGCCGAAGAGCGCCGGCTCGTGGCGCATCTCGCTCGCAAAGTACAGCGTTGCGTAGAGCGCGATCCAGATCGGCATCTGCAGGAACATCGGGATACAGCCCAGGAAGCCCAGCGGGTTGACGCCCTCTTCGCGCCAGAGCTTGGCGGTCTCTTCCTGCAGCTTCTTGGGGTCGCCCTTGTACTTCTCCTGCAGCTTCTTCTGCTTGGGCGCGACCTCCTGCATGCGCTTGCCGAAGCGCGTCATGCGCTTCTGCGACCAGCGCGTGACGGGGTGCAGCGCGCCGCGGACGATCACGACGAGCACCGCGACGGCCAGCGCCCAGTCGAACAGCACGTAGTCGTGCAGCGAGCGCAGGAGCCAGATCAGCAGGCTGGTCAGGAACGTGAACGTGCACGGGCCGCAGGGCCCGCCGAAGTTGTAGACGACCAGCCCCTCAAGATTCAGCGCGTCCTTGACCTTGTCGGCCCGGATGGTGGGCTTGGAGAGGGGCCCGGCGAACACGGCCTGCGAAAGGTCCGCCGCGGCGCCGGGCGCGAGCTCGAGCATCGGCGACATCGTGCGGAGCGCGACAGTCTCGAGGCTCTTGCCGTCGGCGTCAAAGCCCTGATCGAGCACGATGCGGTCGACCTTCTCAATCGTGCGGAACGCTCGGCCCTGGGCGCCCGGGGCGATCGACCCGTCGGCCGGGATCAGCGGGTGCACCGCGACGCCGAAGTACCGGTTGGTCATGCCGAACCAGACCAGCGTCAGGCCCTCTTCCTGCGAGGTCGAGTTGGGCCATTGGGGCTTCTCAGCCAGGTACGGGCCCGACCCGTCTGCCCGCTTGCCCAGCGCCTCCATCCGCGTGATCAGGAAGTCCGAGGCGAGCACCGACTCCTGAGCCGGGTCCGATCGCGGCGAGAGCAGATAGCCAAAGCGCACCCGACGCTTGTCGCCGCCGTAGCCCTTGGAGTCCATCGGCAGGTCGACCGGCCCGGCCTGATACCAGCGCACCTTCATGGGCGTCGTGGTGAGGTTCTCAAGGCGCTGCTCGAGATTGAAGTTGTACGAGCCTTCGATGAGGCGATACGTCCGCGTCACGCGCGCGATGCGGTTGCCCGCGGCATCCTGCACAAAGGCCTCGAACGCGCCGACAGAGGTCTGACGCCACACGGGCGCGTCGGTCGAGCCCGCGAGCGCCGCGACAAAGCCGTTGATCTCGACCGCGAGGGCCGACATGGGCGTGAGCACCTGCTTGCCGTCGAAGGTCTTGCCCTCGGCCTGGATCGTGACAAGCCCGGAGTCCTTCGCAACGGTCTCGCGATGACGGTTGAGCACCACACTGCGCACGCCCGCGCCGAAGGGGCTGAACTCAAGCTCTGCCAGGAAGGGCGACTTCTCGTCGCGCGAACCCAGCGGGGCGAAGTTGCGGGCCGCGGCATCGTCGGCGGGGAAGACCACCGCGGTGAACGGCGGGGTCAGCGCGGCGGTTGTCGCGGGGGGCGACGTCGGCGCTGGCGTCGCGGTCGGCGTGGCCGCGGTTGCCGGAGTGGTTGCCGGAGTGGTCGCGGGCGGAGCGGTGGGCGCCGGCTGCGTGGCGACGGTGTCCGTTCCGGCGGGCGCGGGCGTCGCTGCCGTGTTGCTCCGGCCCGTGTTGATCGCCACGGCCACGGCCGAGCCGATCGCGATCAGCGCCAGAAGGATCGGAACCACGATCCGGAGAGGGCGATTGACTTCCTTGGGCATGTTGCTCCGCCGGTGCTCCGGCGCTCGAAGTGGACAATTCGCGGACCCCTGCGGAGCCCGGGCCCTAGGTTAGGAAGCTCGCTTGACCAACGACGTGGTCGAGTGGCGGCGTGACTGAGTGGCACAGTGGCAGAGTGAGGAGTCGGATTGGCTGCCGCGAGCCACAGAATGGAACGCCCGAGCGCGAAGCTCACGCATCCGACGCGCGTTGACGAGTCGCGACTCGCGCTCCCCCGACTCAGCGCCCATCAAACAGCCGGTCGCCCAGCCAATCGCTGAGCTGCGGGATCGCCTTGATCCGCTGCGCCGTGACCGCGACGTCGTACTCGAGCCGCACAAACTCGGCCCGGTCGGCGTGCAGAATCACGTACGAGGCGCGCGGGTCGTGGTCGCGCGGCTGGCCCACCGACCCCACATTGATAATCGCCTTCTCGCCCTCGCGGAACCGGTAACACCGGTCCGCGCCCAGCTCCGCGGGCGGATAGAAGTCCGGGTCCGACGTGAACACGCCCGGCACGTGCGTGTGCCCGACGATCGCCAGCCGCTCGACGCGGTCGAAGATCGCCTCCATCTTGTCGGGCGACTCGTCCGCATCATCCGGGAAGATGTACTCGTTGATCGGCCGACGGGGCGAACCGTGGACGGCCAGCACCGGGAAAGGCACATCGCCCAGCTTCTCGACGACGCGCACGCGCAGGCGCCCGAGGAAGTCGTACCGCTCGTTGCGGAGCTTCTCGTCGGCCTCGCGGTCGAACTGATCGCGCGTCCAGAAAGCGGCAGACTCGGCACCCGGGTTGAAGTTGGTCGGCTCGTAGAGCACGCCGAAGTCGTGGTTGCCCATGAGCGACCACTGACAGCGCTTGCGGACGAGATCGACGCACGGGAGAGGATCGGGGCCGTAGCCGATGATGTCGCCCAGGCAGATGATCTGCGTGATGCCGCGACGATCGATGTCGGCGAGCACCGCCTTGAGCGCTTCTTCGTTGGCGTGGATGTCGGAGATGACGGCAGTCGGCACCGGGTGCGTTCCTTTGCGCAGCGAGAACGACGGACGATAGGCCCCGAGAGCCCGCCAACACCCCCGCAGACGCCCCTCATGCGAGAACGGGCCGGGGTTCGGGCACCGCGTCCCGAACCTTGCGCGCCCGTGCCGCGATCAAGCCATCGGCCAGACTGGGCGGATCTGTCGATTCGGCAGGCCCGGCTCACGATCTCCGCGGGCGGGTCGCACGGGCTGGCAGGCCGGGAGACGCCCACGCGCTCGCCCCGGGCCCCAATCCGGGGCATTCGAACCCTCGACGAGCCCGATCGACGCGCCGGGCTTCAAAGGCTTGACGGATCACGAGTTGCGTAGATTCAGCCGCATTGAAGCCTCATCGCCGCCCGCCGAGCGATGGGGCCGTTGGGGTGCGCCGGACGGGGTTCTGACAACTTGGGCGGGGATCGGACCGATATGAGGGAGGGGAATTGAGCGGCAGCGATGCCGCGGGCGTGCCGTTTGCATCCAAAGGATCGCATCGGAACGCGATCGGTCCCCCGAGGTGGGGTTGAGACGGGTGGGGTTGAGACGGGTGGGGTTTGGAGGGGTGGGGTTTGGAGGGGTGGGGTTCAGGAGGTTTCGGTATGCCGGCAGCGAGCGTGACCTACCAGCGCACCCGCGAGATGACGGTCGATGAGTTGCTTCTCGAGAACCGGGTGGTCTTCCTGATCGGGGAGATCAACCACGCCTCGGCCGCGCGGGTGATGATGCAGATGCTGTACCTGGAGAACCAGGGCCGCGGCAAGGACATCAACTTCTACATCAACTCGCCGGGCGGGGCGGTCGACGACACGCTCGCGCTGTACGACACGATGAAGTTCATGAGCTCGCCCGTGAGCACGTACTGCATCGGTCGCGCCTATTCGGGCGCGGCGGTGCTGCTCGCGGCGGGCGTGAAGGGCAAGCGGTTCATCCTGCCTCACGCAAAGGTGATGATCCATCAGCCCTGGGGCGGCGTGACGGGTCAGGCCGAGGACATCAAGATCCAGGCCGAGCAGATCATCAAGATGAAGGCTGAGCTCAACCGCGTGCTGTCGGAGTGCACCGGGCAGGCGGTTGAGAACATCCAGCGCGACAGCGAGCGCGATAAGTACTTCTCCGCCGAGCAGGCCCGCGACTACGGGCTGGTGGACGAGGTGCTGAACAACTCTCCCAAGGGCGTCGCGAACGTGATCCCCGGCGTGCGCTGAGCGCGCGGCGCCGAGACTTCGCCGACCGCGTCAACGACCGAACCCTGAAATTCCCGCTCACTGGAGCTGAACATGTCCGGCTATCTGGTCCCGATCGTGATCGAAAAGTCCGCCAAGGGCGAGCGCGCGTACGACATCTACTCGCGCCTGCTCAAGGACCGCATCGTGTTCCTGGGCGGGCCTGTCAACGACGACATCGCCAACCTGATCGTCGCCCAGCTTCTGTTCCTGGCGAACGAAGACCCCAAGAACGACATCCACCTGTACGTGAACTCGCCGGGCGGAAGCGTCTCGGCGGGGCTGGGCATCATCGACACGATGAAGTTCATCCAGTGCGACGTGTGCACGTACATCATCGGGCAGGCCGCGACCATGGGCAGCCTCATCGCGACCAGCGGCACCAAGGGCAAGCGCTACACGCTGACCAACGCCCGCAACCTGATGCACCAGCCGCTGCTGGGGGGCGTCATGGAAGGCCAGGCGACGGACCTCGAGATCGAGGCGCGCGAGATGCTCCGCATCCGCGACCGCCTGTACCAGATCTACGCCGACGCGACCGGCCAGAACACCGACAAGATCGCCAAGGACTGCGACCGCAACAAGTGGCTCGATGACCGCGAGATGCTCGAGTACGGCCTGGTCGATCAGGTCCTCCAGCGCATGCCCGCGACCACCCGCTCCAAGAGCAACGACGACGAGTAAGCTCGCTCGGCGCCAACCACCTCGGAAAGCATGACCAAGCCCCCGCCCACGCAGGCGGGGGCTTTTCGTTGTGAGGCGGCGCCCAAAGTTCGGCCCTTCCCGCGTACAGTCCGGGCGTGAAGCAGATCACGATCAGCGTGGCGTGCGGGCTCTTGCTCGCGTCGTGTACGAGTGATTTCTCGACCTCGGGCGATGCCGCCCGCGCGAGCGCGGACGAGCTGCGCACGCAGAACCAGGCGCTGAAGCTCCGCATCGGCGAGCTTGAGGCGAAACTGAGCGAGGCGAATGCCGCGCGCGAGGCGGCGCTGAGCAAGGACGTGCTCGAGGCGCTGCCGCGGATCGCCGAGGTGCGTGTGGGCTCGCTCTCGGGGCTGGAGCCCCCCGCGGGCGTGTCGGCCGCGGAGACCGTTGCCGCGACGTCGGTCGTGGTGTACGTCGAGCCGGTCGATGGCCGAGGGCGCTTCACGCAGGCGGTGGGCGCGCTGAGCGCCGACGCGACGCTGATGCCGCCGGTCGAGGCCAAGGGCCAGCCGCGTGCGCTCGGGAGCGTGACGCTCAGCGCCGGGCAGCTTCGCGAGGCCTACCGCTCGGGCCTCACGGGGACGCACTACGAGGTTTCGATCCCGCTCACGCCCGCGCTCGAGCCCGCGGCACGCACGGGCACGCTCGTGATCCGCGTCAAGTTCGACGACGCCCTCACGGGCCGATCGCTGCGTGCCGAACAGACCATCGGCAAGGCGCGGTAAGGCCAGAAGTGGTCAAGTGGCAGAGTGGCAGAGTGGCACAGTGGCGAGTTGCGCCGCGCGACATCACTCGCTCCGGCACTCAGTCACTCGACCACTTGACCACTTGACCACTTGGCGGTCGGCTCGGAGAGCCGACCTACCCGCAACTCAGATCCGTTCCATCGGCAGGATCTCGCCCACGAGCGGGCGGAGATAGTCAAGGAACGCGGGCGAGACGTTGTTGTGCCCGAGCATGAACTCGGCGGGCATGTGGCGCGTCTTGGCCGCGACGTCGGTCAGCTCCTGGCGCTTGAACTCGGCGCGGTAGGGCTTGCCCGGTGCGCGGGTGATGGCGACCGAGCCGTCGGTCGCGCCCTCGGCGACGAGCCTCGCAGCAAAGCGCCCGGCCTCGCGCGCCTCGAAGCGGTCGACGGGCGACGCGTCGGGCCAGCAGCGCTGCAGATACCCGAACGTGTCGGCGCGGACCCGCGGCGGCTTGGACAGGTTCATCCGCCGCGTCAGCTTGTCCTTCACCAGATCCGCCAGCGCGTCGCCCAGCGCGCCCGTGCCCGAGAGCTGAACGTTGCCGTGCGCGTCCTTGTCGAGGTTCTCGACCAGCGTCGTCGCGATGGCGCGGCCCTGCTTGTCCTGGATGCCCTCGCTCACGGCGATCTGGCAGCGCCCGTACTGGACGTAGACCTTCTCGACGTCCTCGATGAAGCGCTCAGAATCGAAGGGCACTTCGGGGAGATAGATCAGGTGCGGGCCGTCGCCGTCGATCTGGCGCGCGAGCGCCGAGGCCGCCGTGAGGAACCCGGCGTGCCGGCCCATGACGACGTTGATCTTGACGCCCGGGAGCGAGCGATTGTCGAGGTTGTCGGCGAGGAAAGCGGTGGCGACAAAGCGCGCGGCCGAGGGATAGCCCGGCGTGTGGTCGTTGCCCATCAGGTCGTTGTCGACCGTCTTGGGCACGTGCATGCACTGGAGCTGATAGCCCTTCTGCTTGGCGAGGTCGTTGACGATGCGGCAGGTGTCCGACGAGTCGTTGCCGCCGATATAGAAGAAGTAGCGGATGTCGAGCTTCTCGCAGTTCTGGAGGATCTGGGCGCAGTACGCGGGGTCGGGCTTGTCGCGCGAGGAACCCAGCGCCGCGGCGGGCGAAAGCGCGAGCCGCTCGAGCCGTTCCTGAGGCAGGCCCGTGAGGTCGACGACCTGACCCTTGACGAGCCCGTTGACACCGTGGCGCATGCCGAGGATCGACTTGACGCCTGAGAAGTTGCGCAAGCCCTCGACGACGCCCACGAGCGAGGCATTGATGACGGCGGTGGGCCCGCCCGACTGACCGACGACCGCGTTGCCGGAGATGGCCATGGGTGAATTCCTGTGTGCCCGGCGCTGTCGCGTCGGGGATGCCGCGTGCAAGGCAGGCGAGAAGAGGATCCGCAGGCCCTCTTTCCGCTCCGGGGCATGATAGAGCCCCGTGGGCCCGGCGGCTTGGGCCTGAAAAACTCGGGGAGAACGCACGCCCACGCGAAGGCCGGTAGGCTCTTGCCCATGCAGAGTTTTTCACGTTCGGTGCGAGTTCGGATGTCCTGGATTGAATCAGCGCTGGCGTTCGCGGCGTGCGTGCTGGCGGGGCTGAGTTCGCCCCTGGGTGCGCAGCCGACGAGCACGAGCCCGCTCGCGCCGCCGGTGAACGGCGTGCGTCAAACCGAGGTTGGCCTGATCGCGCTGACGGGCGCGACGGTGCACGTGAGCCCGGAGCGAACGATCGAGAGCGCGACGGTGGTGATCCGCGAAGGCGTAATCGAGGCCGTGGGCGCGGACGTGAAGCCCCCGGCAGGCGCGCGGGTCGTGGACCTTACAGGCAAGCATCTTTACGCGGCGTTCGTCGAGCCGTGGCTTGAGATTGATGTCGCCAAGCCAGACGCCCGCGCACCGGGCCGGCACTGGAACGATCGCGTGACGCCCGAGCGCGACGCCGCGAGCGTGCGAGGCTTGGACGAGGGCACGGCCGAGACTTTCCGCAAGATGGGTTTCGGCACGGTGGGCATCGTCCCGCGCGGCGGGATCTTCCAAGGCTGGTCGGCCGCGGCGAGCACGGGCAAGCGCCCGTCGGACGAGAGCGCGGCATGGACGGGCCTGCTGCGGTCGAAGAACTTCCAGGCCGTGACGTTCGACGCGGCGGGCCGGGGCGAAGAGGACGATCAGTACCCCAGCTCGCTGATGGGCGCGATCGCGCTGATGCGTCAGACGCTGATGGACGCGCGCTGGCAGGAGGACCGTCGGAAGGCGGGGCTCGAGCGCGGGCCGAAGAACGCGCTGGACGAGCTGGCGGGCGCGCCGCGGATGGTGTTCAGCGCGACGGATGACCTCGACGTGCTGCGGATCGGGAAGGTGGTGCGCGAGCAGGGCGAGGCGCTGGCGAAGAACGCGGCGGTGATCGGCTCGGGCATGGAGTATCAGCGCCTGGCGCCGATCGCTGAGGACGGGATGCCGATCGCGCTGCCGCTGAGTTTCCCGCGGACGCCGGAAGTAGCGAGCGTCGGCGGCGTGGAACGGATCGACCTGCGCGAGCTGATGGCGTGGGAGCAGGCGCCGAGCAACCCGCGGCGAGTGGACGAGGCGTACGCGCAGGCAACAGGCGATCGCGGGCGCGTGAGCCTCACGACCGCGAAGATGCGCGACCGGGGCGAGTTCTGGTCGAACCTGCGCCAGGCGATGCGCCACGGCCTGAGCGAAGAGCGGGCGCTGGCCATGCTGACGACCAACCCCGCGCGGCTGCTGGGCGTCGAGGACCGCGTGGGCACGATCGAGCCCGGGAAGGACGCGACGATGCTGGTCGCCGACGGGCCGGCCTTCCGCGCGAAGACCATCAAGCGCGCAATCTGGGTCCGTGGCGTGGAGCACGTGCTCGAGCGTGAGAAGACCAAGCTTGAGGGCACGTGGGCGCTGACGCTGGGCGATGTGCCGGGCGTGGAGATGGAGATCGACGCGGAGAACGCGATCACACTGCGCGACACGACGCGGACGATCCCCGAGAAAACGGACGAGGCCAAGAAGGACGAGGCCAAGCAGGAAGACGCCAAGCCCGACGAGTCCAAGGCCGAGCCCGCGGGTGAAGAGCCCAAGAAGGACGAGGCCAAGCCGGATCAGGCCCAGCCCGAGAACAAGCCCGAAGCCAAGCCGGAGAGCAAGCCCAAGCATCCGTCAGTGAAGGCTCGCAACGTCCGCGTGGATGACGGCCGGATCGATTTCGTCTTCACGCACGACGAGTTCACGGGGCCGAACGACGGCGGCAAGGGCGTCTTCACGCTCACCGGCGTGCTGCAGGACCTTCGCGAGGGCGACTCGGTGCGCGAGAACGCGCTGCTGCTGGGCACGGGCCTTCGCGCCGACGGCTCGCGCTTTGCGTGGAAGGCTGTCAAGAAGGCGCAGGACGCCGCAGCCGCCGACGCCAAGAAGGATGACCAGAGCAAGGACGATAAGGACAAGAAGAAGACCGCCGAGGACGCGATGCCCGCGTCGATGCTCGGCACGTGGCGCATCACGACGATCGACGACCGCGCGGACCTGGCGTCGACGCTCACGCACATCGTCGTTGCGGACGGCGCGGTCACGCTCAAGGCCAAGCACGAAGGCAAGGACGTTGAGGTCGCCGCGACGGACGTGAAGATCGAGCCCGCGAGCCTCGCGTACCGCGTCGATTCCGCGCCCGCGGGCGGCACCGGCGTCGTGAGCGTCACAGCGCGCCGGCTGAACAACCTGCTCGTGGGAACGCTGACGACGCCCGATGGCACGGCGCGTGCCTTCAAGGCCGCGAGGATCGCCGCACCGGGCGAAGAGCCGGGCGATGACGACGCGGAGTTGATCGAGGTCGCCTCGATCCCCGAGACGCTGGGCCTGCCCTTCGGGCCGTATGCCGTGACCGAGCCGATGCCGCTGCGGGGCAGCGTCGCGCTCACCAACGCGACGGTCTGGACGAGCAACGCCAAGGGCGAGATCATCGAGCGCGGCACGGTGCTGATCGTCGACGGCAGGGTCGCGGCCGTAGGAACGAACGTGACCATCCCCGCGGGCGTGCGAACGATCGACGCGACGGGCAAGCACGTCACGGCCGGCATCATCGACGCCCACTCGCACACGGGCATCTCCCGCGGCGTGAACGAGGGCTCGCACGCCGCGACGGCCGAGGTGCGCATCCAAGATGTCACGGACCCCGACGCGATCAACTGGTATCGCCAGCTCGCGGGCGGCATCACCAGCGTCAACAACCTGCACGGTTCGGCCAACCCGATCGGCGGGCAGAACGCGCTCAACAAGCTGCGCTGGGGCGCCGCGAGGCCCGACGACATGCACCTCACCGGGCCCGACGCCTACAGCGACGACAACCCGTTCGTGCCCGGCGCTCGCAAGAGCACGGCCTTCCCGGGCATCAAGTTCGCGCTCGGTGAGAACGTCAAGCAGAGCAACTGGGGCGACCGCTTCACCACGCGCTATCCGCAAACGCGCATGGGCGTGGAGACGTTCATCCTCGATCGCTTCACCCAGGCACGCGAGTACGCGGCCGAGTGGGCCAAGTGGCGTGAAACCCCCTCGGGCCCCGCGCCCCGGCGCAACCTGCAGCTCGAGGCGCTGGCCGAGATCCTCGCGGGCGAACGGTTGATCCACTGCCACTCGTATCGTCAGGACGAGATCCTGATGCTCGCGCGCCTGAGCAAGCAGCTGGGCTTCAAGCTGGGCAGCTATCAGCACATCCTCGAGGGGTACAAGGTCGCCGATGCCGTGCGCGAGTCCGCTCGGGGCGCCTCGGCGTTCAGCGACTGGTGGGCGTTCAAGGTCGAGGTGCAGGACGCGGTGCCCCAGGCCGGCCCCATCATGTGGGAGCAGGGCGTCGTGGTTTCGTACAACTCCGACTCGGACGAGCTCGCGCGCCGGATGAACCTCGAGGCCGCGAAGGCCGTGAAGTATGGCAACGACCTGCCCGAGACCGAAGCCTGGAAGTTTGTGACGATCAACCCGGCGATTCAGCTGGGCGTTGAGACGCTCGTGGGCTCGCTGGAGGTCGGCAAGGACGGCGACGTTGCGGTCTGGTCGGGCCATCCGATGAGCGTCATGAGCCGGTGCGAGCGGACGATTATCGACGGCGTCGAGCGCTTCAGCCTCGAGAAGGACGCCGCGGCCCGTGCGAACATCGCCCGCGAGCGCGAGCGCATCATCCAGAAGCTTGTCTCGGAAAAGAGCAAAGCGGGCGCCGGTAGCTCGGGCGGCACACCGACGGGCGATCGCCCGCGCGGACGCCGACCCCGGCAGCAGACCGATCAGCCCCCCACCGCTCCGCCGCAGGATGAACTTCGCGCGGGCGGCACGCTGATGGAGCGCATCCGCCAGCAGGCGCTCGAAGCGCACTACCTCGACATGATGCGCCGCGGGCAGGATCCCGACACGCACCGCCGGGGTGTCTGCGGCTGCGACGAGATCGCCGTGTTCGTCGGACAGAACTGAAACGGAAGAAACTTCGCTCCCCTGCCACGGTCCAGCATTCCCCACCGCTCGCACCATTCACCCACCAACACCTCATCTCCCATGAACAGCACGAACACTCAGCCTCGCCTTTGCCGTCGTTCGCCCGCGCGTTTCCTCGGCGCGCTGGCGCTCGCGGTTGCTGCGCTCGCCTCGCCCGCGCTCGCGCAGGACCTGGGCGTCAAGGCCCCCGCGCAATCCCGGCCCATCATCATCTCGGGCGCGACGGTCCACCCCGTCTCGGGCCCCGCGATCCCGAACGGCGTGGTCTACTTCGTCGACGGCATCATCGACCGCGTCGCCTCCGCCGAGGAGTTTGCCAAGTTTGAAGCGACCGTCCGCTGGGCCTCGCCCGGCCCGGAGCGCATCGACGCAACGGGGCTGCACGTGTACCCGGGGCTCATCGGCGCCTCGACGCAACTGGGCCTGACCGAGATCGAGAGCCTGCGCCCGACGCGCGACTTTGCCGAGGTCGGTGGCCTGACGCCGGAAGTCCGCGCAGCGCCCGCGGTCAACCCGGACTCGACGTTGCTCCCCGTCACGCGCACCGGCGGCGTGCTGCTCGTGGGTTCTTGGCCCACCGGCGGCAGCATCTCGGGCCGGGCGAGCGTGATCCGCCTCGACGGCTGGACATGGGAAGAGATGACGGTCGAGCCCGACGCGGGGCTGGTGGTGAACTGGCCGATTGTGCGCCCGGTCCGCGCGTGGTGGATGCAGACCCCGGCCGAGGAACAGATGCGCCGGGCGCGCGAGGCGACCGAGCGCATTACGCGGACGTTTGATGAGGCCGAGACGTACCTGCGCGCCCGCGCGCAGGGCGCGACCGGCCCGACGGACCTGCGCTTTGAAGCAATGCGGAGCGTGTTCCCCGTCGGCGCGTTCGATGTGCCCGGCGCGGGCCAAGATGGAAAGGCTCAGGACGGCAAGCCCGCGCGGACGCAGCGCCCGGTGTTCATCTCCGCCAACGACGCGGACCAGATCGCGGCCTCGGTCGCGTGGGCGACGGGCAAAGGCCTTCGCCCGGTGATCGTGGGCGGTACCGAGGCTGAGTTGTGCGCTGAGCTGCTGAAGAAGCACGACGTGCCCGTGATCGTGATGGGCGCGCATCGGATGCCCCGCCGAGAAGACGAGGCGTACGACGAGGCGTTCACGCTCCCCGCGCGCCTGGCCAAGGCGGGGATCCGCTTCTGTATCGCCTCGGGCGAGGAGACCGCGCACGAGCGCAACCTCGGGCACAGCGCGGGGCTCGCGGCGAACTACGGGCTGGGCGAGGATGCCGCGGTGCGCGCGATCACGCTGAGCGCCGCGGAGATTCTGGGCGTCGCGGGGCGTTACGGCTCGCTGGAGGCCGGCAAGAGTGCAACGCTGATCGTGACGACTGGGTCGCCCCTGGAAGTGCGCTCGCGGGTGACGCGCGCGTTCATCGACGGGCGCGCGATCGACCTTGAGAACAAGCAGAGCGTGCTCGCGGAGAAGTACCGCGAACGCTATCGGCAGATGAAGTCCGGCAAGGCCGAGTGACTCTGGCCCGGCGAGCGCAGCGATGGGCACGAACGCGGAGAACCCCGGCGATGGGACTCGTCCGGGCCAGCCTGGGCCGGGCGACAGCGCGGCGTTCTTTGACGCGGGCGTGGGCAACCCGCGTTCGCCCGACGCGGGCGGGGCCGCGATCCCTCCCGACGCGCCCGAGCACGCGGGCGCAGAGCCGAACACCGAGCCCCGGGGCGAGCACGATCTGAGCGACGCGCCGACGGCGATGCCCGATCGCGCGCCCGAGCCCGCGCGCAAGCCGACGCTCCGAAAGCCCGCGGTTCCCAAACGTCTGGGGCGATACGCCATCCGGCGGATCATCGGCGAAGGCGCGATGGGCGTGGTGTACGAGGCCGAGCAGCACGGCACCAAGCGGCGCGTCGCGCTGAAGGTCGTCAAGCACGCGGTGGTCTCGCTCGCGACGCTCAAGCGCTTCGAGCTCGAAGCGGAGCTGCTGGGCCGGCTCGACGATCCGGGAATCGCGCGCGTCTACGAGGCGGGCTGGCTCGCGCGCGGGAACGACGAAGCGGGCGACGGACCCACGCACCAGCCGTTCCTGGCGATGGAGTATGTCGACGGGCGCCCGCTCACGACGTTCTTCCGCGAGAACCGCCTGAGCATCCGCGAAAGACTCGAGATTCTCGCGCGCGTCTGCGATGCCGTGCAGCACGCGCACGCCCGCGGGGTGATTCACCGCGATCTCAAGCCCGGCAACATCCTCGTCACCCGCACGGGCCAGCCCAAGATTCTCGACTTCGGCGTCGCGCGCCTCAGCGACGAGGGCTCGATCCGCGCTCCCGGGGCCGGGCGAGGTGAGGAACTGGCGACAAGCATCGGGCAGCTCGTGGGCACACTCGCGTACATGAGCCCCGAGCAGGCCGGGGGCGACCCCGCCGAGCTCGACGTCCGCAGCGACGTGTACTCGATCGGTGTGATGATGTACGAGGGCCTCTCGGGCTCGATGCCCTACGAGGTTCGCTCGAAGCTGCTGCATGAGGCGATCCGCACCATCCGCGAGGAAGAGCCAAGGCGCCTGGGCGCGGTCTCCGAGATGTTCCGCGGCGACGTTGAGACGATCGTCGCCAAGGCGATGGAGAAAGACCGCGCGAGGCGCTACCAGACCGCGTCGGAACTCTCGGCAGATGTGGGCCGATACTTGCGCGACGAGCCGATCACCGCGAGGCCCGTCGGCGCGACGTATCGCGCGCTGAGGTGGATGCGCAAGCACCGTGAATGGACGATCGCCGCGGGTGTCGCGCTCGCGGCCGGCGTCGTCGGCGCAGGCTGGTGGATCACCGCGAGCGTCGAGCGGCAGGTGCGTGAGGCGCAGGTGCAGGCGGAGATGCAGGCCGAGCGGGCGCGCGCAGACTTTGCGATGTACGAAACTCAGCAGGCCAAGGCCCGCAGCGCGGGACGCGAGGGCGACTGGACCAAGGTGCGCGATACGCTCGCGTCCTGGGCCGAATCACGCAAGGCCCTGACCAACGACCTCGTGCTGCTGGGCCTCGAGGCGACCGCGGCGCTGGAGCCTGCGGCACTCGAACGCGCGCTGACCGAACTGGAATCGACGCGGCCCGAGCTCGCCGGGGCGTGCGCGCTCTGGCGCGCGGAGCCCGCGCTCGCGCCGATCGTGAGCCGCGGCCGTCCGAGCGCCGAGTGGGCCCGCGCGGCACTCGCCCGCGCAGACCTGAGCCCGGCCGATCGCGCGTACGCCGAGGCGCTGCAGGCACGCGACGTCGCAGAAGCCTCGGCGCTGCTCGACCGGGTGCTCGCGTCGGATCCGCTGCACCGCCGGGCACGCTGGACTCGTGTCCGGCTGTCGCTGACGCAGTGGCGCACAGAGCAGGCTCGCGCGGACCTGGACGTGCTGGTTGGGATGTCCGCGCGCGACCGCCGCGCGGGCGAGGCGCGGGCTCTGGTGCTCGCGCTGCTCGCCGACCGTGCCGACGAGCGCGACTCTCTCAATCCGGGCGAGCGGGGCGAGATCCTCGCGGCATGGTCGCGGTCGCTCGCGGAGCTTGAGACGCTTGTCGGTGCGCCCACCTCGCGGGATCTGCCCGAACCGCTGCGGAGCCTCGCCGGTTCGCTCACGCCCGCAGACACGAGCGACGCGGAGCTTTCGCGCGGCCCGGTCACGGTGGCGCAACGGGCCTCGGAGTTGCTGTCGCAGCGCCAGTTCCGGGCCGCGGCGGCGTGGTTGCGACAGCACGAGCATACCGCGTCGCGCTCGGCGCTCGAGGGCGTGCTCTTGAGTCTCGCGGTTGAGGCCGAGGCGGGCGCGCTGCGCGAAACCGCGTCGCTGGAAGCTCGCGCCGGGGCGTGGGCGAGGCTGATGAGCCTGACGCAGCGCGCGGTGCGGACAGGGCTACTGAACCCGGCTCGGGCCTGGCGCTTTGCCGAAGTTGCCGCGGGGTTGGAGCACGAGTCGATGCTCCGCGCGATCGTGGGCGAGATGCTGAACTGGGCGCCCCCGCCCGATCGGGCGTGGCTGCGTGAGCCGGCACTGCTGGACGCGGCCGAGGCGCGGCTCACGGCAGGAGATGCGGGCCCGGCGTGGCTGATCGCACGGTGCCTCGAGCACCGCGAGAGTGGCGGCGAGTCGGAGCGCGCGACGATGCTCCGCACCCGCGCCGAGCGCGTGGTTATCGACGGGCCTCAGGCGCGGACGCTCGCGGCGATCGAACGGCTCTGGCGCGAGGCCGCGGCCGCGGAAGTCCGCGGGCTCTCCGCGCCGCGCTGATGCACTCAAGCCACCGCTGGTTGATGCGCATGGCCCGCCGCGGGCGCGCCGCCCTGGCCCTCGGGCGCAGGCTTGGCCTGGTGCTCACCCGCGAGGAGCATGTAAATCGAGGGCACAACGAAAAGCGTGAACGCGGTCGAGATGATCATGCCCGCGACGAGGATGATACCGATCGAGTTGCGCGCCTCGGCGCCCGCGCCCGTCACCAGCACCAGCGGGAAGTGACCGCAGACCGTCGCGGCGGAGGTCATCAGGATCGGGCGCAGTCGGGTCGACGCGGCCGTCTTGCACGCGTCGAGCTTCGACATGCCCTGCTCTCGCAGGTGGTTGGCAAACTCGACGATCAGGATGCCGTTCTTCGCGACCAGCCCGACCAGCGTGATGAGCCCGACCTGTGAATAGATGTTGACCGTTGTCAGCCCGATGAACGTGAAGATCAGCGCGCCCGTAATCGCCAGCGGCACCGAGCCCAGCAGCACGATGAGCGGGTCGCGGAACGAGCCGAACTGCGCCGCGAGCACGAGATAGATCAGCCCGAGCGCAAAGCCCAGCGTCATCGCGAGCGTTGAGCCTTCCTTGCGGATCTGGCGGCTCTCGCCCGCGTAGTCGAGCGAGTAGCCCGGCGGGATGATCTGCTTTGCCGCGTTCTCGAGCGCCGTCAGCGCCTGCTCCTTGGTCACGCCCGGCGCGACGCCGCCGTAGACCTTGAAGCTGTTGCGCTGCTGGAAGCGGTTGAGCGTGCGCGGCGCGGCGTAGGTCTCGATCTTGACGAACGAGCCCACCAGCACCAGCCCGCCCGAGGGCACCCGCATCTTCATCGAGAGGATCTGCTCGGGCGTGAGGCGGTCCTTGTCGCCCACCTGCGGGATGACCTTGTAGCTGCGCCCGTCGAGGTTGAAGCGGTTGACGTAGCCGCCTCCGAGCAGGATGCCCAGGTCCTGCGCGACGCTCGCGAGGTCCAGGCCCAGATCCGCGACGCGCTGACGGTCGATGACGATGCGGGCCTGGGGAAGGTCGATCTTGAGGTCGGTGTCGGCGTAGAGGAACTTGCCGCTGCCGAAGGCCGCGCCGACAAGCTGGCCCGCGACCTCGGCCATGCGCTCGGCGGAGTCGTTGCTCGTGACGATGAGCTCGACGTCGAACTGGCCCGCACCTGGCAGCGGCGGCGGGAGCTGCGGGAACGCGCGGACGCCCGAGATCTGCGAGACGCGCCCGAAGGCTTCCTGCTGAATCTCGGCGGTGGTGCGCTCGCGCTGGTCCCACTTGACGGTCTGCATGCCGCCGAAGCCGTTGCCCATCATCGTGACCGACCAGACGAAGTCGGCTTCCTTGATGGGCCTGAGCGCGCGAGCC
This sequence comes from Planctomycetota bacterium, assembly GCA_033763435.1. Taxonomy (GTDB): domain Bacteria; phylum Planctomycetota; class Phycisphaerae; order Phycisphaerales; family UBA1924; genus JANRKN01. The sequence goes on from JANRKN010000007.1 coordinate 38,940, forward strand.
ACCTCCGTCGCGCCGATCTGCGTGCCGTTGAGGCTGCTCTCGGGCGCGGCACTCACGAAGAAGAACACGCCGCCCTCGTCCTCGGTGGGCGCCAGCTCCTTGGCGGACATCATGTACAGAGGCGCGGCGCCCACCGCGATCACGAGCGCCGCGAGCGTCATCGACCAGCGCAGGGGCAACGTCGCATCCAGCGTCCGAGCGTACAGCGCTCGAAGGCGGTCAAAGTGCCGGTTGATCATCGCGGCAAAGCGCGATTCGGCGCCGTGCGCCTTGACCAGCGCCGAGCTCATCACCGGGCTGAGCGTCAGCGCGACCACGCCCGACACGATCACCGCCGAGGCGAGCGCGAAGGCGAACTCGCGGAAGAGCACGCCCGTGAGGCCCGCCTGAAAGCCGATCGGCGCATACACGGCAGCCAGCGTGATCGTCATCGAAATCACGGGCGAGGCGAGTTCTCGCCCGGCGAGCAGCGCCGCCTCCACGCGGCCCAGCCCCTCGCGCACATGCCGCTCGACGTTCTCGACCATCACGATCGCGTCGTCGACGACCAGACCCACCGCGAGCACGATCGCGAGGATCGTGAGCAGGTTCAGCGAGAAGCCCAGCACAAGCATCGCGATGCACGCACCGACGAGCGAGATCGGGATCGCGACCAGCGGCACAAGCACCGTGCGGATCGAGCCCATGAACAGGAACACCACGATGCCCACGATCACGACCGTCTCGATCAGCGTCTTGACGATCTCCTTGAGCGCGTTGCGCATGTAGTACGTGCCGTCGTAGGCGATCCGCAGGTCCACGCCGCCGGGCAGCGTCGGACGGATCTGGTCCATCGCCTTGAGCAGCGCGTCGCCGACTTCAATCTCGTTGGCGCTGGGCAGGGGCCAGATCGAGAGATACACGGCCGGCTCGCCGTTGAACCCCGCCTGGGCGATCGCTTCCTCGGAGCCCAGTTCGACGCGGGCGATGTCGCGCAGACGGACGGTCGAGCCGTCGACCTGGCGGACGATCATCGAGTCGAACTCCTCGACCGAGCGCAGGTCGGTGTCGGTGAGCAGGTCGATCTGGGTGCTGTCGGTGCGGGTGCGCCCAACGGCCGCAAGATAGTTGTTGCGCAGCAGCGCCTGCTGCACCTCGAGCGGCGTCAGATCGAGCGCGGACATCTTGTCGGGATCAAGCCAGATGCGCATCGCGAGGTTGCGCGCACCCTCGATGCCCACGCGCTGCACGCCGGGCAGCGTCGAAAGCTCGGGCTGAACCTCACGCGAGAGATACTCGGTGAGCTGCGAGAGGTCCAGGTTGTTGCTCGAGACCGACAGATAGAACGTCGCGAAAGGCCGGTCCGCGCGCTGGATCTCGATCGACGGGCTCTCGGCCTCGCTGGGCAGCTCCGAGCGCACCTGGTTCAGCCGCGCGGACACTTCGGCGAGCGCCGCGTTGGAGTCGTGGTTCAGGCGTAGACGCACGGTGATCGTCGAGAGGCCCGCCGTCGACGAGGACTCGACATAGTCGATGCCGTCGATCTGCGAGACGACGCGCTCGATGGGCGTCGTGATGAACCCGCGGATGGTCTCGGCGCTGGCGCCGATGTACGCGGTGGTGATCACCAGGCTCGTCGACTCGATCCGCGGATACTGGCGGATCGGCAGCGCATCGATCGCGCGCCAGCCCACCGCGAGGATGATCAGGTTGATCACCACCGCGAGCACGGGCTTGCGGATGAAGATGTCAGTCAGCGACTTCATGCGGACCTCATTCACACGGCCTGCGCGCCGCGATGCTCAAACCCTTCGCACAACTCACCAGCGCCACCCCACCGCCACCCTACCGCATCCCCAAGGACGCGCTTCACTTCGCCGCGGCCTGGCCGGCCGCTGGGCCACTCTGTTGGCCCGCGGGCGGGCCGACCATCACCAGCGCGCCGTCGCGCAGCTTGAACGAGCCTGTCGTCGCGACCTGTTCACCCGGCTTGAGCCCCTCGGTCACGACCCAGCGCGATGGGTCGGGCGCGATGCCGAGCTTGATGAACCGCTGCTGCGCTCGCAGCGTGCCGGGCTTGTCGGCCGGGTTAGTGCTCGGGCCGATGATGAACACGTGGTCGCCGTAGCTTGCGCGCCGGACGGCCGAGGCGGGCACCATCGTGACCGTCGTCGGGTCCGTCACGGGCACGATGATGTCGACGAACATCCCTGGGCGCAGCTCGCCGTCGGGGTTGGGCACGAGCCCCCGGATGCGGACGTTGCGCGTGCTCGGGTTCGCGGCGGCGTCGACGGCGACAACCTTGATGTCCACCTGGCCGCCCTGGAAGAGCGGGCTGGTCGCGCGGACGACCATGCCGGGCCTCGCACGCGGCGAGAGCTCCTGCGGGACGGCAAAGTCCAGGAAGATCTCATCCCCCACGCCCTGCAGCCCCACGATGGTCGTGCCCTCGGACAGATACTGACCCGGGTGAACGTTCCGCAAACCCGCGCGCGCCCGGAAAGGCGCGACGATCGTCTTCTTCGCCAGCGCCGTCTGCGCCTGCATCACCGAAGCCTTGGCCTGATCGATCGCCGCGAGCAGCCGATCGCGCGAGGCGGTGTACTGCGCAAGGTCGGCGTTCGCCGCGTCGAGGTCCGCCTGCGAGGCCGCGGCCATCTGCACCGCGGGCCCAAGCCGCGCCACCGTGATCTTGGCCAACTCGATCCGCGCGTCGTTCACTCGCAGCTCGGCCTCGGCGACCCGCACCGACGCCTCCGCGCTCGCGAGGTTCGCTCGCTCCACGCTCGACTCGAGCCGCACGAGCACCTGCCCGGCCTCAACGATCGCGCCCGACTCAAACAGCACCTGCTCAATCCGGCCCGCGACTTCGTTGGAGAGTGTGACGCTCTGCAGCGCGAGGATCGTGCCCGACAGCCCGGCGGTCGGAATCCACGTGTCCTGCGTCGCCTGTGCGACCTCGATCGCCTCGGCAGGCTCGAAGCCGCCCTGCGGGGCATTCTTGATTTGCATGTACTTGTACACGCCCAGCCCGCCGCCCGCGAGGGCGATGATCCCAAAGACCGTGGCCAGCGCGACAATCGACGAACGCTTCATGGATCTGAGTTCCCTGGGCGTGCGGAGGGCGCACGCCGCGAGCGAGGTATCCGGAATGAGCCCCACAGGGTGTCACTGGGAGCCCCCGCCGGACCATAGGGTGTTCCAGCATGGATGCCGAACGCGGGGCGCCGTCTCAATCGCACAAACGTAGACCGTGCCCGCACCCCGACGACGACGACGCGGGCCGGTGTTCTACAGGAGCCCTAGACCTTGTTCAAATCAAGACTTAGACAAATCGTGCGCGCCGCGCGGGCTTCGCTGGCCACCTTACCAGTTCGCAGCTCGCGCGTGCCCGATGGGCGCTGAAGCCCGGTCGAAACCCCCAGCCCACGCGCTGCGGGTCACGGGGCCATTTGCGCCACGCGCGGCCCTGCGACGGGCGAAGCCAGCGCGCGGCTGATCGCGACGTACGCGGTGAGCACGCGCGTGCGCGAGTCCTCGAGCTGCTGTTCGATCTCGAGTCGCTCACGCTCGGCATCCAGCACCGCGATGAGCGGATCGGCGCCCGCGGAGTAGCGAAGCTGCGCGAGGCGCTGAGCCTCGATGGCCGAGGCAATCGCGAGCTCGAGTCGCGCGCGCTCGCCGAGCGCACCGCGATGCTCGGCGAGGGCGGACTCGACCTCCGCGACCGCCCGCCGGACAACCTGCTCGTAGGCCGCGAGGGCGGCTTGCTGGCGCGCGCCCTGCGCCCGCACCTGAGCGCGCACGCGCCCGAAGTTCAGGATGGGCCAGCGAACGGACGGGCCGACGCCGAAGGCGATGGAGTCGCCTGAGAACAGCTTGCCGATCTCGCCGGACGCCACGCCGAAATCGCCCAGAAGCGTGACGCGCGGGAACAGATCGGCGGTCGCGACGCCTACGCGCGCGGTCGCCGCGGCCAGCTCGAACTCTGACGCGAGAATGTCGGGCCGCGCTCGCAAGAGATCCGAAGGCACACCCGCCGCGAGCGACTCGGGAACGGAGATCGCGTCGGGCGACGCCTCGAGCAGCGAGGCGACCTCGGCCGGCGCAAGCACGCACAGGACCGAGAGCCGATGCACGCTCACGCGGACCGCGGCCTCGAGCGGCGGAATCGCGGCCCGAGTCCGCTCGAGCCGTGCATCGACACGCCGGACGTCTGCGATGGTGCCCGCGCCCTCGCGCGCGAGCGCATCCGTGATCGTCGCCAGCCGCTCCTGGTTCACGACGCCTCTTTGTGCAATCCCAAGCTGCGCGCGGAGCCCGCGAACGCGGATGTACTCAGCGGCGATCTCTGCGGCGAGGCTGCGCCGCACATCGTGAAGAGATGCTTCTGCGGCGCGTGCATCAAAGGTTGCGGCGGCGGCCGCGCTGCGCAAGCGCCCCCAGAGGTCCAGCTCCCAGCTGCTCTGGACGCCTACCGAGAATCGATTCTCGGTCACGCCGTCGCCCCCACGCTCGTCGGCGTTGCCCGACTGTCTCCGGCGCTCGGCCTCGGCGAAAGACTCGATCGTGGGGAAAAGGTCCGCCTCCGCCGCACCGAGAAGCGCGCGGGCCTCAGCGACCCGTGCGACCGCGATCCGCAGATCATCGTTCTTCGCGAGACCGGCGCCGAGCAGCGCCGCGAGCGTCGCGTCACCCGCGGCCAGCCGCGCGATCGATGGCGCCTGAGCGCCCGCCGCATCGGGCGCGGCCTCGACTTCAACGAACCGCGCGGGCACCTCGGGGATCGGGCGCTGATCGGGGTCAGGCCCGATCGCGCAGCCCGAAACCAACGCCAGCACACCACAGCAGCCAAGCACGTGCGCACGCATCACTGCGCTCCCGCCTTGATAAAGACATCGAGCTTCTGACCCGCGTACACCCGCGGCGGCGAACCAACCACGCGATACACCACAAACAGCACCCGCGTATCGACGCGCTCGGTGGTCGAACCCGTGGTCGAGACTTTGGGCACAACGCGCGGCTCGATCCGGACAAACTCAAGCCCGATGCGCGCGCGCTCGCGCCCGCGCACAAAGCCCTCGGCGACCGCGCCCGGCTCGACCCGGCTCGCATCCTCCTCGTCAACCTGCACGCGCACTTCGAGGCCGCCCTCGCGGGCGAGCGTGATCGGTGAGCGCTGGGGATCGCCAGGCTGCACGTATTCGCCCTCGCGGACGTCCACCCGCAGGACCGTCGCGTCGGCGGGAGCACGCACGGTCAGACGATCGATCTCGGCCTCGAGTTGCTGCGCCTGCGACCGAGCCAGGTCCCGCTCATGCTCGGCAACGGCGAGGTCCGGGCCCCATGTGCCCGCCTCAAGACGCGCGAGCTGGGCCTGTGCTTCCAGCAGCTCGGCCTCGGCCGCCCGAACCGAGAACGCGCGCGAACGAAGCTCCTCCATGCTCATCGCCCCTTGCGCGCCAAGCGACTCGCCGCGGGAGAGCAGATCGCGCGCACGCTCGACGGCAACCTTGGAGGCCTCCACCCTCGCGCGGGCCGGCGGCAGGTCTTCGGGGCGCGTTCCCGCACGCAACCGCTCGAGTCTGGACTCCGCACCCGCAAGCGCGGCGCGACTGACCGCAAGCGCTGCGGAGAGCGAGCGGTCGTCGATCTCGAACAGCGGAGCGCCCTTCTTCACCCGGTCGCCTGTGACGGCGTGAACACGAGTCACCACGCCCGCGAGCGGGGCACCGACCAGGACGGCCTCGCCGGGGCTCTGGATCTCGCCCAGGCCAGCGACGGTGTCGGTGCCGAGGGACGTTGTCGCGGGGGGATTTGGCGCGGTGGTGAGCTGATCCTCGGGCTTGAGGATGACGGTGGTGGCCGCGCCGAATCCGAGCGCCGCGGCGGCGAGCACGGGGATGCCGAACTTCACGAGCATGACGGACTCCGTTGGATCAGTGGTGGGCAGTCGCGGCCGCGGACCGACTGTCCTCGACCTTGGTCATCAGGCCGTCTTCCATGTGCGCGACACGGTCGGCAAAGGCGTAGACCCGCGGGTCGTGTGTGACGACGATCGCGGCGCGGTCAGGGTGAACGGCCAGTTCGCGCAGCAGCGTCATCACCGCCTGACCGGACTTGCCGTCGAGCGCCGCGGTCGGCTCATCGCACAGCAGCAATCGGGGCTCGTGAACCAACGCACGCGCGATCGCGACACGCTGCTGCTGGCCCCCCGAGAGCTGGCGAGGCAGCTTGCCCAGGTGCGAGCCGAGCCCGAGCTTATCGAGCAGCGCGCGGGCGCGTTCGAGCGCGACGTCCCACGGGAGTCCGGACGCGACGAGCGGAACGGCGGCGTTCTCCGCGGCGTTCAGCCCGGAGAGCAGGTTGTACTGCTGGAAGATGAACCCGATGTTCCTGAGCCGGAAGGGCACGAGCTCGGCGCCACCCAGCGCGGTGACCTCTTCGCCGAAGACGCTGACGGTGCCGGTCGCACCCCGGAGCAGCCCGGCGATGATCGAGATGAGTGTGGTCTTGCCGCAGCCGCTGGGACCGACGAGCATCGTGAGCTGTCCCGCGGGCGCGTCAAAGTCAACGCCCTTGAGCACGCGCAGCGGCCCGGCAGCGGTGGGAAACTCGATCTGCACCTGCTCGCACTTCACGCCCGGCATGGTCAGCTCCTGAACACCACGGCAGGGTCCACGGTCAGCACTCGGTGCACACTCACCACGCATGACACGAGCGTGACGACAACGATGAACAGCCCCGTGCCGACGAAGATCGCCGGGTCCATGAACATGCCGCGCAGGCCCCCGCTCAACTGCGGCGAGAAGATGGCAAAGAACGCGCTGGCGACCCCGATCCCGAGGCAGTAGCCGACGACGGAAACGAAGATCGCCTGCGAGGAGATCATGCCCAGGATCCGCGCGTTACCCACGCCGATGGCCTTGAGCGCGGCGAACTGCCTGAGGTTTTCGACACTGAACATGTAGAAGGTCTGGCCGACGATCGCGACGCCGATGATCACGCCCATGAGGATCGTGATCCCGAAGTTCTCGGCGACGCCCGAATAGTTCAGAACCCATTCCTGAGACTTCGCTTTGAAGCCCGCGCGGGAGTGCGCCTGCATGCCGGTTGCGGCCGAGATCGCGCGCGCGGCCTGCTCTGGTGGTGTGCCCTCTGCGGCCCGCGCGAGCACGTACGTCACGGGGTTCAGCGTCTCACGCGCAAACTCAACCGCGAGCGAACGCCGGGTGTGCACCCGCGGCAGCCCCGTCCACGACGGGCCCGTGTAGCTGATGCCAACGATCTCCGCGCGGCGCTGGCCGATCTCGACGACATCGCCCGTGCGGAAAGGGACACCCGGGAAGATGTTCGCAAAGCCCGCAGCATCGAGGATCACCGCGTCGGGCCGGCGAAGATCCGCGAGCGAGCCGAGCAGCATGGTGTGGGGCGCTGCGACGAGAGACGAATCGTCCACACCGATGAGCGTGACAGACTTGTTCGCGCCCTCACGCGTACGCAGTTGGGCGATCGCCTGGTAGTACGGGACGGCCCACTCCACACCCCGCACCGACCGCACGCGGTTGACCATCAGCTCGGCCATCTGATCCGGCTGGTCGACGGTCTCGACGCTGGGCTTCATGACCCAGACATCCGCCTCGCTCGACTCGATGATGTCGCGGACGGAAGACTCCATCACCGAGTGGAAGATCGCCGACTGCTGGCTGATGAGCAGCGTCGCGAACGCGATGCCCATCACCAGCGCGAGGTACTTGGCGGTGTCGTGGAGCAGGACTTTGAATGCGACACGAATCACGAGCGCGACCCCTTGCGGCGTGACGACGCGCGACCGCGCGAACCCGCCGCGACGCCCGACGCCGATCGGGCCTTGGCCGACGCGGGCGAGCGCTCAGCCTCACGCCGATCGACCATCCGCAGCCTGAAGGCCTTGACCGCGTCCAGCGTCAATCCCGCCATGCACTCGACGTAGTGATCCGGACTTGCCGCGATCGTTCTGGCAATGTCGGGCGCCAGATGATCCAGCATGCCACGCTGCAGGTAGAACGATGATGTGAGGCTGTACATGGCGACGACGCCGAACTTCACTTCGGGCGAGTCCGCAGGCCTCCGCGCAGCGCGGGACACGACTTCGCACAGCCAGTTCCACTCGGGCACAACCTTGAGCGCGAGCACCTCGCGGTACGCGGGCGAGGGATCCATCTCCTCGCGGAACAGCAGGCGAATCTGCCACGTCGAGGCCGCGGCACGGATGTCGGTAATCGCCCAGCGGATCGCCGTCCGCAGCGCCTCGTCAGGCTTGGCCATCAGCGCCTGCGTCGCCAGCGGCGCGGCGTCGGGTGAGACCTGGCAGGCCAGCAGCAGCGCCTCGCGATAAAGCGCCTCCATGCTCCCAAAGTGGTACGGGATGGCGCTGAGCGCGACGTGAGCCTCGTGCGCCACCTCCCGCGCCGTCACGCCCGAGAACCCCCGCTCCGCGAACAATCGGCCCGCGGCCTCGATGATCGCCCGCCTGGTTTCAGTTCCGTTCCGTCGCTGAGCCATCGCTCCTCCCGGGTTCTTGTCGTACAAATGTACTGTACACTTGTACGACAATCAACCGGGTTCGGCAAGGTTTTGAATGACCACCCAGCACAGGCACCCCAGCTCCGGGCAGCCCGCGCAGGCCAGTCCGCCGGCTGAAGCCCCGAGCAACCCACCGCGGAGAACACGCGGCGCGATCTCTGAATGGTTGCGGAAAGGCGGCGTCGTGCTGCTCAGACCCCGTGACCGTCCTCAGTCCGCGGGCGCCCGCGCACTGCAACGCCCCGAGCGCCCGCCACCCGCAGGGTTCGCCTCGATGGACTCTGGACCCGCGGCGGCAATGAATGCACTTCTGGCAACCACAGGGACCGCAAACCCTGCAGCACACACCCGACCACGCAAGACCACCGCGGGGCAAGAAACGACCAAAACCCCTGAAATCCAAGCGGATTTCGAAGCAAGTGAGATCGCGTGCGCTTCTGTGGAAAGTGGGAAAGTGACCCCGATGGGATTCGAACCCATGTCCCTACCGTGAAAGGGTAGTGTCCTAGACCGGGCTAGACGACGGGGCCACGGATGAAGAACATGAAGGGTGGATCGTACCCCGCCGACCGCGCCCGGTCACCTGAGGGCCAGCCATGAACCCGACGCGCCCTTCCGACCAGCCAAACCCCGCCCCAGCCGGCCCGACCGGCCAGAAGGCCGTCGCCCGAACCCTCCTCTTCGGCGGGACGTTCGACCCGCCCCACCGCGCCCACATGGCGATGGCGCTTCGCTCGCGCGAAGCCTGGGAGCGCGAGGCCAACGCGCCCGTCCGCATCCTCATCGTCCCCGCGGCGCGTTCGCCTCACAAGGACGACGCGCCCCGCGCCAGCGACGATGAACGCCTCGCGATGCTCGCCCTCGCCTGGAAAGATGCGCTCCACGCAACGATCTGGCCCGGCGAGCTCGAGCGCGCGCGCGTCACGTCGGGTCCCTCGTACACGATCGACACTGTGCGAGAACTCGCGGCCCCGGGCTCGGAGCTTGCGCTCTTGATCGGTTCGGATCAGGCGGGCGCATTCCACCGCTGGCGCGAGGCGCGCGAGCTATTCGCGCGGGCAAGGCCCTGGGTGGTGCCGCGGGGCGAGGTGCGCGACCGCGCCGCGCTGCGCCGGGCGTTGGAGGCAGCGAACTTCTGGACGCGCGAGGAGCTCGATCTTTGGCCCGCGCGGTGGGTCGATGCGCCGATCGATCCCGCCAGTTCGACGCTTGTGCGAGCGGAACTCGCGAAACGTGAGCCCGACCGCGCGCTGCTCGAATCGCTGCTGGGCGCCAAGGTTTCGCAGTTCATTCTCACGCGCGGGCTGTATCGCGCCCGCTAAGCCTGTCGCTCGCCCCGCCCCGCACCCCGACGCGCCACGATGATCGCGGGGCGGATCGGCCCCTCGAGTGCGCGCGAGCCTTCGCGCTGGCGCTTGAGAAACTCACGGAGCGGGCGCGAAAGCGCGGGGCGTTCACGGCCAAGCATCGTCGCGCGGCGCGAGAGCGCCCTCAGAATCGCGCGGTTCTGCCTCGCGACGTCGCGGACGGGGAGCACGAGCACTTGCAACGCCTGATCGCCCAGTGATTCGATCAACGCGCGGGCCGAGCGGGCGGTGTGCAGGTGCTCAAACTCGCCGCGCGGGTCGCGCGAGGGGATCCGCAGCGCGTCGTCGATCACGTAGAGCCCGCCGGGACGAACAAGTCGACGCAGGGCACTCGCCGCGCGCTCGAGCGGGAAGAGCCCGATCATCAGCGCCAGGTCCGCACGGGCGCGGAGCCGCACGCGCGAGACGTCCGCACGGACGAACCGCACGCGCGAGCCAACACCCTTGCGCTCGGCGAGAGCGCGGCCCTCATCAAGGAACGGTGCGAACGCATCGAACGCCTCCACACGAGCGCCGAACTTCTCTGCGAGCATCACCGCGAGCGCGCCTTTGCCGCAGGCGAGCTCCATCACGCGTGCCTCGCGCCCGAGGCCGTGACGCGCGATGAGGTTCACGATTCGCCTCGGCGCGCTGCCGAGCGAGGTGAGATCGGCGAGCAGCTCCGGCAGGCACGAAATCAGCGCGGGCGGCGCGTCGACCGACGCGGCAACCTCTCGCAGCACTCGGGCCGACGGACCCCGGCGCGGCGTCATGGCTGTGGGCTCGGGCTGGGACTCGAGCTCGGACTCGGGCTGGGACCTGCGCTGACAGCCCTCAGCCGCTCCCCGGCCTCGCGCACACGGCGGGCGGGCGCCGTCGGGTCCGCGCTCAGCGCAGCGTGCGCCGACGCGAGCAGCTCCAGCGCGTCCACATGCCGATCCAGCTTCGCCAGACACTCTCCCAAGATTGACCGCGCGATCTGTGTCTCCCACCGCGCGGCACCAAGCTTCTGCTCGCGGATCGCCAGCGCCCGACGGAGCAACGGCTCGGCCTCGCCCGCGCGACCCAGCTCAAGCAGGCAGCGCGCTCGCACGATCAGCGCGTCGGCCACATCCGCGCTCTCGGCGCGATGCACCTTCTCACGCAGCGCGAGCGCCTCAGCCGCGAGCGGCTCGGCCTCGCCCGCGCGGCCTGACTTGCGCCAGAGGTCCGCGAGCGTCAGGCACGCCGACGCGACCATCGGGTGTCCTTCGGGCCAGCGCGCCCGCGCCGCACGCAGCACCGATTCGGCTTCGGCAAGCGCCTCCGCGCGCTTGCCCTCGGCCCAGTAATGCTCCGCGAGATTCCGACGGGCGTGCAGCGTGTCCGGATGCTCGGCGCCCTGATTCTTGACGCGGATCTCAACCGTCCGGCGCATCAGCGCTTCGGCCTCGGCATCCAGAATGGCCGCGCCCTGCGGGTCCACCGCCGGATCGGGCGCGATGTCGCGCAGCAGGTTCGCGAGGTTGCCCGACGCGGTCGCCGTTTCCGGATGATCGGGCCCGACCACGCGCTCCATCATCGCGAGCGACTCGCGCATCACGCGCTGCGCCTCGGCGATCTTGTCGGGTGTGCCCAGCTCGCGCAGGATGTTCGAGAGGTTGTTCAGGCTCTTGGCGACGTCGAAATGATCGCCCGGGAACGCCGCGCGATAGATGCTGAGCGCTTCGCGCGCGTTGGTCTCTGCCGCACGGAAGTCGCCCATTTCCTGCAGCAGGATTGCCTCGTTGTCGAGAAATTTCGCGACATTGGGGTCGCTTGGCGAAAACGCCTGGCGCCCGACGCGGATCGCCTCGGCGAACAGCTCTCGCGCTTCCTGGGGCCTTCCCTCGCGACGGACGAGCGATGCGAGGTTGTTGGTCACGACCGCGGTGTTGACGTGCGCGGGCCCGAAAACTCTCTTCACGCCCTCGAGCAGTTCGCGTGTGAGCACCTCGCTCTCCCGCAGCTTGCCCAGGTCGTCCAGCAGCAGCGCATGGATCGCGATGATGCCCAGCGTCTCTTCGTGCTCGAGGCCGTAGGTCTTCTTCGCGAGCTCGACCGCGCGCCCCGAGTGCCGCTCGGCCTGATCGAGGACGCTGAGCACGCGATACGTATTAGCGATCGCGGCTCGCACGGCCAGCTCAACCTCGGGCGTCTCCGCGAGCGCGCCGTTGTCGACGCGCTTGGACGCGGCGTCGAGCGCCTGGCGCACCGTCGCGTCGCGCGCCATACCCGACTCGGGGTTGGCCGACTCGAGCATCTGCGTCAGGAACATGTTGACCGCCGTCGCGATCTGCGCCGAGCGTTCCGCCTGCGCGCGGGCCTTGTCCGCAGCTTCGCGCTGGGTCTGCGCCACCTCGCGCGCCTCGCGCTCAGACTTCTCCGCCGCGCGGGCCGCGTCGCGCTCAGTCCGCGCCTGCACAAATCCGATCACCGCCGCGGTCGTGCCCGTGAGCAGCGCGAGGCTCACCGCCGTACCCGCGGCGAGGGCCACGCGGTGTCGGCGCGCGAACTTCGCAAGCTTGTAGATCGTGTCGGGCGGTCCCGCGAGCACGGGCTCACCCCGCAGATAACGCGCCAGCTCCTGCTCAAGCGCATCGGGCGAGGGGTACCGCCGCTCGCGGTCTTTTTCGAGCGCGCGGAGCGTGACCCAATCCAGATCCGTCTTCAGATGACGCGCAAGCGCCTCGGACGTGAGCCCGCGCAACACGGCCAAAGCTCGGGCCTCGGGTGTGCCCGACAGCACGCGCACGCTCGGGCGCGGGGGCTCAAACTCGCGCAGGATCTTCGGCAGCGCCGCGATCGACGCGGTCCGCAGGCGCTGGGTATCGATCGGCAGCGTGCCCGTGAGCAGCTCGTAGAGAATCGCGCCCAGCGCGTACAGATCGGCACGTGTGTCGACGTCGAGGCCTTGCGTGTCGGCCTGTTCGGGGGCCATGTACTCGGGCGTGCCGAAGAACTGCCCCTGCGCGGTCACCAGCGTCCGCCCGCCCAGCGCGCCGCGCGTGGCTTTGGCGATGCCGAAGTCGATCACCCGCGGGAAGGGCGCGCCCGACTCATCGCGCGAGACGAGGATGTTCGAGGGCTTGAGGTCGCGGTGGATCACGCCTTTGGCGTGCGCGTGCTGCACCGCGCGGCAGACCTGCATCAGCAGCTTCACTCGCTCGGCGATCGGCAGGCGGTGCTCGTCGCAGAACGCGGTGATCGGCTGGCCCGGCACGAACTCCATCGCGAACCACGGGCGCCCGCCGTCGGTCGCGCCCGCTCCATAGACCTTCGCGATGTTCGGATGGTCCATCAGCGCCAGCGCCTGACGCTCGGCCTGGAAACGCTGCACAACGTCGCGTGTGTCCATCCCCAGCTTCAGCACCTTCAGCGCCACGGGACGCCGGATCGTCTGCGTCTCCAGCGCCTCGTACACCATCCCGAACCCGCCCTCGCCGATCAAGCGCTGCACCAGATACGGCCCCACACGCATCCCCGGCAGCAGGTCGCGCTCCGACCGCAAGGGCATCGAGCCCGGCGGCGCTTCGTACAGATCGCGCGTGACGTCCGGCGCGGGCTCTGGACCGCGGTCGGATCCGCGCGCTGGGCCTAGGTCCTGGGTTGGAAGATCGTCGTTCACGGCTGGCACGCGTCCATCATCACAGAAAGGCTCCCGCACGCACGTTCGGTGCGGAAGGCGCCAACATCTTCACCTCATCATTGACGCACTTGGCCGCGTGAGCTTCGGAGCGCTTCAGCGTTCCGGCAGCGCCCTGAGCTGCTCGCGGAAGGGCGCCGCACGATCGGGCGCGCCAGCGAGGTCGGCGACAGTGATCGCCCGTCCGCACGCCTCGCGCTTGTTCCGCACCGGCGCACGCTGATCGACCAACACCCACTGCGCGCCGGTGCAGGCGATCTCCAGCGCCTCGGCCGCACGCCCCTGCCTCGCCATCGCCTCGGCGAGCATCGTCATTGTCACGCCCCGGATGCCCGAGCCCTCGGGCAGAATTTTCTCGCGGATCCGCAGCGCTTCTCGCAGATGTCCCTCGGCCTCGGCCCACAACCCCGCCGACACCGCGTTGAAGCCCAGCATCGAGCGCGTCAGCGCGACCTCGGCATGGTCGGGGCCCAGCAGCCGCGCTCGCCGCTCCAGCACGTCCTCCAGCACCTCGCGCGCCCTGTCAAACCGCTTGAGATCCGTCAGCACGTATGCCCAGTTGGTCGCGGAGATGATCGCCTGCGGATGGTCGCGCCCCAGCAGCTTCTCGAAGCCGCGCGTCACGCGCTCGCGCATCCGCTCGGAATCCTCCAGCCGCCCGATGCGCTGGTAGAGCGTCGAAAGGTGCGCCACGCTCGTCAGCGCGTCGAAGCTCTCCGCGCCCGAAACCTTCTCACGCAGCGCCAGCGTCTGGAGGTGCAGCTTCTCGGCGTCCTCAAACTGCCCGGCCTGCTCCATGGACTTGGCCAGGTTGTTCATCACCATCACCGTGCGCGGGTGCTCCGGGCCGTTGGCGCGCTGCGAGTACGCCAGGCGTTCCTTGCCCAGTTCCACCGCCTCGGCGTTGCGCCCCTGAAGCCGGCGCAGCTCCGCGAGCGAGCCGATCGCGATGTTCAGGTCGCTGCCCAGATCCGGCCGATCGCGCAGCGTCGCCACCAGCCCCGTGAGCAGGCTGTCCGACTCCGAGAGCTTCTCGGGCAGCTCCATGTTCGCGAGCGTCTCGCCCAGCCTTCGGATGGTGTCGAGCGTGCGTTCGTCGCCCTCGCCCTGCACGCGCCGGCGCATGGGCAGCAGCTCGCGGAAAATCTTCTCCGCCTCGACAAAGCGCCCCTGCTGCTGGTACTGCGTCCCCAGCGTGTTCATCGCGTTGAGGGTCGACGGATGCTCAGACCCCTGCGTTCGCCGACGGACCTCCAGCGTCCCCTCCACGATCGCAATAGCCTCCTTGTACCGCGCGAGATGCCCGAGGATCATCGCGCGCCACTCACCGGCGTGGAGTGTTTCCACATCCTCCGCGCCAAGCCGCTTCGCGGCGTCCGCGTGCGCACGCTCCACGATCGGCAGCGCCTGCTCGTACAGCCCCAGGCCCCGATAGCTCTCGACGATCGCCAGCCTCACCGCGTGCGCCACGTCGGGCGCCTCGGCAAACTCGCGATCGATCCCTCCCGCGGCCTTGTCGAGCAAACTCGCCAGCGTCACGTCCAGACCATTCTCGTCCGGATCACCCGACGCGAGCGTCCGCGCAAGGAACTCGCTCACCGCCGTCGCCTTGCGCTCGGCCGCACGCGCCGCATCGCGCTGGCGGTTGGCCTCCGCGGTCGCGCCCTCGGCCTCGGTACGCCGAAGCACTTCCTGCCGTTCGGCCTCGCGCGCCCACAGGAACAGGACCGACATCCCGACCGACGCCCCTGCCAGCAACAGCACGATCGCCGCCGCCGAGCCCACCAGCAGCTTGTTGCGCTGGGCGAACTTCGTGAGCTGGTACACCGCGCTGGGCGGGCGCGCGAGGATCGGCTCGTTGCGCAGATACCTCGTCAGGTCCTCCGCGAGGTCCGACGCGGACTGATACCGCCGGGCCTTGTCCTTCTCGAGCGCGCGGTGCACGATCGTCTCGAGGTCCCCGCGCGCCGCGGGCACGAGCGTCGAGATCTTCGCGGGCGCCTCGTCGCAGATGATCCGCGCCGCCTCGTGCAGAGGCTTGCCCTCGATCCTGTGAGGCGCCCGGCCCGCGAGGCACTCATACAGGATCGCGCCCAGCGCGTAGACGTCCGCGCGGGTGTCGATCTCCGACGGGTCCGCCTTGACCTGCTCGGGGCTCATGTACCCCAGCGTGCCGATGATCTGCCCGACATCCGTCCGCGTCGTGCGCTCCTGAAACCCCTCGCCCGTGACGCGTGCGACGCCGAAGTCGAGCACCTTGGGCAGCCCGTCCGCGCCCACAAGAATGTTCGCGGGCTTGAGGTCGCGATGAATCACGCCCTTGGTGTGCGCGTGCTGCACGGCCTTGCAGACGCGGACGACAAGCAAAAGCTTCTCGCGCAGCCCGAGCCCCGACGCGTGCTCGGTGAGTGCCTTGCCTTCGACAAACTCCATCGCGAAGAACGGCAGCAGCCCGCGCGACGCCGCCGAACGCGCCCGCGCGAGCGCGACATCGCCCGTGATCGGGTCATAAAACCCCGCCTCGATCACCTGCGCGATCCCGGGGTGACTCAGCCGCGCAAGCGTCTCGGACTCGTGCGCAAACCTCGCGAGCGCCTGCGGCCCCGCGACGCCGGGCCTGAGCATCTTCACCGCCACGCGCCGACGCGGGCTCTCCTGCTCAGCCAGATACACCGTGCCGAACCCGCCCTCACCGAGCACGCGCCCGAGCTGATAGGGCCCGATGCGCTTGAGGTGCGTCGCGGGCGCGTCCGCGCCGTCGAGCCCGCCGGGCGTCGGCGTCCGGCTCATCGCGCCCGATCCGCCGGGCCGCGTCGGCGACATCAGCGTCGGCTGGTCTTCCGGCGGCAGCTCAGCCGAGGCCTCATCGTGCGGGGTTGGATCGTTGGGCGGGGTCATCGCATCTACCGCTCCGCAAGTGTGCCGCGCACGCGCGTGCCGGCCAGCCTGTCAGCCTGCGCCTCGGGCAATCCCGGCGCCCAAGGCTCAGAATCCGTCCCGATCGACAGATTACCGGCCCGATCCGGACCCGCGAGGCCGGAGTTTCCCAAAACTGCCAGATCGGCAGCCCTGCCATGCGGCGCCCCCACTCTCGCCACGCCCGGGCCCCCGACCGCCCCCGCAGGCGGGCCCGGGCCGCTTCCATTCGATTCTGCCGTTCAAGCCACGCTGGCACGCCGGTTGCCCATCTCTCCCTCGCCGGCCGGTGAACCCGGCGGGGTGTGAAAGGAACCGCGTCTATGTCGAAGATCATCGGGATCGACCTGGGTACGACCAACTCCTGCGTCGCCATCATGGAGGGCGGACAGCCCAAGGTCCTCATCAACTCCTCGGGTAACCGCATCACGCCCTCGGTCGTCGGCTTCACCGACAAGGGCGAGCGTCTCGTCGGACAGCCCGCCAAGCACCAGCAGGTCACCAACCCCAAGAACACCATCTTCTCCATCAAGCGCTTCATGGGCCGTCGGCGCGTCGAGGTCGCCTCGGGAGGCGACTCCGGCTACGGCAAGAGCGGTAACGAAGAGAGCAAGGTCCCCTACGCCATCACGGGCGGCTCCGACGAGTTCGTCAAGGTCAAGGTCAATCAGGGCGAGTTCACGCCCCAGCAGATCAGCGCCTTCATCCTCCAGGACCTCAAGAAAACCGCCGAGGACTACCTGGGCGAGAAGGTCGAGCGCGCGGTCATCACCGTCCCGGCCTACTTCAACGACGCCCAGCGCCAGGCTACCAAGGACGCGGGCGAGGTCGCGGGCCTGAAGGTCGAGCGCATCATCAACGAGCCCACCGCCGCCGCGCTCGCCTACGGCCTCGACAAGAAGAAGAACGAGAAGATCGCCGTCTTCGACCTCGGCGGCGGCACCTTCGACGTCTCCATCCTCGACATCGGCGACGGCGTCTTTGAAGTCCTCTCCACCAACGGCGACACGCATCTGGGCGGCGACGACTGGGACCAGGCCCTCATCGACTTCATCGCCGAGGAGTTCCGCAAGAAGGAAGGAATCGACATCCGCAAGGACGCGATGGCCCTCCAGCGCCTCAAGGAAGCCGCCGAGAAGGCCAAGACCGAGCTCTCCACCATGCAGGAGACCACGGTCAACCTGCCCTTCATCACCGCCGACCAGAGCGGCCCCAAGCACCTTCAGGTCTCGATCACCCGCGCCAAGTTCGAGTCGCTCACCGCCGACCTCTTCGAGCGCCTCAAGGCCCCGTGCCTCAACGCCCTGCGCGATGCCAAGCTCGACCCCAGCAAGATCGATGAGGTCGTGCTCGTGGGCGGCTCCACGCGCATGCCCAAGGCCCAGCAGATCGCGAAGGAAATCTTCGGCAAGGAGCCCAACCGCAGCGTCAACCCCGACGAGGTCGTCGCGATCGGCGCAGCCATCCAGGGCGGCGTGCTCACGGGCGCCGTGAAGGACATCCTCCTCCTCGACGTCACGCCTCTCTCACTGGGCGTCGAAACCCTCGGCGGCGTTATGACGCGCCTCATCGAGCGCAACACGACCATCCCCACCAGCAAGAAGGAAGTCTTCTCTACCGCCGCCGACGGCCAGACCAGCGTCACCATCAACGTCCTGCAAGGCGAGCGCGAGTTCGCCAAGGACAACCGTCTGCTCGGACGCTTTGACCTCGAGGGCATCCCCCCGGCGCCCCGCGGCATGCCGCAGATCGAGGTCGAGTTCGCCCTCGACGCCAACGGCATCCTCACCGTCACCGCGACGGAGAAGTCCAGCGGCAAGAAGGCCGACATCAAGATCACCAACTCGGGAGGCCTCAACAAGGACGAGATCGAGCGCATGAAGCGCGACGCCGAGGCGCACGCCGCTGAGGACAAGGCCCGCCGCGAACTCGTCGACCTCAAGAACCGCGCCGACGCGTTCGTCATCCAGACCCGCAAGGCGCTGGAAGAGCACGGCGGCAAGGTCTCCGCCGACGTCCGCGGCAAGGTCGAGTCCTCGCTCTCGAACCTCGAAGCCAAGATCAAGGGCGAAGACAAGTCCGCGATCGAGGCCGCGATGAAGGAGCTCGAGAACGCGAGCATGGAGCTGGGCAAGGTGATCTACGAAGAACAGGCCAAGAAGGCCGCGGCGGGCGCAGCGCCCGGCGGGTCGACCAGTGAGGCGACCGCCGGCGCCCCCGGCGACAGCGCCGGCAAGAGGGACGACGTTATCGACGCCGACTTCAAGGTCAAGGAGTAACGTCCGTCACGTACCGCCTCACCCAAGGCCCCGGACACGCTCCGGGGCCTTGTTGTTTCCTGAGCCCGCGGCCCAAAGATCCCGCATGGACTTCGTGATCGGCGCCGACGGCTGCCGCCTCGCTTCCGGCTCAATCGACGCGTGGGCCGCGGTCGAGCTGCGCGCGGGCGGCACCGCGCTCGCCCACGTCTTCCGCAGCACCCGCGAACTCTGGGACTACGCCCGCCGCGCCCGGCGTGTGCTTCTCGACGTACCCATCGGCCTGCCCGAGAGAGGCCCGCGCGCGTGCGACGTGCTCGCGCGGAAACTCCTGGGCCCCCGCGCGGCCTCAGTCTTCCCCGCGCCCGAGCGCTGGATGCTCACGTGCGAAACCATCGCGCAGGCCGACGCGGCAAAGTCCGCTCGCGCGGGCCGCGCGACCAAGGTCCAGCGCCAGATGTGGAACCTCATGCCGCGGATCCGCGCGGTCGACGCGCTGCTGACCTCGGACCCGCTCGCGCGTGACACCATCGCCGAATGTCACCCCGAGCTCTGCTGGCGCGCGCTGAACGCGGGCGTGCCGCTCGCGCGCAGCAAGCACACGCCGACGGGCCTTGCCGACCGGCGCCGACTGATCCGCGCAGCCATCCCCGACGCGCGCGCGCTCGAACGCACGCTGCTCGAAACCCCGGGCGTTGCGCCCGACGACGCGCTCGACGCGCTCGCGTGCGCGTGGGCCAGTGCGGGGGCCAGTGCGGGGGCCGCCGCGGGCGATCTCGTTTCGCTCCCCGATCCGCCCGAGCGCGACGCCGCCGGCCTTCGGATGCGGATGATGCTCCGCGCCTGAGAGTCCGCCCGCGCCCCGGTCCTAGGCTCGCTCCATGTCCCCGCCCGCTTCGCCCAACACCAAACCCGGCACGAGGGGGCCCGGCACCTTCGCGGCGTTCGGCGCACGCAACTACCGCGTCTTTGCCGCTGGGTTTCTGGGTTCGTCAGCCGGCCTCCAGATGCTGGGCCTGGCCGTCGGATACGAAGTCTGGGAACGCACGCGCGACCCGCTGCACCTGGGCTATGTCGGCGTGGCACGCGCGCTGCCGGTGGTGCTGCTTGCGCTCGTCGCGGGCCAGCTCGCGGACGTGTTCGATCGGCGCAAGATGCTGATCTTCACCCAGACCGGCTTTGCGATCGGCGCCGGCCTGCTCGCTTGGGCCTCGTGGGCGGGCGCGCCACTCTGGACGCTCTACGCGCTGCTCGTGCTGCTCGGGCTCTGCCGGGCGTTCAACGGCCCCTCGCGCGCCAGCCTGCTCCCGCTGCTCGTGCCCGACCCGGTCTTCCGCAACGCCGTCGCGTGGAACGCCAACATGTTCCAGATCTCCGCGATCGGTGGCCCGATCCTCGCCGGCGCGGTCATCGCCTGGACAGGCGCGGCATGGCCCGTGTACGTCATCACCGCCGCGGGCACGCTCGGGCTTGCCTGCGCGGGCCTCGCGCTCAGGCCCCGCGAGCAGGTCCGCGCCAAGGGCGGCATCACGCTCGCCGGCTTCTTCGCGGGCGCAACGCACATCTGGCGCGAGAAAACCATCTTCGGCGCAATCGCGCTCGACCTCTTCGCCGTGCTGCTCGGGGGCGCCACCGCGCTGCTCCCCATCTACGCCGAGGAAATCCTCCACGTCGGGCCCGTGGGCCTGGGCGCGCTCCGCGCGGCGCCGTTCGTCGGCGCGCTCCTGATGGGCCTCGCCCTCGCCCACCGTTCCGACTTCACCCGCGCAGGATCCGCCCTGCTCTGGTCTGTCGCGTGGTTCGGCCTTTTCACGATCGTCTTCGGCTTCTCGCAGGTCTTCTGGCTCAGCCTCGTCGCGCTGCTGGGCGCGGGCGCGGCCGACCAGATCTCTGTCGTCATCCGCCACGTGCTCGTCCAGCTCCGCACGCCCGACGAACTCCGCGGGCGCGTCTCGGCCGTCAACTCCGTGTTCATCGAGTGCTCCAACGAGCTGGGCGCCTTCGAGAGCGGACTGGTCGCGAAGCTGTTCTCACCCATCGTCAGCGTCGTCTCGGGCGGCATCGGCACGATCCTTGTCGTCGCGGGCGTCGCCGCGGGCGTGCCCGAATTGCGAAAGCTCGGCGCGCTCGAAGAACCCGCGAAGCCGCAGCCCAGGCCCGCGCCCGAGCCCGAGCCCGAGCCGGAAGCCACGCCCTGAACGCCCGGAGTTCGCGCCGCTATCTTCTACTCATGGCCGCGCCCGACCTTCCCCCACCGCCCCCGTTCGAGATCACCGAACGCCCGCTGTTCGTCCATCTGCATCCGCGGCTGGTCGATCCGCGCGCCCTCGCGGGCGGCGTCGTGGTCATGATCGATCAGCTCCGCGCCAGCGTCACCATGACCGCCGCGCTGGCCTCAGGCGCCGAGGCGATCGTCCCCGCCTTCACCGCCGACGACGCACGGACCACCGCCGCAAAACTCCGCGCCGCGGGCGTCCGCACGCTGCTCGGAGGCGAGCGCGGCGGCGTGCGCATCGAGGGCTTTGACCTCGACAACTCGCCCCTGGCCTACACCCGCGAGCGCGTCGCGGGCGCGCGGATTGTCTTTACGACGACCAATGGCACCGCCGCGATCCTGCTCGCGCGCGACGCCGCTGAGATCTACATCGGCTCGCTCGCCAACCTCTCGGCGCTCTGCGCCCACCTCGCGCGCGAGCCCCGCCCCGTCCACATCCTTTGCGCCGGCACGCGCGAAGAGGTCACGCTCGACGATGTCATCCCCGCGGGCGCGATGGTCGAGCGCCTCGTCGCCGCGGGCCGGCAGATGGGTCCCGACGATCAGCCCCGAGTCGCCCTCGAGGCTTGGCGCTCGGTCGCGGGCACGCCGGGCGGGATCCTCCGCGCGTTCCTCGAGTCCCGAGGCGGGCGCAGCCTCGCGCGCATGGGCCTGGCCGACGATGTCGCCTTCTGCGCCAAGCTTGACACGCTGCGCGCTCTGCCCGCCCGCGAGGCCGACGGCTCGTTCCGCGACCGCGCGTCCAAGGCCTGACCGTCGAACCACTTACAGCGCGATCCTTTGCCCCAGTTCGGACCTTCAGGGCCGGATTGATGCCCGCGCGAACGGCGCGTGCCGCAGCCGGTTGGATCGCGCGGAGTTCTGGCCTCTGGGGGCGTTGCGACCTATCCTCTGACCCCCCAAACCGGCCCGCGGCCCAACCGCAGCCGGGGAGCGTGGGGAGGCTGTCCCGGGGATGGGGACGAACGCAGGCTTCTCGCGAACGGAAGGACGCAGGCATGCCCAAGGGCACGATCGGCACGATTACGCAGGTCATCGGTTCGACGTTCGACGCGCAGTTCCCCGAGGAAGCGCTGCCGGACATCTACAACGCCGTCGAGGTGAAGACCACGACCAAGTCGGGCGAGCTGCACCTCGTGGGCGAAGTCCAGCAGCACCTGGGCGGCGGGCGCGTGCGTCTGGTCGCGCTGGGCTCGACCGACGGCCTCTCGCGCGGCGTGCCGTGCACCGACCTCGGCGGGCCCGTCTCGGTCCCCGTCGGTGAGGGCGTGCTGGGCCGCGTCTTCAACCTCCTCGGCCAGCCGATCGACAAGGCCGGGCCCGTCAAGGCCACCAAGACTGCCCCGATCCACCGCGCTCCCCCCGAGTTCGCCGACCTCAACGCCAAGACCGAAGTCCTCGCGACCGGCATCAAGGTCATCGACCTGCTCTGCCCCTTCGTCCGCGGTGGCAAGATCGGTCTGTTCGGCGGCGCCGGCGTCGGTAAGACCGTCATCATCCAGGAGATGATCGCCCGCGTCGCCCGCGAGTTCGGCGGCTACAGCGTGTTCTGTGGCGTCGGCGAGCGCACCCGCGAGGGCAACGACCTCTGGCGCGAAATGAAGGAGGCCGAGTACATCGACGCCGCCGGCCAGAAGGCGCACGTCATCGACAAGGTCGCGATGGTGTTCGGCCAGATGAACGAGCCGCCGGGCGCGCGTCTCCGCGTCGCGCTCTCGGGCCTCACCATGGCCGAAGAGTTCCGCGACTCCTCGGGCAAGGAAACCCTGATCTTCGTCGACAACGTCTTCCGCTTCACGCAGGCGGGTTCGGAAGTGTCGGCCCTCCTGGGCCGCATGCCCAGCGCCGTCGGTTACCAGCCCACGCTGTCCACCGAGATGGGTGAGCTGCAGGAGCGGATCACCTCGACCTCCAAGGGCGCCATCACCTCGGTGCAGGCGATTTACGTCCCCGCCGACGACCTGACCGACCCCGCCCCCTCGACCACCTTCGCCCACCTGGACGCGTTCGTCGTTCTGGCCCGCGGCATCGCCGAGAAGGGCATCTTCCCGGCCGTCGACCCGCTCGCCTCGACCTCGCGAATCCTCGACCCGGGCATCATCGGCGAGCGCCACTACAAGGTCTCGCGCCGCGTCCAGCAGATCCTCCAGCGCTACAAGGACCTCCAGGACATCATCGCGATCCTCGGCGTCGACGAACTCTCCGAAGACGACAAGCAGACCGTCAGCCGCGCCCGCAAGATCGAGCGCTTCCTCTCCCAGCCCTTCTTCGTCGCGCAGGTCTTCACCGGCTTCCCCGGCATCTACACCAAGCTCGAGGACACCCTCGACTCCTTCGAGCGACTCTGCAACGGCGAAGGCGACAACCTCCCCGAGTCGGCCTTCATGTACGTCGGCACCTTCGACGATGCCAAGGCCAAGGCCGAGAAGATGGCCCAAGGCTAAGACAACGCCCACGGGCAGCAGGCCCCCAGCGCCAGCATCCGAGTTTCTTCGCAAGCCCTCGGCATCCGCCGGGGGCTTGTTGTTTTCACGGGTTCCCACGGCCGCCCGTCACCCCCGCTCTCCCCCACCCCTTCCAACCCGGCAACGATGAGCGCATGACCACCACGCTCTCGGCCCCGACCGCCCAGGAACTGCCCACGCTCGCGCGGTTCATGCACTACGCCTTTGCCGGGCCCGTCGACGGGTGCCTCGAATGGCTCAACACGCACACGCCCGCGAACCTGCGCGTCGTGCGTGATGCCGCCGGCGCGCCCGCGTCGGCACTTGCGCAGATCCCGATGGGGCAGTTCTTCGGCGGGCGCAGCGTGCCGATGGTCGGCATCGCGGGCGTCGCCGTGCCCCCCGAGCGACGCGGGCAGGGCCTTGGCCTCGACATGATGCGCGCCTGCATCCGCGAGCTGGCCGATCGGCGCGTCGCACTCTCGGGCCTCTACGCCTCGACGAAGGCGCTGTATCACCAGGTGGGCTTTGGACTGGCGGGGCACCGTGTGGAACTGAAGGCGCCGCTCGATCAGCTCGGTGTGCGCGAGCGCGGCGCATCGATCGTCGCGCTCGGCGATGCCGACGAGCCCGCGGTGCGCGACTGCTACTCGCGATTTGCCCGCGCAACGACCGGGATGCTC
Organism: Planctomycetota bacterium; assembly: GCA_033763435.1. Lineage (GTDB taxonomy): Bacteria > Planctomycetota > Phycisphaerae > Phycisphaerales > UBA1924 > JANRKN01. The sequence goes on from JANRKN010000007.1 coordinate 63,070, forward strand.
GACCGCCCCGAGTACATCTGGAAACGCACGCGCGACTGGCGAGGGCAGACGTACACCGGCTTCGGCGTGCGATCTGACGAGCTCGGCGGCGCGGGCCTCGAGGGCTACGTCTTCCTCGCGCAGCCGCCCAACCCCTCGCGAGGCAAGCACGACGTGGTCCTCTCCGATCTGGCCTTCACCTCGCCCCGCGCCGCGCGCCGACTGCTCGGCTTCCTCGCTGACTTTGCCATGATGGCCTCGACCGTGACCTTTCACGGCTCGCCGAACCACCCGCTGCTCGCCCTCACGCCTCAGCAGGTCTTCACGCTCACCACCCGCGAACTCTGGATGACCCGCATCACGCACCTCGAATCCGCCCTCACCTCGCGCGGCTACCCCGCGGCGCTCTCAGGCCGGATTACGCTCGAAGTCGAAGACGATCTCATCGACGCCCACCGCGGCGCGTGGGACATCCGCGTCGAGCACAGCTCGGCAAGCGTACTGAAAGGCGCGGGCCCCGGGCCCATCGCGCGCGTGCACATCCGCGAGCTTGCCTCGCTGTACTCCGGGCTCTTCACACCCGTGCAGGCGCGGCTCGCCGGGCTCATCGACGCGGGCGATGAGGCCTGCGAGGTGCTCGGCGCGATGTTCGCGAGCGGGACGCCCGCCATGACCGACTTCTTCTGAACGCCGAACGACGATCGTCGTTTCGGCAAAAAGCACAACCCCCGGCCACGAGACCGGGGGTTGTGAGCGTTAACCAAGATCAGCTCCCCGCGTGGGGAGCGACGGTTCAGCGACGGCGACGGGTCGCGGCCAGGCCAGCGAGGCCGAGCAGCGCCGCGGCGCCGGGGGTCGGGATCACGGTGCCGCTGACCGTGATGTTGTCCAGACGTGCCGCGCCGTTGCTGTTCACGTTGAAGCCCGAGAAGCGGATGCGCAGGAACGAGGCCGACCGGTTCTCGATCGAGTTGACCGAGGACAGGTCGATCACGCGCGCCGCGGCCGCGAAGTTGCCGTCGCGGAGCGTCGAGTACGACGTGAAGTCGGTGAAGCTGACGCCGTCGGTCGAGTAGCCGATCGTGACGGTCGTCGGGCCGGTGCTGCTGTAGCGCTCGGCGTAGCTGAGCGACAGGTCGAGGAAGTTGGTCGCATCAAAGCGGAGGAAGATCGACTTTCCCTCACCGCGGTTCTGGCTGTCGTTGCGGAGGCCGAGCCCCTGGCCAGCAGCAAAGCCGGGCTGGGCGTTGACAATCGAGCCCGTCAAGAGCTGCATCGAGCCCTGCTGAATCGCGTTGGGCGCGGGGCTGCCGTCGTACTTCGGCGCATCGGTGTCGAGAATCGCGAGGCCCGCGTTGGCCTTGACGTCGGCGTTGAAGGGCCACGCGAGGTTGAAGTTCTGCGAGGGGGCCGAGGTGGGGAACGCCCAGTAGGCGACGACCGCGGACTGCGCGGAACCAGCGACGGCCGCGAGGGCCGCCAAAGCGATCACGTTCTTCATGTACTCTCTCTCTTCCTAAAAACCCTGCCTGAACGGCCGTCGACCCCGCCGCGCGGAACTGCGGCGGACGACCTGCCCAAGCCTGCCAAGCATACCCCACAGACCGCCAACCCGAAAGGAAAATCTCCCGCCATTCACCCGCACAAGCCCCGGAAGCGCCAGCACTTGCGGATCAGGGTGCGAGCGTCCGAAAACACCCCGACCCTCGGAGACCATCCGCGAGGACGGGCCCTGAGGGTCGGGGATGGGGGTCGGGTGGCGAAGCGGGGAATGGCCGAAGGCCGGATCAGCGACGACGACGCAGCGCGGCCAGACCCGCGAGGCCGAGAATCGCCGCAGCGCCCGGCGCGGGAACGGTCAGCACGCGGATGAAGTCGCCGGGGTTGGCGATCCGCAGGCTGAACTCGATGCGGCGCGTCGAGAGCGAGATGCCGAAGCCGTCGCCGTTCGCGCCCAGTTCGAGGCCGCGCTGGTCAACGTTGGGGGTGAAGAGTGTGCCCAGGCCGAGGAAGTCCGTCAGATCAAGGCGACGGAGGCCCGTGCCGTTGCGGACGATCACGCCGATGATGTCGTCGGAGAACGTGACCGAGCCGCTCGCGGACGCGCTGCTCGTGCTGGGCGAATCGAAGTGGATGTAGTGGCTCGACACCCGCGTGCCTGCGGCGAGCACGAACGAGCCGAGGTCGGTTGAGTCGTTGTACAGGCCCGGCGCGATGGCATCGACCGTCACGTCGCGGTCGAGGGCGACGTCCTGGGCCTCGTCCCACGCGTAGATGACCGTCGAACTGGTCAGGACGTTGAGCTGGGCGTCGGCGGGGCGGGCGATTTGGGTCGCGGCGCCGGACGTCGCAACGATGGACGCGGAGGCCGAGCCCGCGACAAGCGCGCAGGCGGCCACGGACAACACGATGGAACGCATGTCTCTCTCCTCTCAAAGGCTCTCAGTCGCCCGGCCGGCGGAACGGCGCGGGCGGCTGCCGGAGGACTCCAACGCCGCTCGGGCGGGGCATTGCAGCTTCCTCCCGCATTCTCGCGAGAACGCGCCCCGAACGCCAGAGGCATCCACCCCGTCCGCGCGCTTTCGGTGAGACCGTGGGCCCACGCCCGGCCCGAGGCATCCGATGGTCGGGGTATGTGGGCGAGGATGGAGAGGCTGGGGAAAGCGCGGCCGGGAACCCCGCTCACCGCGGGCGGATACCCTGCACCCGCATGAGCGGACCAGGGACGGGCCAGCAGACGCAGTCGTCGATCGTCGAGACGATCACCACCGTGATCATCTCCTTCACGCTCGCGTTCGTCGCGCGCGGGTTCGTGATCGAAGCCTTTGTGATCCCCACCGGCTCGATGGCCCCGACCCTCCTCGGCGCCCACGCGAGGCTCGAAAACCCCAACTCGGGCGCCGAGTGGACCGTCTCTCCCCGGCCCGACGACTACCCCGACCGCTTCAACCGCATGGTCGCGAACCCGACCATGCCCAACCTTCAGGTCACGGACCCGCTCACCCGCGAGCCGCTGCGCTTCGGCTCGGCCCCCACGCGCTCGGGCGACCGCATCTTCGTGCTCAAGTACCTCCCGGGCGTCTATGGCCCCGAGCGCTACGACTCGGTCGTCTTCCGCTATCCCGTCGACCCCGCGCAGAACTTCATCAAGCGCCTCATCGGCCTGCCCAACGAAGAGATCGCCCTCGTCGACGGCGAGGTCTTCAGCCGTCCGGCGTCCAAGGCCATGCCCGGCTCGCCCTCGGACTGGAACGGCGAAGGTTGGGCCATCACCCGCAAGCCCGAGCGCATCCAGCGATCGGTCTGGCAGCCGGTGTTCGATTCCGCGCACACGCCCCGGCGTGCCTCACGCGACGGCGTGCGCTGGTTCCGCTCGCCCTGGCTCCCCAGCATCGCGCCCGAGGCGCCGGTCATTCCGACCGACCCCGTCCCAACAGGCACGCCTACCTCGACCGGCGATTGGACGATCGACGACCGCGCGGTGTACGAGCTCAAGTCTGCCGGGCCCGCGACGCTGACGTGGAACAGCGCCGAATGGCCCATCAACGACAGCCTTGCGTACAACGAGACCGAGCGCTCGCCGTTCGGCCCCTTCCCCACCGCCGACATGCGCGTGCGGATGTCGATCGTCCCCGAGAAGACGCCCGTGGGCCTCGAATTCCTGCTCGAAGGCCTGGGCCATCAGTTCCGCGCGGTGGTCGATCCGCAGTCGCGGAGCGCGCGGCTCGAGATGAGGCCCGCCGCGAAGGACTCGGCGTGGGTCAAGCTGGGCGAGGGCTCGATCCCCGGCGGTTCGCTCACGCCGGGGCGCGCGAGCACGCTCGAGTTCTGGCATGCCGACCAGGCGCTCTGGCTGTTTGTTGACGGTTCACGCGTCGCGCGGGGCGAGTACGACTGGAACCCCGCGACCCGCATTTCCTCGGCGATGGGCATCAGCCTCGCCGAGATCCTCCAGCGCGACCTCGTTTCCGACGGCGTGCAGACCGTGCCCATCAAGGGCAAGTTTCCGCCGGGCGACACGATCCTGGGCGTGGCGGACCGCTACCGGCCCTCGGGCGTGCGGCTCACGTTCACGGGTGGGCCCGCGAAGATCACGCGCCTCGCGCTCGATCGCGACCTCTTCTATCGCCCCGGCTCGTACCTGCCCGATCCGAGCAATCCGCGCCGGGGCCAGCCGCTGCTGGGCGCGCATCCGTCGCAGCCGCTCGTGCTGAGCCCGACGCAGTACTTCCTGTGCGGGGACAACAGCGCCAACAGCGACGACGGAAGGTCCTGGCGCCCGCCCGAGCCGTGGGTCGCGAAGGAGATCGACGCGACGCAGGGCATCGTGCCGCGCGAGCTGCTCGCGGGCAAGGCGTTCGTCGTCTACTTCCCTGCGCCCGACTGGAGCCGGCGGGTGCCGATCCCGGACTTCGGGCACATGCGTTGGATTTGGTAACGGTTGAACCGGTCATCGATGAGTACCACTGTGACGACTTCCAAACCGCGGATTCTGACGGGCGACACGCCGACCTCGACGGGCCTGCACCTCGGGCACTTCGTGGGCTCGCTTGAGAATCGCCTCGCGCTGCAGGATTCCTACGACTGCTATTTCCTGATCGCGAACGTCCATGCCTTCACGACGCTGGCCGAGAAGCCCGCGGACGTGCGAGCGAACACGCTGGGCATCGTCAAGGACTGGCTCGCGGTGGGCCTCGACCCTGAGAAGAGCACGTTCGTGCTGCAGAGCGAGATCCCGGCGATCGCGGAGCTGACGTTCCTCTTCGCGATGCTGCTGCCGTTCAACCGGGTGATGAACAACCCGACGATCAAGACCGAGATCGAGCTCAAGGGCCTGGGCGATTCGTACTCGTTCGGCTTCCCGCTCTACGCGGTCGGCCAGTGCGCGGACATTCTGGCCTTCCGCCCGGAGCTGGTGCCGGTGGGCGAGGATCAGGAAGCGCACATCGAGATGTGCCGGGCCGTCGCGGGCAAGTTCAACCAGATGTACTGCGGCGTGGGCAATCGCGTTCCGCCGGAGGAACACGTCAAGGCCGGCGGTCTGTTCCCGGTGCCCAAGGCCAAGATCGGGCGCGTCGCGCGGCTCATGGGCATCGACGGCACGAACAAGATGTCCAAGAGCCTGGGCAACGCGATCTTCCTGTACGACACCGCCAAGGACGTTCAGAAGAAGATCAACAAGATCACGACCGGGCGCCAGAGCCCGACCGAGCCGGGCGACCCGAACAACATTCTGATGCAGTACGTGGATGCGTTCATCGGGGGCGAGCGCGCCGGGGAGCTCAAGCGCCGGTATGCCGCGGGAGACAACCTGGGCGACGGGCACGTCAAGCAGGAGCTGGGCGAGGCGATCAACCGCCTTCTGGAGCCCATGCGGCTGCGTCGCGCGGCGCTGGAAACCCCCGAGGGCGAACGGCGCGTTCACGAAGTCATCGCGCAGGGCATCAAGCGCGCGAACGTCGTCGCCGAGGAAACGCTGTACCTCGCGAAGAAGGCGATGAAGCTCGACTTCGGCGCGCGGACGATCGGCTGAACCGCGTCAGCGGTCGGCATCCAGACGATCCAGCACCGACGACGCGAGGCGATTCAGATACGCCCGCAGCTCGCCGTCTTCGCGCGCGCCCGAGAGCTCGCTCGCGGCGCGGGCAATGTTGTCGAGGTCCTCTCGCAGGTCGAGCGCGAACACGGGCCTTGAAGCATCGATCGTGCGGGGCGGGCCCAGCGCGGCGCGGAGCAGCATCGGCTGTGCGGGCGCGGGGCCCACGCGAGATTCCAGCTCACGCGCGATCCGCCCGAGCACCAGCGCCGCCGCGTGCGAATCGCCAGAAGCCGAGCGCATCGAACGCACCTCCCCCACCGCGCGACCATCCTCGCCCCGCAGAAGCGCGCTCACCGCCTCGGCGCAGCGGTCAGAGAGACCCGCGATGAGCCGACGCGACTGATCGCCCGGCACAGTCCAGCCGGGCCAGCGCGCCAAGGCCGAGCCCAAGCCCGAACTCAGACCGGCAGAATCTTCCGCCGCTTCGATCGCGTCGGCAGCGTCGCGCAGCGTGCCGAGCACCTCGGCCATCGCTTCGAGCCTCGCGGCCTCGGCGAGCGCAGGCTTGGTCGTGCGCCCCTGATAGCCGCGGATCCACGCGGCGCGAAGCGTGTCGGCCAGCGCAAGCAGCTCCGCGCTGCGCCCACCCGTGACCTTCGCCCACGCCGAGCCCGCGGGCGCAGCCTTCATCGCCTCCTCGCCCGGCAGCGGCGCGAACAGCGCAAAGCGCTCGATCGCCGCCATCTCCGCCAGCGCGTCGTCGCGCTTGTCTTCCTTCGGCAGTTCCTGAGCGCGGATCAGCACACGGTCGGCGACGCCCTTGAAGCGATCGATCGGTTCAGGATCGCGCTGGCGGGGCGCGTCGCCCTCGCGCACAGGCGGGAGCGTCGATCCGCCGTCGGACATCATCGCGTTGAGCCGATGCACGCGGTCCATGTCGCGCAGGCGCCCGCGGTGGACGGTGATCGACGCGAGCACCGCGGGGTCCGAGGCCGAACCGCCCGGCGCGAGCAGCCTCGGCAGCGCCGCGAGCATCGCGTCCTCGGACTGATCCGCGAGGCGGTCCAGATGCCGAAGCCCGGGCTTGAGATGACGGATGAACTTCGCGTCGCTCGCGAGCTTGGGGCGCTCAGGCAGCAGCGCGAGCGTACGAGACAGCAGCCGCAGCCGGGGCAGAATGTCGGTGGGTCCGGACGCGCCCGGCAACTGCTGGCGGATCTGGGGCAACACGCCGGGGAGCGCGGTGGAGAGCGCCGTGCGCAGCCGCGTCGCCGCGGTTCCGTCTTTGAGGTCCTCCGCGAGCGCGATCGCGGACGCGACGACGCCGAGCATCTCGAGCGCGCGGGCGCCCCCGGCGCGCTGCTCGGGCTCGAGCATCTGCGCGAGCGCGGAGGCGAGCTCGTCCTGGAGGCTGTCGAAGACCAGCGCCGGGAGCCATGACGGTCGCTTGGCGAGCGCCGCGGAGACCTGCCCCACCGCCGAGCGCACGTCGCGCGCGCTGGGCGCGAGCGTCGGGTACTGATCGGCGAGGGCCAGGATGGGCTCGAGTTTGGCCCACGTCTCGGCCGCGGCGCCCGTGAGCGCGATCGGCAGCGGCGCGCCGCCGGGGCTTGCCGAGATCCACCCGGCGCGCTGCGCGATGTCGGCCTCGGGCCCAAGCGCGCGAACGAGGGGCGCGAGCGCATCGCGCACGCCCGCCTCAAGCACGCTCAGCGGCAGATCCGCCTCGGCGCGCAGACGCCGCTCAAGCCTCGTGAAATCCGCGGCGAGCATGGGCGCCAGCGCGCCGTGCGCCGCGAGGGCTGATTCGAGCTCAGGCGCTGCATCCGCGAGCACGCGCCCGAGCGCCGCGCGACCCGACTGCGCCGCGCCCGCGCGCTCGGCGGTTTCGAGCATCGCCGACGCGAGCGAGCGCGCCGCCGAAGCCGCCTGCGCCGAGGCCCCCTGCCCGGGAGTGCGTGACTCGCGCGACAGTTTCTCGGCCAGCGCCAGCGTCCGCGCGCCCGAACCGGGCTCGGGCGTGTCGTCGCGCCCAAGGTTCAGGCGCTGGGCGAGCGCGGGCGCCGCGGCGATCGACAGCGCCGCGAGCAGCACCAGCACGGGCCTACGAGAGTTTGGAGCGTGCGTCGGCATACGCGGCTTCGAGTCGGCGGATCATCGTCTCGGCGGCGAACTCGTCGCGGCAGAACTCCTGCCCGCGCCGGGCAAGCTCGGACCGCAGCGACGGTTCAGCGTACAGCCGATCGAGCGCCTCCCGCAAGCGCGTGCGGTTCCCCGGCGGAATCAGGAGCCCGGTCTGGCCATCGACGCAGGCCTCGCGCGTGCCGTCGACGTCGTACGCCGCAACCGCCGTGCCCGTCAGCAGCGCCTGAGGCACCGTCCGCGGCAGGCCCTCCCGATAGCTCGGATGCACCAGCACGTCCATCGCGCGCATCAGCGCGGGCACCCGCGCGGGCGGGACCAGCCCCGTGAGCACGAGTTCAGGCCCGTCGCCCGCGGCCTGCTGGTCCGGCTTGTCCAGCTCGCGGATCCGCAGACCCATCGCGCGTGCGCGCTCGAGCAGTCGCCCGCGCCACCAGCCGTCGCCTACCCAGAGCAGCGACCACTTCGCATGGACACGCGGATCGAGCACGTCCAGCAGATCGTCGTGGCCCTTGTGCTCGGCCAGGCGCGCGACGGTGCCGACGACGAACCGGTCCCGGCCCAGCCCGAGCGATGCGCGGACGCTCGCGCGGTCTTCGCCGGACGCGGGGTTCAGGTAGGGCGCCGTGTCGATGCCCGAGCGGACGGTGCGATAGAGCTCGGGCGAGCCGATGCCGCGCGCAAGAAACTGCTCGGTCATCGCGTCGGCGACGGACAGAATCATGTGACACTGTTTCGCGGCGAAGCGCTCGGCGAGGGTGTATTCGTAGTTGACGATGCGGGTCTTCCAGCGCCGGAACAGGCCCCCTTCGACGGGCATGAACGGCGGGCCATGGATCGTGTGCACAACCGCGGGCCTGGGCGTGACGTCCCACGCGGCCGCGCGGCCGACAATGCCCGCCTTGCTCGAGTGCGTGTGCACCACGTCGGGCCTGAGCCGCGCGATCAGCGCCTTAAGCTGCTTGTACGCGCGGTGGTCGCGCGCGGGCGAGACCTCGCGCACCAGGTCCGGCACCTCGTGCGGCGTGATGCTGCGCCCGTCCCCGGCGCGGAACGCGCGGACGCGCTCGAGCATCGAACCCTCGGGGCCGTAGATGGGGCCGAAAGCCAGGTGAACTTCGTGCCCGAGGTTGGTCTGACCTTCGCAGGAAATGACCGTGTTCTCCTGCGATCC
>JANRKN010000008.1:0-16511 GCA_033763435.1 Planctomycetota bacterium
CTTGCGGGGCGGCGTGGCGTGCAGCACCCGCCGGCCGAGGACCAGCGGCTCGAGTGACCGGCGCAGCGATTCAACCTCGGGCAGCTCGGGCATCGGCGGATCGTTCGCACCCGCCCGCGCGCAAGCCCGCCGGGCGCGATCTTCTCAGCAGCCGCTTTCGAAGGCGGTGACGAAGGCGACGAAGTCGTCGGAGTCGATGAAGCCGGTGTTGTCAAAGTCGGCCGAGCGGACGCAGGCGGGGTCGGGCGTTTCGCCCGCGAGCCCCGGCGCGGTGCAGCCCCGGCTGAAGTGGTCGACGAAGAGGACAAAGTCGTCGCTGTCGGTGAAGCCTGAGCGGTCAAAGTCGGATCGGCAGAGGACGCGGAGGGACGCGGGATTGGAGAACGCGGTGCCGCAGCCGGCGGTCGCGACGGCGCGGAAGACGAGTTCGGTGCCCGCGTCGACGCCCGTGGTGGTGACGGTGAGGGTGGAGGTGCTGGAGTTCTGGAAGCGGACGGTGCCGCCCGAGAGGATGAAGACGCCGTCGGTGACGTCGGCAAAGCCGCCCGAGGGGAGCTGGCGCTGCCAGCGGAGGGCGATGGACTCATTTGAGGTTGCGGCGGCGGAGAAGCTCGCGCTGCCGTCGCCTTCGAGCGTGCGGTCGGCGGGGTTCTGCGTGATGGTGGGGGGCGTGAAGGGCGGCTCGTGCTGGAGCAGCAGGAAGCCGTGCGCGGGGAGCGAGAGCGAGACGCTCTGCGCAAAGCCGTCGCGCGCGCTGGGGCTGACGCTGACGCAGCCCGGGAGCGTGCCCACGCCCCGCCCGCGGTAGATGGCGTCTTCAGAGTTCATGACCACGCCCCACGCGCCCGCGCGCGGCAGGCCGATGGAGTAGGACGCAAAGTCGTTGTTCGAGAAGTTCGCGAGCACGACATACGACCCGCCGCCCGGCACCGAGCGCTCAAAGGCCAGGACGTTTGACGCGTCGTTGACGTGATACACGCGGCAATCGGCGTTGGCAAAGAGCGCGGGCTGCGTGGTGCGCAGCGCGATGAGCTCGCGGTAGAAGCGGAAGATCTGCGCGTAGGTGGTCTTCTTGGACCAGTCGATCTTCTGGCTTTCGAAGCCGTTGCTCTCGAGCCATTCGGTGCCCATGAGGATCGCGGGCATGCCCTTGCTCAGGAGCGTGATGCCCTGCGCGAGCTTGGTGCGCCCGGTGGCAAAGCGGTCATCGTGCGGCGCGATGGTGTCCATGCGTCGCACGGCGCGCTGGGTGTTGTTCAGGGGCCAGGCGTCGTCGTGGAGTTCAAAGTAGTTGAGCACGCGCTCGCCCTCGACAAAGGGGCCCGAGCCGTCGATCGACGCCGCGAGGCGCGCCATGTCGGGGTTGCCGAGGGCGGCGGCATCGATCGCGTCCTTGATCGCGTTCTTGAAGGCCTCGTGGTACTGCCCGTGCAGGTCGATGCCGGCAGGGCTGGTGTTCCAGGCGGAGTTGTCGTAGATCTCGCCGATGACGTGCGCGTGGTTGAAGCGCCTGCGGACGAGCGACATGAGCTGGCGCATCAGGTTCTGGCCGCTGATGGCCTGGGTCGCGCCGGTGATCTCGAAGAGGGCGTCCTGGCGGTATCCGTCGAGCTTGAACTCGCCCAGGACGTGCTCGGCCGAGTCGAGGAAGTAGGAGAAGACCTGCGGGCGGTCGAAGTCGGCCTGCGGGCCCCAGGGGGTGTCGACCGCGGCGGGCGAGTCGAAGTAGATCTGCGAGCCGTCGTAGTTCCAGAGGTAGTTGTCGGTCGGGCCGAAGTGGTTCCAGATGACATCGAGGATGACGGCGATGCCGCGCGCGTGGAGCGCGTCGATCATGAACTTGAAGTCGTTGGCGCTGCCGTGCGAGGTTTCAAAGCCCCACATGGTGATGGAGTTGTACCCGCCCGACTGCGCGCCCGGGAACTCGTTGACGGGGTTGAGCATGACGGCGTTGATGCCCAGTTCCTGGAGGTGGTCGGCGCGGGCGGCGACTTCGCGGAAGGTGCCCGCGCGCGTGAACGAGCCCCGCGGGTCGTTGAGCCCGGAGAACGAGCCGACGTGGAGCTGATAGACGACCCAGCGGTCGCGCGGCGCGGGGACGAAGTTGGGGACCGTCCAGGTATACGAGAGCGGGTCGACGATGACGGAGTTGTACCCGTCGTTGTTGTCGATCTGGCGCGCGCGTGCGTCGGGCTTCCAGAGGTTGCCGTTGAAGTAGTACTTGTACTTCCCGCCCGCGCGGGCGGCGGGGACCCAGGCGGTGAAGAACTCACCCTGGCGGGTCATGGGGTTGGCGCTGCCCCAGCTGTTGAACGTGCCACGCACCTGCGCGCTGGTGGCGTTGGGGGCCCAGACGCGGAAGAAGGTGCCGGTGGCGCGCGGCGTCGCGCCCAGCGGCGCGTGCTCCATCGTCGTGAAGTTCAGCGTCCACCAGGCGCTGACGGCGGGGGGGTTGTCGCTGACGCCCGCGGGGGTGAAGTAATCGGCGTCGGTGCCGTCGACGAGTTCGAGGGCGTACGCGGAGCGTGTGACGGCGGCGGCCGGGAGCGTCGCGCGCCAGAGGTCGTAGTCGCCCCGGGTGCCGGCTTTGGTGGCGGCGATGGTCTGGATGTCGATGCCGTCGGCGTTGGGATCGAAGAGGACGCGCGCGGCGGTGAGGTCATCGCGCGCGGTCTGGAAGAGGACGTCGAAGGTCTCGCCGTTCATGGGCGCGAGGGGGCGCCGATCGGACTGCGCGCTGTGGCTGATGAGCGCCCACTGGACGTTGTTGTCGAGCTGGGCGCCCGCGGCACCGGCGAAGAGGGCCAGGGCCGCGGGAGCGAACGAGCGGGAAAGGTGGGACACGACGAACCTCCGGATGCTGTGCGCAGACCGATAACGCGGGGGCCATCGGCCCTGCACGGCCCTGTATTCGTCCGAAGTCGCTCCCGGGTTCCGTGGGGCGCGCAGGAAACGCCGCGCGTGGGCGCTGGAGCCCCGCGCACGCCGACCGGCGCTGGCGGATCTCAGCCCTGCGTCGCTTCGCCAGCCTCGGCGAGCTGCTTCTCGTAGCGCGCGCGGTTGGTCCGGTGGTCCATCAGCATGTGCACGCGTTCCTGGTCGGCGGGGCTCAGGCGGCGCGCCAGTTCCTCGCGGGCGTACTGCATCTCCGTCCGGCGCGAGAGGTGGATCAGCACCATCGCCTTGCAGGTCGTGAGGCGGACCCACTCGGCGATGTCGTCCACGTGCAGGTGCTTGCCGATCTTCGCGCGGTCCTTGTGGTCGGGCTCGAAGAACGTGCACTCGGAGATGATGACCTGGCTGGTGCGCACGTCCTCGCGGATCAGGTGCGGGCCGGGCGCGGTGTCGCCCAGGTACGCGACGAGCGGGATCTCGAGCGTGCGCGTGATGGTGATGCCGCGGTCTTTGAGCTCCTTGAGCTTGTCCTGCGGCAGGCCTTCGTACTCGGCCTTGAGCTTCGAGCGCTTCTCATAGATCACGTAGCCCATCGAGGGGCAGGTGTGGTCGGTGAGGAAGCCCTTGAGGTACATCTGGTTCTTGATCTGGATCGACTGCTCGGGCTCGAGGGTGATGAGGTTGTACTCGGTCTCCTGGCGCTCGAGCTCGATGAAGCCGGTCATCATGCCCCGGACGGCCTTCTCGATGCGCTTGTCGCACACGATGTTGCCGGTGCCCATGCCCTGGAATCGGCGCTGGGAGCAGTAGTACGCGAGGGCGCCGATGTGGTCCATGTGCCCGTGCGAGATGGGGACGTACTTGCTCGCGAGCATCGCGCGCGGGCAGGCGCCCATGTCGAAGCAGACGTCCAGCTCGGGCACCTGCACGCAGGTGATCTCGCCGGCCATCGACAGGCCCTGGACACGGAACGGGGGTAAGAAGAGAAAGCCGAGGCTCGACTCACGCGGGGGCGGCTTGGGGAGCATCGCTCGAAAACCTCCGTGACCGGGCTCTCGCCCGGTGCAGGCAGTTCGGGGGCTCAGCCGGCCGCAACACGCGCGGCAGGCGATCCCCGGCCCGGGAGCGTAGCCGTCGCTACGCTCTCCGGTCATGCCCGACGAACAAACATCCGCGCCCGCCCCAGGTTCAGAGGAGCAGGCGCCCAAGCCGACGCTCGGTGAGCAGTATCGGGCGGGCGTGGCGTTCGTCCGGCAGCTCGGGCCCGCGGCGGTGCTGGGCGCGATCGCCCTGACGCTCCCGCCCTTGGGCTCGATCGCGCTGTTTGCCTACATGAACACCGTGGGCGAGTGGTTCCGCTCGCACCAGAACGCGGGCATCGCGCTCTACATCGCGGGGTTCATCGTGCTGGCCGGGCTCGCGCTGATGCCCACCTATGCCTCGGCGATCCTGGGCGGATGGGCGTTCGGCTTTGCGTGGGGGTTTCCGGCGGCGCTGGTCGGGTTCGGGGGCGCGGCGCTGCTGAGCTACTTCGTCGCGCGCAAGGTCGCCCGCGAGCGCGTTGAGGCCGTCATCGCCGCCAGGCCCAAGTGGGCCACGGTGCGCGAGGCGCTCGTCGGCGGATCGGCCGGCAAGACCCTGGCGATCATTACGCTGATGCGCCTGCCGCCGAACTCACCGTTCGCGGCGACGAATCTCGTGCTCGCCAGCGTGCGCGTGCACCCCGCGGTGTTTCTCTGCGGGACGCTGCTGGGCATGGCGCCCCGCACAGGCGTCGCGGTGTATCTCGCGGCGAAGGTGCAGAACACCGTCGCCGAGAGCGCGGTCGATGCCGTGAAGGAACAGACGCCCTGGTGGGTGCTCGCGCTCTCGCTCGCGGCGGGGTTCGCGTTCCTGGGTGTGATCGGGGTGATCGCCAACAAGGCACTCAAGAAGATGACCGCCCAATCGCCAGCCCAAGCCCCAACACAGACTTCGGGGCAAGTGTGAGGCGCCGGCGGCGCGTTCAGCCCTGCGCGCTGGTGCGCGGGTCGGTGACGCCCGGGTCGGTGTAATCGGCGTACAGGGTGGGGGGCTCGTCATCGACGGCGGCGTACTGATCGCGCCAGGACTCTTCCTGCACAAGCTCGATCATGCGCGAGGCGATGGCCGAGAAGAGCATGATGTAGATGACCTGCGGCGCGACGCGGGCCATGATGTAGCCCTCAAAGAACGCGCCGATGAAGAACATCGCGTTGAAGCCCAGGACAAGGTCGCAGAGATACTTGCGCCAGCCTTCGAGCTGGGAGCGGGCCGAGAAGACCTTGATGCAGATGATGAGCGAGACGAACATCAGCAGCACGACCATGAGGACCATGCCGACGCCGTAGGCGGCGAAGGCGAGCAGGTAGGAGTTTTCGGAGCCGCGGGTTTCTTTGATGCCGACGCCCAGGAGGGGGCTGGAGAGGCCGTCGGCGAGCAGGGTCTTGAAGACGATGTCGCGGGTGTTGGTGGTGGAGACGAGGCGTTCGAGGCCCAGGTCGATGCCCAGGGCGATGGCGCCCTGCACGAGGCCGTAGACCGCGCCGCCCAGGACGGGCAGGATGAACACCGCGCGTCCGAGGCGAGCGTAGAGCACGGCGGTGAGGCCCACGACGAACATCAGCGCGCCCGTGCGCGAGCCCGACCAGGCGAGCATCAGCACGAAGAAGCCCGCGGCGACGATGAAGAACCAGCGGTGCTTGCGCAGGGTGTCGTTGAGCACGAGCCAGACGGCGGCGATGGCCATGGGCGCGAGGTACGTCGCGGCGTGCTGCGGGTTGCCCGTCAGGCCCGTGAAGCGGTTCTCGCCGCCCATGATGACGAAGCTGCGGTTGAGCGCGAACTGGATCGCCGTTGCGCCCGTCCACATCACGCCCGCAATCACCAGCCCGCGCAGCGCAAAGAGCAGGTCGTCCCACGTGCGGAGGAGCGCGGGGATGATGATGAGCATCGGCACCACCGTCAGCCCGACGAACAGCAGCGACTGCAGGCCCGACTCGATGCCCTCGTGGAAGATGCGCATCAGCGCGGCGTAGGTGCCGATCGCGACGAACACCAACGCCTGACCGGGGATGTTGCGGACCGTGACCTTGCCGAAGTGCCCCGCGACGCCCAGCACCAGCATGCCGCCCAGGGCCATGAAGAGTTCGGAGCGATAGGTCTGCAGCGGCAGCAGCCAGGTGGAGTAGAACCGCCCGAGCTGGTCCTTGGGCACGCCCAGCGCGGAGAGAAAGACCATCGCGCCGAGCACGAGCATCGCGGCGCGGGCGCTGCGGAGCATCATGAGCACGACGACCGCCGCGCCGACGCCGCCGACGGCCAGGACCAGCAATGTCAGGGGCGTCATCTCGGGCATGCGTCGGCGTTCCTCAAGGCCAGCCTCAGTCTGTACGCGGCCCGCTCGTGCGCGGATCGACCCATCATCTATCGGACGTTTGCCGATCGGGCTTCAACCCGACCAGCCCCCTCACGCGCATCCCGCGCATGTCTTACCTCACGAACGAGGACTGGAGATCGACGGGCGTGCCCTTGCGGGCGAGTTCCTGCGTGAGCACCGCCGCGCAGGTGTCCCAGGCGTGCGTGGAGAGGATCGACCGCAGCTTGCCCTCGGTCGTGTGCATGCCGACGTAGCACTTGAAGCGCCGATGCGGCGGCATGGGGACCCGCGGCACATCCGTCGCAAAGTCGCGCGGGTGCAGGTACACCACCGTGGGCCGATCGGCTTCCAGCTCGCGCCGGATGCCCTGCTGAATCAGCGACGTGGGCAAGAGGCGCATGTACCCGCCGCCCGAGTAGCACATGCGCTTGCCGACGGGCCCGAGGCCGAGCTTGGCGATCGACATGGGCAGCTCGGGCAGGCGTCGGCCCTTGGGCGTGGTGAGGATGTGCGCGCCGGGGGTGCAGGCGTATCCGCCATGGCCCCGCGAGGCGGGGAAGAGCGAGGCGTCGTAGGTGAGGCCGTGGTCTATGAGGACGTCAAAGGCCCACTCGGTGCCCTCGGTGATGGAGAACGAGGGCGCGCGGAAGCCGCGGATCTCGATGTCGGAGCCAACCGCGCTGCGGATCGCGGCGAGCGAATCGCCGATGTCCTTGCTGAAGACCTCGGGCGAAAGCTCGTACACCTTGCGGTGCCAGAACGAGTGCGTCGCCAGCTCGTGCCCCGCGTCGAAGATGCGCTTGACCATCGCGGGGTGCTTGTCGGCGATCCAGCCGAGCATGAAGAACGTCGCGCGCGCGCGGTGATCGTCGCAGACCTTCAGAATCAGGTCGGTGTAGCGCTCGACGAGCGAAGACTCGGCGCTGAGCTTGGGCCAGAGCGAAGGGTCCTCGACGGCCGCGACTTCGACGATGTGAAACCAGTCCTCGATGTCGAAGGAGAGAGCGTGGGCGCGAGTCGTGAGTCGCGAATCGCGAGTCGGGGCTGAGTTCGTTGGCGTGTGAAGCGTGGTCACGATTGGTCCTTGTCTGCGAGTGATCGTAGAAGGGCGCGGAGGATCCTCCCCTCGCGGTCGGCCAGTTCGAGCATCGGGGCCGAGGCCTCAGGCGTCGTCGCGCCCGTGTCGGCAGAGATCGTCAGCAGCGTTTCGAGCTCCTTCAGCGACCCTTGAGCGATGCGCAGAAAGCGCATGAAGTCCTGGGTCGACTCGCGGCCGTGGCCCTCGGCGATGTTCGCGGGAATCGACACGGCCGCACGGCGAAGCTGCGAGGTGAGGCCGAAGAGCTCATCCTTGGGAAAGCTCCGCGTGAGCGTGTAGGCACCGCGGGCAATGTCCATGCCCACCTTCCACGCGTCAAGATCGCGATAGCTTGTGATCGGCATCCCAAACGCTCCTGCGAAACGCGGCTCCTGCTCACTGATGACTTCTGAGCGAGCAACCGTACCGGTTCGCGAATCGTGAGTCGCGAATCCCAAGTCGGGCCCATTCAGCCAATGCCGTCTTTCCTGCCTTTCCCCTATTCGCCGCTCACCAGTCGCGATTGCCCTGCCTTGCCTGCCTTTCCCCCACTCGCGATTCGCGACTCGCGATTCGCGTTCGTTCAAAAGAACCGATGCCCATGCTCCCTGAACCTTCGCACATCCTCCTTCGTCGGCATCGAGAAGTGCGACTGTTCGGCCTCGGGGTTGGGGATCAGGTTGGGCGTGCCCGCTTCGACAAGGCGGACGCATTCGAGGATCGCCTCGGCCGCGAGGTCCTTCGAGCGCGCCATGATGTCCTCGAGCGTGTCGTGGCTGTGGATGCGGTACTTCTTCTGCACGCAGATGGGCCCGTTGTCGAGCTTGGCATCGACGTAGTGGACGCTGACGCCGCCGAACTTTTCGCCGTTGGCAAGGGTCCAGAAGCTGGGCATGAGCCCGCGGTACTTGGGCAGCAGCGCGCCGTGGCAGTTGACGATGCCAAAGGGCGTCTGCTGGCGCAGGGCCTTGCGGTAGAGCTGCGTGCCCGAGATGGAGACGATGAACTCGACGCCGCGGCTGCGCAGCATCGCGCGGAACTCTTCGCTGTTGACGTCGGGCGTGACGTCGACGGGGACGTTGTACTTCTTCGCGACCGCGGCGACGGAGTGGCACGGGTTCGTCGAGCCCAGCCAGCCGTTGACGACCTTGGCCTTGATCTTCTTCCAGAGGAAGTTGCGCAGCTTCCACTGGAAGTACCACGGGCCGTACATCTTCAGCAGGTCCATCGCGGTCTGCACGACGGTGCGCTTGCCCTGCGTGTTGGGCTGGATGTTGATGCCCATGGTCGAGTCGCCGAACTCGCGCAGGTACTTGTCGAGCACCTTGGGCAGGTAAAACGGCTCGTCCTGGATGAAGACGTACTTCTTCAGCGTGCGCCCGGGCGCGTTGAGGATCAGAAACTCGTAGCCGCTCGCGCGCGACTCGGGCGTGGGCTCGAGACGGAACCCGATGCCCGCGGCCTTGTCGGCGGGGCTGGGCGCTGGGCTGGGCGGGGCGTTGGCGGCGGGAGTGTTCGGCGTGTTCGCGGTCATGGTGATCGTCATGGTGGTCGTTTGGGTGGTCGTTGGGGCGGAGGTGAAGTTCGCAGACTCAGTCGCTCACGACGCGTGGGTCGTGTGCCAGGGGTTGGGGTTCCAGATCGGCGCCGCGAGCGCGGGGTGCTCGCTCTTGCGCGGGTCGTCGTCGGGCGCGGTGAGCCTTTCCAGCAGCGCGGCCCAGGCATCGCACGCCGTGGTCTGGTCGTACGCGCCCTTGAGCCCCTCGCGCGCCTTCACGCCCATCGCGGCGCACTTCGCGCGGTCGCGCGCCAGCTCCCGAATCGCGTCCGCCAGCTTCGCCGCGTCGCCCTCGCGCACCGTCACGCCGCTGCCCGTCTCATCCAGCACGCGCGCGATCTCGCTCTCGGGGTGTCCGATGAACACGCTCGCGCGTCCCACGGCCATGATCCCGAACAGCTTGCTCGGCACCATGATCCCCTCGACGCCTTCCTTCAGGCTGATCAGGTGCAGGTCGGCCGCGGAGAGCGAGTCCGCGATCTCCTCGCGCGGGCGATAGGGCTCAAAGCGCACGTTGGTCAGGCCCTCGCGCTCGGCGAAGTCCTGAATCTCCTTGCGCCGCTTCC
The DNA here is from genome assembly GCA_033763435.1 of Planctomycetota bacterium. Lineage (GTDB taxonomy): Bacteria > Planctomycetota > Phycisphaerae > Phycisphaerales > UBA1924 > JANRKN01. The sequence continues at coordinate 9,495 of JANRKN010000008.1, forward strand.
CGCCGCCGACGAACACGAAGCGGATCGACCTCTCATCGCGCAGCAGCTTGATCGCCTCGGCCATCGTGCGCGCATCGTGCCCCAGGCCCAGGTTGCCCGAGTACATCACGAGGAACTCGCCGGGCGCGACGCCCATCGCCTCGCGCGTCGCCTGCCCCAGCGAGCGGCCTTGGCTTTGGCCCGCCTGCTGCTCGCTTGTCAGGTGCAGGTCCGACCAGACGGGGATCATCACGAGGCGGTTGGGCGGGATGTGCTTGCTGAGCACCTTCTCGCGCATGCAGCGCCCGAGCACGACCGTCGCGTCGGCATGGAAGAGCAGATAGCGGTGCGTGCGCTCAAGAAACCCCGTCAGCGCCGACTCGGGCTTCATCACGCCGCAGGCCACCGGCAGGTCCGGGTAGAGGTCCATGACCCAGTACACGGCCTTGGACCCGCGGAGCGCGCGGCAGACCAGCGCGGCGAGCATGATGAACGGCGGAGTCGTGTACGCGATGACCACGTCGGGGCGCTTCATCGTGAGCAGCCGGACGGTCGCGAGCAGGTAGAAGAAGAGGAAGTCGAGGATGCGCGCGAAGATCGAGGACTTGCCGAAGAGCGAGAACCCGACGCGGTGGATCTCGATGCCGTCGACCGTCTCGCGCTTGGGGAGCGAGGCGCCGGACTGGCCGTAGATCGAACGCGAGGCGATCGCGGAGACGGAGTGTCCCTGTCGGACGAGATGGTCGGCCAGGTCCTTGCCCATCTGAGCAGTGGCGACCACGTCCGGATAGAACGCCTGGTTGAGCAAAAGCACGTGCATGCGAGCGTCCAGAGCATCGGCCAGCCGGGGGCCTCACTCACGCCCGCCGACCGCGAACGCGAAGGGTAGCGGTGAACTCGGGGCGCTCTGTTCGGATGGCGTGAGGGCTTGGCCGGACGGGCCGGGGTGGGGGTGGGGGTGGGGTGGGGTGGGGATCGGGGCCTTGGGGCTTTCCCCATCGCGCCAAAAAAAGGCGCGAGGGCATGTTCCCTCTTCTGTTCTTCTTCTGTTCCTTGATCTGTTAGATCGCAATACGTGCACCCCCCCCTGCACCCTGTGCACCCCAGTCCGCACCCCTTGCAGGCCCGACTGCACCTCTTGCGGACTGGACCACACCCGGTGCAGCCTCACTCCGCACCTCTTGCGGAACCCCACCCTCTCCCCTCCCCGCCCGCGTCAGCCGACCCCTCAACCCCCGAGCCTTCACCGGGGTTGTCAGTCCCACTGCGCACAAACGTCGACATACCAAACAGACACTTTACAGACATGATTTCGGCCGTATTTTTAGGCCGTCGGCGCGGGTCCTCGTGGGGCCCGCGTCGGCACGGGACGGGAGCCGGGGATGACGCACGAAACCCCCAAGGTCGGCGCGGTCGGGTCGTCGGACGCCGCACGCACGGAGCTGGCCGCGAGGCTGACGGCACGGGCGCGGTTCCTGCCCGAGGACGACGCGGCGCTGGTGCTGGCGGTGTATCGGGACGGGCTGCTCGTCAAGCAGGCCGCGGCGATGATCCGCAGGCCCGCCTCGTCGACCGCGCACCGCGTGCGTCGGCTCGTCGCGCGTCTGGCCTCGCCCGAGTTTGCGTGGTGTCTGCGCCAGCTCGAGCGTCAGGCGGCGGGCCTCGCGCCGCCGGCGCTGGCGTGGACGATCGAACGCCAGCGAGTCGCGACGCTCGTGATGCTGCACGGGCACAGCCTGCGCGAGACGGCGCGTCGGTTGGCGCTGAGCGTGCACCACGTCCGCAAGCACGTGATCGCGCTGCGCGCGCTGTTCGAGACTCACGACGCGCCCGAGGCGCTCGAAACGCCCGACCTGCGGAGGTCGGCATGAAGCGCGAGCCGATCGTCACCGTCTCGTCCGCGCCCTCGCGCTCGCTGGTGCGCGCGCTGGTCTCGCTCGGGCTGGGCGTGCGCGTGGGGCCGACGCCCGCGCCCGCGCCGCTGGCGCTCGCGGACATTCTCGCCCACGCCCGCGCGGGCAAGGTGGTGCTGATTGTCGGGCCCAGCGGCTCGGGCAAATCGACGCTGCTGCGTGCGGTGCGTGAGGGGCTCGGCGCATGCACGGTGCCTGCGCCGCCGCGGGGCAGGGCGCGCGTGTGGGACCTGGCGCGCAGGCACGCGGGCGAGGCGTGCGCGGGCCCGATGCTTGCGACGGTGGGGCTTGCGGAGGCCTCGCTGCTGGCCCGGCGCGTGAGCGAGCTTTCGGAGGGTCAGCGTTTCCGCGCGGGGCTGCTGGTGGCGCTGTGCGCTGCCGCGGGGCCGATGGGCGCTTCGGGGCCGATTGTCGCTCCGGGGCCGATTGTCGCCGACGAGTTCGGCGCGGTGCTGGACGCGCCGACCGCGCGGGCGCTGGCGCACACGTTCGCGCGGGCGTGCCGACGCGCGGGGCGCGGGCTGGTGGTCGCAACGCCGCGGGACGACCTGATGGCGCCGCTCGCGCCGGAGCTTGCGGTGAATCTCGAAGCGATCTCGATCTGGACGTGAACGACGCAAGGACCCTGAACGCACAGGAGCGCACGCACATGGAGACGGTGGGGACGGGAATCGGAATGGGGACGGGCTTGGCCGCGCAGATTCACCTCGGCGCGCCACGCGACTACGACTGGCTCGCGCAGCACCACTATCGCGCGCATCGGCCCGCGACCTTCGCGCGGGTGCTGTGCGCGCGTCTGCCCGAGCTGGCCGGGCCCGCGGGCGTGCTGGTCGCCTCGATGCCGACGCTTCGGGGCGCCTGGCGGCGCGTGGCCTGGCCGGGCGTCTCGCTCCGCTAGCCCCGCGAACTCAACGAGCGCGTGCGGTGCATCTCGCGGGTGATTGTTGATCCGCGCGTGCGCGGGCTGGGCATCGCGTCGGCGCTCATCCGCGCGTATCTCGCCCGGCCCGAGACGGACCTGACCGAAGCGATCACCGGCCCGCTCGCCGACTGGGCGCCGATCTTCCGTGCGGCCGGCATGCGCGAGCTCCCGCCTCACGAGCCCGGGCCCGCCGACCGAAGGCTGCTCGCGCTGCTGAGCGCGATGGACCTGACGCCCGAAGCGCTCGCGCGCGTGGACGAACCGATCAGCGCCGAGGGCGCCAGGCGGCTGCGGATCTGGGCGCGGTCGAGCGCGGCGACGCGCGCGCTGGCGAGCGGGCCCGACGCGCCCCTGCGCGTCCGTGCCGCGGAAATCGCGCTGGGCTGGACCCGCGCGGGCGCAGGCCGACGCGTCTTTGTCACAGGCTGATTCACGCACGCACGCACACACACACACACACACACACATACACACACGCACACGGGGGGGAGGGACCGACGATGGCCCGCAAGCCGATCAGCACGACCAACGCACACACCAGCCAGACGCCCGACAACAAGCCCGGCCCAGACGAGGCCGCACAGGCCGAGCAGGCCGCGACCGCGGATCTCGTCGGCACCATGCCGCGGAGCGCGGACGAGCTCGCCGAGGCGTGTCGTCGGCTGCTCGATCTTCGTCCCGCGCGCGAGGCGGTGATCGCCGGTCATCGCACGCAGCTGGACTATCTCTGGTGGGCGTTCGACGAATCGCGTCCGCTCGCGCTCGGCGCGGACGCGGTGGTCTGGGCCAACCGCGGCGGCGGGAAGACGCTCATGGGCGCCGTCGCGACCACGCTCGACATGATCTACAAGCCCGGCGTCAGCGTGCGCATCCTCGCGGGCAGCGTCGAGCAGGCCTCGCGCATGCTCGATCATCTGCGCCGATTCTTCGAGCGCGACGCGCTGCGCCCGCTCGTCAAGGGCCGGCCGACGGCGCGCACGCTCGAGCTGCGCAACGGCTCGAACTGCGAGGTGCTCTCGCCCACGCAGGAATCGGTGCGGGGCACGCGCGTGCAGAAGCTGCGCTGCGACGAGGTGGAGCTGTTTGACGAAGAGCTCTGGAATGCCGCGCAGCTCACGACGTGCTCGAAAGAGATCGAGGTCGATGGGCAGAAGATGCTCGTGCGCGGGCGCGTCGAGGCGCTCTCGACGATGCATCGGCCCAGCGGGCTGATGGACCGGCTCGTCCACCAGCGCGCGGGGGCGCGCGAAGTCTTCCGCTGGGGCGTGCTCGACGTGCTGAATCACTGCGGCGATGAGCACGTCTGCGAGCGCTGCACGCTCGCGCCCGATTGCCAGGGTCGCGCCAAGCGTCGGCCCGCCAACGGCGACGGCTCGGTTCACCTCGGGCACGTGCTGGTGAGCGATGCGCGCGACAGCCTCGCGCGCGTGGGCCGGGCCGAGTGGGAGTGCGAGATGCTCTCGCTGCGCCCCCGGCGGACCGACGCGGTGCTGCCCGAGTTTGACGAGCGCGTGCACGTGATCGACGAGCTTCCCTGGCGCGCCGGGGACGGGCACGTGTCGTTCATCGCGGGGATGGACTTTGGCATCCGCGCGCCCGCGGCGGTGCTGATCGCGGGCGTCGAACCCTCGGGGCGCATCGTCGTGTGCGATGAGCGCGTCCGCGCGGGTGAGGCGCTCGAGGAGCACGCGCGCTGGATCGTGCGCGAGCCGGTCGCGGAGATCACGCCCGACCTGGCGCTGCCCGACGAACCGCCCGCGATGCCCGCGAGCGTCGAATGGCCCTGGCCGACGCCCGAGTGGATCGGCGTCGACCCCGCGGGCCTTGCGCGTAACGAGCAGACGGGGATCTCCGATGCCGCGGCATTGCGCAAGTTCGGGCTCGTCGTCCGCGCGCGCTCCCAGCGCACCGAGGCCGGGCTGCGCGCGCTGCGCAGGCGTCTGAAATCGGCGGACGGATCGGCGCCGGGGCTGGTGATCCATCGGCGCTGCGCGTCGCTGATCGCGTCGCTGCGGAACTATCGCTACGGCCCGGGCGAGAGCCTCGAACCGCTGAAGGACGGGAACGACCATGCCGTCGACGCGCTCCGGTACATGGTGCAGAATGTTCGGGAGAGCTAGGAGCAGCACTCGTGTGCCGAAGCGCCCCAGACTGCACTATCGTTGGACATGCCCGAACTCTCGGTGAACATCGATCACGTCGCGACGATCCGCCAGGCGCGCTACCGCGGTATGGAGCCGGGCGCGGGCGAGCCCGATCCCGTCCGCGCGGTGCAGGAGGTCGAGCTCGCGGGCGCCGAGGGCATCACGATCCACCTGCGCGAGGACCGTCGGCACATCCACGACCGCGATGCGCGGCTGATCCGCGCGCTCACGCGCATCAAGTTCAACCTCGAGATGGCCGCGACCGACGAGATGGCGAAGGTTGCGGAGGAACTGAAGCCCCACACGATCATGCTCGTGCCCGAGGGGCGCATGGAAGTGACGACCGAGGGCGGGCTCGACGTCGCGGGCAGGCGCGAGCATCTGGCGAAGCTGATGCCGCGGCTGAAGGGAACAGGCGCGCTGGTCAGCGCGTTCATCGATGCGGACATGCGGCAGGTTCACGCGGCGCGGGAGCTGGGCTTTGACATCTGCGAGGTGCACACGGGCCCGTATGCCGACGCGTTCGCGCAGGCCGGCGGCGACATGCGCCGGGGCGAGCTGCTGCGCGCGCTGGAGGATGTGGCGATCGCGGGCGGCGAGATCCGCGCCGCGGGCATGAGGTTCAATGCGGGGCACGCGCTGAACTATTTCAATGTGGGTCCGATCGCGCGTCTGACGGAGGTGCGCGAGCTGCACATCGGCCACGCGATCGTGAGCCGCGCGGTCTTCACGGGCCTGCGCCAGGCGGTGGTGGACATGAAGAGCGCGATGAAGTAGAGCCAGTGGCCAATCGCCAATGGCCAGTGGGCTTGACAAGCGGCGCGTGCATTGGGCGCGGGCCGAGTGACGCCAAACACGCCGAACACACCGAACGCCTGAGTGAGCGATCGCTTCGCCACTGGCCATTCCCCACTGGCCACTGGCTGTGTCTCAGAGCTGAATGCCCTCAGACTTGGCGCGGAGTTCCATCGCCTTGATCGAGATCATCGCCTCGTAGATCGCCTGCATCCGCGCGTACGCGAGGCCCGGCTTGCCATCGAGGAACGCACGGCGCCAGATCATGTAGTACAGGAACTTGATCTGCGGGCGCAGCGGCAGGCGGAAGAAGATGTCCTTGAGCACCGCGCGGCGATCGTTCGGATCGCCGAAGAGCTTGCTCAGCGGCTGGCGCGCCCCGCCCACGACCTTCAGCAGCTCCTGCGCCTCGAAGCTCGAGTACGAGTTGTGCCGATCGAACCACTGCGCCGTGCCCTTGGAGAACGGATAGTGCGTGATGTGCCCCTGCAGCTCGCCGATCGGGCCCTCGACGGTCGCGACGGGGTTGACCAGCCGCTCGTAGCGGATCTTGCTCGGGCGGAACAGCCGCACGAACCACGTGGGGTAGAGCTGGGCGTGCTTGAGCCACCGGCCCATGAAGATGTCCTTGCGGCGCATGCGGTACGCGCTGTTGGGCGAGGCCGGGTCCGCCACGCTCAGGACTTCGCCTTTGAGCTGTTCGTCGAGCACTTCGTCCGCGTCGACGTACAGCACCCACGGGTGCTTGAACGGGATGTTCGTCACGCCCCAGTTCTGATGCGCGGCCCAGTTGTCGAACTTGCGCTGCACCACCGTCACGTTTGCGAACGAACGCGCGATCTCCAGCGTCTTGTCCGTCGAGAACGAGTCGTACACCACGATGTCGTCGGAGAACCCAAGCCCCGACAGGCAGCGGTGGATGTTGATCTCCTCGTCCTTGGTCAGGATCATGACCGACACGGGAAACCGCGCCGAGCTGGGCGCGGCGGCAGAAGCAGAAGGAGTTGCGGCGTGCTGGGAAGCGTCGGTCATGGCAGGCCCTTATCGGCTGATTGAGCGCGGGAGTTGGACACGGCCGGACATTCTGGGACGTTGCAGGCGTGAACTCTGGCCCGCCCGGGCACGCGGGTGTGGATCGTCTCCGCCCGCGGGCCGAAGGTTAGGATCGGTACGCGATGGAACCCCAGCGACACAACGCCGGCGAATCGGCCCCCGAGCTCGAAGGGCTGGACCTGAACCAAGCCTTCGCGCAGGCGCAGGTCTC
>JANRKN010000009.1:0-24368 GCA_033763435.1 Planctomycetota bacterium
GAGGATCTAGGCGGGTTCGGGCCGGGACCGATGAGGATCTGACCGCGCCGGAGTCATCACCCCGCGCGGGCGAGCCCCGCGTCCTAGCCTTGCGGCATGATCATCGTCTTTCAGCACGCCGACCATCTCGGCCCGGGGCGCTTGGGCGTCACGCTGCGTGACCACGGGCACAAGCTCGACATCCGCCGGCCCGACCGCGACGGGCTCCGCGCCATCCCCGCCGATCTCGACGGCGTCCGCGCCGTGATCTCGATGGGCGGGCCTCAGAACGTCGAGCCCGGCCAGCCCGACTGGCTCACCGCCGAGATCGCCTTCATCAAGGCCGCGCACGACCGCGCGCTGCCCGTCGTCGGCATCTGCCTGGGTTCGCAGATGCTCGCCGCGGCGCTCGGCGGGCAGGTCAGCAAGATGCCCAAGCCCGAGGTCGGCTTTGCCCCCATCAACCTCACCGTCCCGGGCCAGACCGAGACGATGCTCGCCGGCATCCCGTGGAGCCACGCCCAGCTTCATTCCCACGGCTTCCACATCTCGCAGCTCCCCCCCGGCGCGACGCTGCTCGCCTCCAGCGCCCTGTGCAAAGTTCAGGCCTTCAAGGCCGGCATCCGCAGCTACGGCTTCCAGTTCCACCCCGAGTGCGACAAGCCGCAGATGGACGCGATGATCGCGGGCGATCCGCAGGGCCTCAGCGAAGCGGGCCTCACGACGTCCGACTTTGCCGCACAGGCCGAGAAGCACTATCCCACCTACGCCCGCGTCTCGGACCGGCTTGCGGTGAACCTGGCCTCGTTCCTGTTCCCCTTCGAGCAGCTCACGGCCTGAGCGCCCGTTCACTTTCTCGTATGCCCGCACGCACGACGATCACGCCGCCGACGGATTTTCTCCTCAAGCGCGATGCGTGTTCGTACGGCTACTTCCTCCTCGCGCCCAACCACTGGCACGCCGACGAACTCACGCTCTATCGACCGCTCGAGCTCCCCTCGGGCCCCGCGGTCGTGCGCGCGAGCCAGGACGAGCGCCCCGGCGCGAAGCTCGAGCTGCACGCCACGCGCTCACTCACCGCCCGCGACTGGCGCGAGGTTGAGGTCGCGCTGACGCGGATGCTCCGGCTCGATGAGTCCGCCGCGGACCTTGCCGCGTTCCACGCGCTCGACCCGCGATTCAAGCCCTCGGGCGTCGGACGCCTGTGCCGATCGCCCACGTTCTTCGAGGACGTCATCAAGACCGTCACGAGCTGCAACGTCACCTGGCCCGGCACGGTGCAGATGAACCGGCGCCTCTGCGAAGTCCTCGGCACGCGGATCGACCCCGCCAAGCGCGCGCCCAAGGGCGGCATCGCGATCGACTCGCCCATGTTCACCTTCCCCTCCGCCTCGCGCCTGGCGCGCACGCGCGCCTCGCTGCTCCGCGCGCGCTGCCGGGTGGGCTATCGCGATCAGCGCCTCGTCGAGCTGGCGCGCCTCTTCTCCCGCGCCCGCGGCGGGCTCGATCAGGCACGTCTCCTCGACCCGCGCACGCCCGATGCCGAGGTCGAGAAGACCCTGATCGCGCTGCCGGGCGTCGGGCCCTACGCCGCGGCCAACATCATGCAGCTCCTCGGGCGCTACAACCGACTGCCGCTGGACTCCGAAAGCGTCCGCCACGGACGCGACGTGCTGGGCCTCACAGGCACCCCCGCGCAGATCATGAAGAAGGTCGGCGCCCACTTCGAGCCCATGGGCCCCCAGAAGTTCCGCTCCTACTGGTTCGAGCTCCGCGAGCACTACGAGCGCCGGCACGGCCCCGCCCACGGCTGGAGCCGCGCCGAAACAGTGAAACTCTTCACCGCCAAGCATCTCGGAAAGAAGACCGCCGAGTAATCGGGCCCGAATCCGTCCGCGCCCAAGGGCGGCTAACCTTCCGCCCTGTGAAGCCGCTGGATGCACGCAACCTCCCGTCCCCGCTGGGTTTGACGCACGAGCGCTTCGGGCGCGTCTGCGAAGAGCTGGGCGTCTGCTCCGCGCACGTCGCCAAGCCCGTCTACTCGGCGATCCTCCGCGAAGGGATCACCGACGGCTCGGGCGAGGCCCGGGGCGTGCGCGTCGAGCTGCCGCCCATCGTCAACACCCTCCGCGAAGACGTCGCCGAGGGCACCACCGTCAAGTTCATCACCCGCCTGCCCGCGGGCGAGAAAGCCGCGAGCAAGTTCGACCACCTCGAGGCCGAGTCGGTGCTGATCCCGATGATCGGGCGCTCGCGCATTCGCACCTACACGCTCTGCGTCTCCTCGCAGATCGGCTGCGCGATGGGCTGCGGCTTCTGCGAGACGGCGCAGATGGGCCTGATCCGTTCTCTGACCGCTGACGAGATCGTCGCGCAGTGGTTCCACGCCACGCACACCCTGGGCTGCCGGCCCAGCAACATCGTCTTCATGGGCATGGGCGAGCCCTTGGACAACCTCGACAACGTCCTCGACGCGGTCGCCGTGCTCAAGGACCAGCGCGGGCCCGGCGTCCCGATCTCCAAGATCACCATCTCCACCGTCGGGCGCGTCGATGGACTCGAGAAGCTCGGCCAGAAGCTCCACGAACCCGGTTGGCACCGCCTCAACCTCGCGCTCTCACTCAACGCGCCCAACGACACCGTCCGCGACGCGCTCATGCCCATCAACCGTAAGTACAACCTCGCGGAGCTGCAGCGCGCGCTCAAGGCCTTCCCGCTCTACGGCGGCGGAAAGATCTGCGTCGAATACGTCCTCATCCCCGGCGTCAACGACGCCCCCGAGCACGTCGACGAGGTCGCCGAGTTCCTCGCGCCCATCAACGAGCCCCACCCCAAGTGGTCGCCCCGCGCGATGATCAATCTGATTCCCTACAACCCGCGCCGAAACTCCCCCTGGCCCGCGCCCAGCGAAGATCAGATCGAGGCGTTTCTGGGTGGGCTCATCCGTCGCGGCGTCTTTGCCAAGCGTCGGCGCACCAAGGGCCGCGCGATGATGGGCGCCTGCGGCCAGCTCGGCAACGAGCACATCCGAGGCCGAAAGCCCGTCAGCCTCACCATCTCCGCGGACAGCTCGTCGGTCTGAGGTTGGCCCCGCCACTCACTCGCCCGACAGCCCGGCCTCGCCGAGCAGCGCGTCGATCGCGGTCCAGAACGCGCCCCAATCGGTCGGAAACGAGTTGTGCCGGCCGCCGTTCTCGTGCAGCCTCGCGCGCGGGTTGAGCGTCACGAGCTCGCGCGAGTTCGAGAACGGGATCAGCTCATCGTCGGGCGAGCCCGCAACCAGAATCGGGAACGTGAGCGTCGGCAGCACGCGGTCGGTCCGGAAGGGATCCCGCAGCAGGGGCGCAGGCACGCCCCGACGAGCCGCCATCGCCGTGATGCTGACAAACGTCGATTCCAGCACGAGCGCGCGAGGCGCCCGGCCCTGCTCGCTCATCGCGCCGGCGACCTGCGCCGCAACACCCCCGCCCAGCGAGCGTCCGTGCAGAATCATCTTCGCGCTGTCAATCGGCGCCGACGCGAGCGCCCGCGTGATCAGCGCCTGCATGTCCGCGACGATCGCGCGTTCGCCCGGCGTGCCCGTCGAGCGTCCATAGCCCCGGTACTCGGGCAGCAGCACCCAGAAGCCCCGGCGCTGATACTCGGCCGCGACGGGCAGGTTGTGCTCGATCAGCTCGCCGTTGCCATGGAAAAACACCGCGAGGCCCGCGGGCGCAGTCGCCTCGCGCATCGGCGGCAGCAGCCACGCCTCGACGCGCACCCCCGGCTCGGGCTCGAGCCAGAGCACCTGCGTGCCCGCGGGCGCGGTCTCGCTGGGAAGGGCATGGCCCGCAAAGTGCCGCGGGAACAGGATCGCCCCCTGCAGGAAGAACATGGCCGCGAGGTAGACCGCGTAGCCCACGGTCAGCGCGATCAGCAGCCGGCGGATCGGCCGACGGCGCCCAACCTCGGCTGGCGCCTTGGAGCTCGCCGCGATGGGGGTTGTCGATGGAGATGGGAGGGCGCGGGAAGCGTCGGTCATTCAGGGGATCTTTCGGAGGAAGGTTTGAGCAATTTTGCCCATCGCTTGATGGGGTCGGGGGCTGCAAAACCTATACTGAGGCATGTCTCGCCGGGGAACACCACTTTCGCCGTTAGCGCGCGAGCTGGGCAAGCGCGAGCCCTTTGACCTCGCTGAGCAGGAGTTGTTCCTGAACATCGCGAGGACCGCGTCGGATGTTTCCGCGCCTGTCGAGCGCCTGTTCGAGCCTCACGGCCTGTCGTCGAGCACGTACAACATTCTGCGGATCCTGCGCGGCCGGGGCGAGGCGATGCCGTGCTCGAAGCTCGGCGAGCAGCTCGTCGCCCGCGTCCCCGACACCACGCGCCTGATCGACCGCCTGGAGAAACTGGGCCTGGCCAAGCGCGAGCGCTCGCCCGACGATCGGCGGGTTGTGCTGGTGCGGATCACCCGCGCGGGGCTCGACGTGCTTGCCAAGCTCGATGAGCCGCTGCGCGACCTGCACCGAAAGCAATTCGCGCACCTGACGCCCGCGCAGATCGACAAGCTCAACGCGCTGCTCGTCCAGGCGCGCACACCCGAAGAGTGACCCCGACCTCTCCGCCGGGCTCAGCCCTTGCGATGCCCGCGGAGCACCCGCGCGACCGCGTCGGCAAAGTCGCGCGCTGCGCCTGCATCTCCCGGCGCAATCCGCACGCAGCGCGAGGCCGGCAGCCCCGCGTTCACACCCGCTTCCACGTCCCGCGGCATGTCGCCGATCGTCCACGAGCGCGACAGGTCCAGCCCCAGATCCAAAGCCGCAGCCTGGATCATCCCCGGCGCGGGCTTGCGCCAGGGGTGCGGACGGTTCCATCGCGCGATCGTCCGCGGCGTCGCCTGGTGCGGGCGCGCAGGGCAGTAGTACACCCCGTCGAGCGTCACTTTGAACTTCGCCAGCGCCGACCGCAGCGCGTCGTTCACCGCCTCGACCTGGTCCATCGTGCCCAGCCCCATCGCGATGCCCCCCTGAAGCGTCGTCACGACCAGCGCGAACCCCGCGGCCTGGAGCTTGGCGCACCCCTCACCCACGCCCGGGAGCAACCGAACCAGCGCAGGGTCAAACAGATCACCGGGCGTCGGCGTGTGCGCGGTCACGCCCCGGTTGTCGATGAGCGTGTCGTCGCGGTCGAGAAACACAGCGGGCCGGTCGGGCATGCGGGCATCGTTCGCACGCTGGCGGCGCGCGTGGGCGCGCGGGCGGACGACGAACCCAAGTCTTCCCGGGCCAAGCGCTCTTCCCCCACGCTCCACGAGGCCTGAGAACTGCAGCGCGAGGCGCGCACGGGTCGATAAAGCCCGAACAGGGCAAGAATCTGGGATGAAGGCGCGGCAAGGCTCTTGACGCGCGGGGGGAGTTTCCAGAGGATTACGCACCAGTGACGAGCGGCACGCTCCATCACGAGTTTCTCCCCGGCCCCAGCACCGGCCGGCGCCTTACGGCTGCGCGCACGAAACGCGTTTCGTTCGTGCCTTCCGCGGCCTGTCTGACCGGCTCCGGCGTTCGTGCGGACCGGATCACCCAAGGCTTATAACCCATGCGGAAGGCTCAGAGAACAGGCTCCCGCCTCGCGGGAGCGGTGGTGCTGTTGTGCGCGTTGTCGCTGATCGCGGCCGGGCTGCTCTTTGGTGGCTCGGGCCGCTGGCAGACCGCCTCGCCCGACACCCAGCTCACCAACCAACCATCCGCCGCCCCCGGCGGCTCGAACGTCCGTTCCGTCACGCCGGCGACCCATCCGTCGGCACGCAGCGCCGAGACCAGCACGCCCGCTGGAGACTCTGCTGACCTTGAGAGAGGGGTCATCGGAGGAAGAGAGAGAGAGACCGGCGCCGCGACGACGGATCGGCCCGATGCCCCGGCCGATCGGAGCCCCACGCACCCGGGAGGGAGTCTGCGTGGGTCCGACGGCCGGGGTGTTGGGATCGAGGCGGGCAAGCGCCTGCCCCCGCTCGTCCCCGCGCGCGAACGCTCGCTCCCCGAGCTGAACCTGCCCTCAGGCGTCCGCGCCGTCGCGCCCCTGCTCGCCTCGGCCGCGTTCGCCTCGGTCCAAGACGCGCCCGCAGCCCCCGAAGCCAAACTCGAGAACAAGCCCGACCCCATCAACGCCGGCGACACCGCCTGGATCCTCACCAGCACCACCCTCGTGCTGCTCATGACCATCCCGGGCCTCGCGCTCTTCTACGGCGGGCTCGTCCGCGCCAAGAACATCCTCTCCGTCCTCATGCACTGCTTCTTCTCCGCGGCGGTTGTCTCCGTCGTCTGGGTCGTGCTCGGCTACTCGCTCGCCTTCGGCGAGGCCAAGAACCCCGAAGGTCTCTCCTTCTGCGGCGGGTTCACTTTCCTCATGCTCAAGGGCGTCGCGGGCACCCAGGCCTCCCTCGCCCCCACCATCCCCCACGAACTCTTCATCGCCTTCCAGATGACCTTCGCGATCATCACCCCGGCGCTCATCGCGGGCGCCTTCGCCGAGCGCGTCCGCTTCCCCGCCTTCGCGCTCTTCACCGTGCTCTGGTCGATCCTCATCTACGCCCCGCTCGCGCACTGGGTCTGGGGCGGCGGGTGGATCGCGACCAAGGTCGGCGCGCTCGACTTCGCGGGCGGCACGGTCGTGCACATCGCCTCGGGCATCTCGGCGCTCGTGTTCGCGATCTATCTCAAGCCCCGCACGGGCTACGGGCGCGAGCCGATGCTCCCCCACAACCTGCCCTTCACGATGATCGGCGCGGGCCTGCTGTGGGTCGGGTGGTTCGGGTTCAACGCGGGCTCGGCGCTCGCGAGCAACGCGCTCGCATCGGTCGCGCTGCTCAACACCAACTCCGCCGCGGCCGCCGCGACGCTGGGCTGGCTTGCCGTGGAGATTCTCAAGAACCGCAAGGCGACGCTGCTGGGCGCAACCTCGGGCGCGGTCGCGGGCCTGGTCGTCATCACGCCCGCGGCGGGGTTCGTCACGCCGGGCGCCGCGCTCGTCATGGGCGCGCTGGGCGGCGTGGCCTGCTCGCTGGCCGTCTCGCTCAAGCCCCGCCTGGGCTACGACGACGCGCTCGACGTCGTGGGCGTGCACTTTGTCGGCGGCGTGCTCGGCGCGCTGCTCACGGGCGTCTTCGCGACCGCGAGCGTCAACCCCGCCATCCCCACGCTCGCCCTCGGCACGCCCTCGGGCCTCATCGACGGGCACGCGGGGCTGGTGCTGCGCCAGCTCATCGCCGTCGTCGCGACGATCGTGGTCTGCGGGCTGGGGACGTGGCTGATCCTGATCATCGTCAACCTCATCACCCCCGTGCGAGCCACGCGCGAGGAAGAGATCGAGGGCCTGGACCTGTCGCAGCACTCCGAGCGCGGGTACATCATCGGGGGCGAGGCGGTGGCGATTGCCGCGGCGCAGCCCCGCGCGGCCTCGACGCCCCCCGCCGAGATCAACCGCTTTGCCGTGCGCCTCACCGGGCTCGACGAGTCGGCGCTGCTGGACCGCTGGCGCGCGCTGTGTCAGGACGGGCCCGGGGGCGTGCGCGCGCCCGATCACGCCGCGTTCGCTGACCTGTACAGCCGCGTGACGCTGCTGCGCGGCTCGACCTTCCACTTCCGCGCGGGCGACCGCGAGCAGACCCGCTCGGCGCTGCGGGGTGCCTTCGCGCCCGTCGCCCCGGGCGTTCAGGCCGAACTGGTCTGAGACACGGAAACGCACCATGAAGTACATCGTCGCGATCATCCGGCCCGAGAAGCTCGAAGACGTCCGTGCCGCGCTTGCCGAGCGCGATGTCTATCTCATGACCGTCTCGGAGGTCCAAGGCTTCGGGCGCCAGCGCGGCACCACCGAGGTCTATCGCTCGCAGGAAGTCGAAGAGCGCCTGGTGCCCAAGCTCAAGGTCGAGATCGCGGTGACGGCCGCGTTTGCCGAGGCGGCCATCGAGGCGATCGTCCGCGCCGCCCGCACGGGCGAAACCGGCCGCGTGGGCGACGGCAAGATCTTCGTCATGGACCTGGCCGACTGCGTCCGCATCCGCACGGGCGAAACCGGCGCGCAGGCCATCGGGCCCTGAGCGCGGTCGCTCGCGGCCCCACAAGCCCTGTCTCGCGGGAGCTGCTTGCTCCCCGAAGCCCCCGAGCCCGCGTCGGGGGCTTTCCCTTTTGAGACAGGGCCAGTGGGGAGTGGCCAATGGCTAGTGGGGAGAGGCAGAAGCGAGATGCCTGCCGCCGGCTGGCCGTGGCCTTTGCCCACTGACTATTGGCTACTGGCTTCTGGCTCCTTGCCCTTCTCATTCTCACTGGCCTCTCTCCCTATCCTTCCCACCATGTCGCACAATGCTGATCCGAGGTTGGTGCCGGTGTTGAAGGTCGCTCGCGAGGGCTGGCCGATTGTCGGGCTCTTTGTGCTGATCTCGGCGATCATCATCACGGGGGTCGCGCTCCTGACCGGCCCGCACTCGATCGCGACGTACATCGCGACGGGGCTGTGCCTGCCGCTGTGCGTCTGGTGCGTCTGGTTCTTCCGCGACCCCGAGCGCGCGACGCCGACGGACGCGGGCGCGATCATCTGCCCGGCCGACGGCGTGGTCTGCGCGATCTCGGTCGTCAAGCCCGAGGCCTCGCCCCCCGAGCTCGAGCTGCCCCGACGCTTCGGGCCCGGCGAACTCACGAAGATCTGCGTGTTCATGAACGTTTTCAACGTGCACGTGAACCGCGCGCCGGTCGCGGGCGTGGTCGAGGCGATCCGCTATCACCCGGGCGCGTTCCTCAACGCGAGCTTTGACAAGGCCAGCGACCTGAATGAGCGCAACTCGATCGTCGTGCGCACGCCCTCGGGGCTGGGCGTCGCGGCGGTGCAGATCGCGGGCCTGGTCGCGCGGCGCATCGTGAGCCGCGTGAAGGAAGGCCAGGCTCTGGCCGCGGGCGAACGCTTCGGGCTCATCCGCTTCGGCTCGCGCGTGGACGTGTACGTGCCCGGGCGGGTCGAGGTGCTGGTGAAGCTTGGGCAGAAGACCGTCGCGGGCGAGACGATCCTCGCGCGCGTGGGGGCGAACTGATGCGCGCCAAGCGTCGCGACCGGGCCGTCCCGCTCAAGAGGCTCATCCCCAACATGCTCACAGCCGCGGCGCTCTGCTGCGGGCTGGCGAGCGTGCACTTTGCGATCGAACAGAACTTCGAGCGCGCGGTCATCGCCCTGCTCATCGCCGCGATCTTCGACGCCCTCGACGGGCGCGTCGCGCGAATCCTCCACGCGACCAGCCCGTTCGGCGCGGTGCTCGATTCGCTGTCGGACTTTCTGTCCTTCGGCGTCGCGCCCATGATCGTCCTGCACCAGATGTTCCTCAAGGGCACCGATGTGCTGGGACTGGCCGCGGTGCTGAGCTACGCCCTCTGCGCCGCCCTCCGGCTCGCGCGCTTCACGGCCGAGGTCGCCAAACCCCCGGCGCACCCGGGCTTGTCGGCGTTCTTCACGGGCATGCCCACGCCCGCGGCCGCCGGCACGGTGCTGATCCCGGTCATGCTCGCGGTCTCGCCCGTGCTGGGCAAGCGCGGCTGGGGGCAGACGCCCGACTGGGCGGTGATCGCCCTCACGCTCGCGATCGCGCTGCTGATGGTCTCGCGCGTGCCGCTGTTCTCGATCAAGAAGCTTCGGATCCCCCGCCGCGGGATGATCCTGTTCTTTGCGAGCATCGCGCTGGTGCTGGCCGCGGCATTCAAAGACGTGTATCTCACCCTGGCCGTCATCGCGATTGCGTACCTCGCGCTGCTGCCCGTGAGCGTCCTGAGCCATCGCAAGCTCCGCGCACGGATCCTCGCCGAGACGCGAAACGGGGGCCTTGCCGATCCCAACCAGAGCGAAGAGACGCGCGCGGGAACCAACCCCGTGGGCGACGCGTCCACAGTGCCCACCGGTGCGGACGCGGGCCGGCCCTGATCGGGCCAGGCGCGACGCCGGGCCGATCGCTCACCCCGCGCACGTACCCGGTCAGGAGTCGCCCCCGATGAAGCTTCGCACGTCGCTCGCGCTCGTGGTCGTTCTGCTCGCGGGCGCGCCCGCGGGCGTGCTCGCCCAGCCCGCGTCCGAGCAGCCATCCGCAAAGACGCCCGCGCCAGCTTCGACATCCGCTTCAACGTCAGCGTCCGTCCCCGAGGCGCTCCGAGGCCGATGGACAGGCGCGATCATGCTCCCGGGTCAGAAGCTCGACGTGGATGTCTCCTTCCGCGCGAGCGGGGGCACGATTTCGATCCCCGCGCAGCAGGCCAAGGACCTGCCGCTGGAGAAAGTCTCACTCGGCGAGCCCGGCTCGGGCGCCGAGGGCCAGGGGCGCTCCGTCACGTTCGCGATCAAGGGCGTGCCGGGCGATCCGACCTTCCGCGGCACGCTCGCGGACGACGGCACGATGAAGGGCGGGCTTGTGCAGGGCGGTGGGACGTTCCCCTTCTCGCTCGCCCGCGGACCCGATGTCGCTGCCGAAACCGCGCGAGCCATGGATGGCTTCCAGCCCTGGCTCGACTCCGCCCGCGCCCAGTGGCAGGCGCCGGGCGTCGCGGTCGCGGTCGTCCGGGGCGACGGCTCGCGCTCGTACTTCCTCTCAGGCGAGCGCGACGTCGAGGGCAAGCTCGCCGTCACCGAGAACACGCTCTTTGCGATCGGCTCGTGCACCAAGGCCTTTACGTCGGCGACGCTCGCGACCCTCGTCGCGCAGGGCAAGCTCTCGTGGGACGACCCGGTCGTCAAGCACCTGCCCGAGTTTGCGCTGCACGACCCCGAGATCACGCGGCTGGTCACGATCCGCGACATTCTCTCGCACCGCACAGGCCTGCCCCGGCACGACCTTGTCTGGTACAACGCAACGCTCTCGCGCGCCGAGCTGATCGCGCGCCTCAAGCACCTGCCGCTGAACGCCCAGCTCCGCGAGAAGTTCCAGTACAACAACTTCATGTTCCTCACCGCGGGCGTGCTCACCGAGCGCCTGACCGGCGGCGCATGGGAAGACGCGGTCCGCACGCGTCTGCTCACGCCCCTGGGCATGACCAGCGCAAACTTCTCCGTCAACTCGATGCAGCAGGCGCCCGACTTTGCCAAGCCCTATCTCGCGCGCGATGAGAAGGGTGACCGCGCGCCCAAGCTCACCGACTTCCGCAACATCGACGCGATGGGCCCCGCCGGCTCGATCAACGCTTCGATCAAGGACATGGCCTCCTGGGCCGCGATGCTTCTGCGCGACGGCGCCGGGCCCGAGGGCGCGCGCGTCCTCCCCGCCGAGCAGATCCGTGAACTCTTCACGCCCCTCACGCCCCTGGGCGCGGGCGCTGACCCCGACTCGGTGCCCGTCGGCTACGCGATGGGCTGGTTCGTCGAGGTCTACCGCGGCGTGCGGCTCGTGCAGCACGGCGGGAACATCGACGGCTTCAGCGCCCTCGTCACCCTCGCGCCCGACAAGGGCTTCGCGATCGCCACGCTCACCAACCAGAACGGCTCCGCACTGCCCAGCGTGATCGAGAAGACCGCGGTCGACCGCCTCGCGGGCCTGGAGCAGCGCGACTGGCAGGCCGAGACGTTCGGCAAGGCCGAGATCGCCCGCGCCGCGGGCGAGAAGGCCCAGGAAAAGCAGGCGGGCGACAAGATCGCGGGCACGAGCCCGTCGCAGGCGATCGCCAACTACGCCGGCACGTTCGCCGACGCGGGCTACGGCCGCCTCGAGATCGCGCGCGCGGGCGACGCGCTGAGCCTCACCTACAACGGCATGACCGTGCCGATCGCACATCGGCACTACGACGTGTTCGAGCTCGATCCCGCGCCGGGCACGATGGAGTCGGGCTTCAAGGGCCTGGCCGTGCGGTTCTTCATGGACGAAGACGGCGCGATCAACACCCTGAAGATCCGCCTCGAGGCCATGACCCCCGAGGTCGAGTTCCGCAGGGTGCCCGAGCCGCGCCTCAGCGATGCCGCGTTCACCAAGGCGCTCGCGGGCAAGTACGCCTTCACGGGCGGCACGGGCGAGGTCATCGACTCGGCGGGCGCGCTCAAGCTCGTCATGCCCGGACAGCCCACCTACGACCTGGACCCCCTCGCGGGCCCGGCGGGCGAAGTGCGCTACGCGATCCGTGGCCTGCCCGGGTTCGTAATCCGCTTCGTGCTCAGCGCCGAGGGCAACGTGACCGGGCTTGAGAGCCGTCAGCCCAACGGCACGTTCGAAGCGACGCGCCTGAAGGACTGAGAGCCCGGCCGATGCCGCGCCGCGTACCATGCGGGCATGGCCGACCGCCCCACCACTGCTGCCAGCCTTGCCGCGACGCTCGCGGCCTCGCGCCGTTCGCGCGGGCTGCTGGTGCTCGTGCTGCTGGGCGTGCTCGGGCTGCTGCCCTCCTGCGGCAAGGCGCTGATGGACCCCGACAAGCCGCGCTCACAGTTCGATCGCTTCGACGCGATCCGCGAGCAGCGCTCGCCCAGCACCGTCGACGATGAGTTCGGCATGCGACGGATCAACGTCCGCGGCCGGCTGCTGCCGAAGGATTGAGCGCCGAGCAGCGGGAGTCGCGAATCGCGAATGGCGAATCGGGGGAAGCCAAGCGGCACGGCGCCGGTGCCCCTCTGTCGCCGATCGACTGATCCGCTGAATCTCCCCCACTCACGATTCGCGACTCACCACTCGCGCAGATTTACCGCACCACGACCCCCTTGGGATCGAACTCGGCCTTGGGCCATTTGAGCTTCATCGCGCGGAGGGTCCGCACCACCGTCTCGGCGACGACGACATTGCGCACCCACTTCTTGTCCGCCGGCACGATCGTCCAAGGCGCCCGCTCGGTCGAGCACTTCTCCAGCGCGTCCTCGTACGCCTTCTCATACTCGTGCCAGCGCTCGCGCTCTTTCAGGTCGGCCGGGTTGAACTTCCAGTGCTTGTGCGGATCGTCGACGCGCGCTTGCAGCCGGGCGCGCTGCTCGTCCTTGGAGATGTGCAGGAAGAACTTGAGCACCGTGACGCCCCCCTCGTCGATCAGGCTCTCGAAGGCGTTGATCAGCGCGTAGCGCTCTTTCCAGACCTTCTCGGGCACGAGCCCCCGCACGCGCGCGATCAGCACGTCTTCATAGTGCGAGCGGTTGAAGATGCCGACGATGCCCCGAGGCGGGACCGCGCGATGGATCCGCCAGAGAAAGTCGTGCCCGCGCTCTTCGTCCGTGGGCGCCTTGAAGGCCGTCACCCGGCAGCCGTGGGGGTCGACGCCGGCCATGACGTTCTTTACCGTGCCGTCTTTGCCCGAGGTGTCCATGCCCTGGAGGACGATCAACAGGCCGCGGGATCGATCGGCAAAGAGCAGTTCCTGCAGCTCGGCCATCTCGGCGCGGAGTTCCTCGAGCCGCTGCTTGCTGGAGTCTTTGTCGAGGCCCAGCGTCCGCCCGGGGTCGAGCTTGGCGAGCGACACCTTGGACCCGGGCCGGACACGCAGCTCGCTCAGCAGTTCTTCGGACACGCCCATGCGACACCTCCGGAGCTCAGCCTACCCGGGAGAACGCGGGCGGGCATCCGAACCGCAGCCAGGGGCGAAGCCTGCTCACAAGGAGCTCCGCGCGATGAAGCCGACGGCACAGACACTCGCCTTGGGAATGACCGGCATGGGCCTGATCCTCACCTCGTGCGCGCCCGCGCCCACCCCCTCGAACACACAGGCCGACGCCACCCCCACCCCGGCCGCCGCCACCGCCCCCCCCCCGACGATCTCGGTGCCCAAGGCGGGCGAGGTGATCCGCGTGGGAGGCGACGCACAGTCTCGCGTGGTCTTCACGGCGCCTGAGACGTGGACGGTTGAGGGCGACACGCCCGCGACCAGCGTGCGGATCACGACCGCGCTGCCCGAGGGCTATCCGCAGCCCACGCCCCCGGGCGCGATCGAGATCAAGACCTATCCGTCGGTCCGGCGTGCGCAGGTGACCTCGGGCGCCGAGGGACAGCAGATGCTCCCGGCCGACACGGGCATGAACGCGGGCTTCTGGCCCCTGTTCCGGCACATCCAGCGGCGCGACATCGCGATGACCTCGCCGGTCGAGATGGACTATGCGGGCCTCTCGCCCGACGGACAGGGCCAGCCCGAGCGCTGGACCATGTCGTTCCTGTACCGCACGTCTGACCTTGGGCCGACGGGTGAAGACGGCAACGTCGAGATCATCGACACGGTGCCGGTGACGGTCGTGGCGCTGGGGCTCCGCGGGCCCTACGGCCTGCCGCGGGTTCGCGGGGCGCTGGCGACGCTGGACGCGTGGCTCGAGGAGCATCCGGAGTGGGAAGTCGCGGGCGAGCCGCGGGCGTTCTACTACAACGGCCCCGAGATGCCCAACGCCCGCAAGTGGGCGGAGGCACAGATCCCCATCCGGCCTCGGACCGCGTCGGCGAACGCGACGAAGTGAGCGAGCCCGTGCCGATCGGGAGCTGATCGGGTGATCTCAGCAGAATCCGGCCGGTAACTGCGCGCGGACCTTGGCGTTACGGGCAGGGTCGGTAACATTTCTGTGACTCGTTCAAACTGCCCTTGAACTTTGCGGGCGGGTTTGGCCGATTTGTCTGCGAGTCGCCTTTTTCAAGGCGGAACTCTCGCCTATGTTGGTGCGCTGAACTCCATGGCCAAGCGAACCTCCAAGTCCTCCTCGCGTGCCCGCTCGTCGGGCCTTCGCCGTCCGCAGGTCGTGTGGGCGTCGCTCGTCGGCGCCATGACCGTCGTGGGCGGGCTGCTGTTCGCGGTGGACAACCGCCCGGTGGCGCGGATGGACGCCGTCAGCCTCCCGGCCCTGGTCGCCTCGGCGGGCTCGTCGACGATGGAAGCGGTCTTCAAGACCCGGACCAAGCTCGACAAGCAGCGCTGGAACTCGATCGTCATCTATCACTCCGGCTCGCCCAGCGCGACGCCCCAGCGCCTCGAGGCCGAGGCGCGGGCCAAGAACCTGGACGGCATGGGGTATCACTTCGTCATCGGCAACGGCAACGGCTCGTTCGGCGACGGCGAGATCCACATCGGCAACCGCTGGCTGAACCAGAAGGTCGGCGCCCATGCCGCGGGCCCCAAGGCCGAGCAGTTCAACCGCAGCGCGATCGGCATCTGCCTCGTCGGGCAGGGCGACCGTCAGCCCTTCACGGCCAACCAGCTCCGCTACCTCACGATGCTCGTCGATGCCCTTGCCCAGGAACTGAACATTCCCAAGGAACGCATCTTCCTGCACTCGGACATCGCGCCCACCAGCGACCCCGGGCGCTTCTTCCCGGCGGAGGCCTTCAAGGCTCAGATCGCCGCGGCCCTCAAGAACTGAGACCGCCAATCCAGAGTTTTCCCCCACGCCCCGGCCTCCCGGGGCGTCTTTGTTTCTGGTCGCAAAGTCTGTCCCCCGCGGGCCTGAGCCCCCTCCGGGCGAGATTTCGCGACCCTCGGCGGAACTTGGGCCCGCCCGATCCGGAATAAAGAGCACCCGCGGGCGTTCTTCTCCGGTCGCTTCTCCGCCGCGGTGCGCGACGACGCCGCGAATGGGCGATACACTGAACCGCCCGTTCGCGAGCCTCGGCCCGTCCGAGTGTGTGAAGCGAGCGGCGCAGGCCCGGGAGGATCACCGGGCTTTGGGATTGGGGTGTGGGGAGCGCTTCCGGGGTTCTCCCGGAACCGCGAGGGAGGTTCCGAGTCTGGAGGCCTTCCCGAGTGGTCGGAGGACCGTCTGGGGTTCTATCTTCGGGCCCTGCCGCGAGGCAGAGGTGTTGAGCACGTTGGCGAGGGAGCGCGCGAGGGAATGACCGGACCCATTCCGGAATTCAAGAAGGGCGACACCGTCGAGGGCTACCGGGTCCTGGGCGAGATCGGTCGCGGCGCGGCCTCGGTCATCTACGTGGTGCAGGATCCCAAGACCAAGCAGATCTGGGCGCTCAAGCACGTGCACCGGGGGACGGCCAAGGACACGCGCTTCCTCGATCAGGCCGAGATGGAAGCCAAGATCGCGCGGGAGCTGGATCACCCCAACATCCGCAAGATCGAGCGGTGCATCAAGCAGACCGAGGGCATCTTCAAGCTCAAGGATCTGTTCCTGGTGATGGAGCTGGTGGACGGCCAGAGCCTGGACCGCCAGCCGCCGCGGACGTTTGAAGAGGCCTGCGACATTTTCCATCAGACCGCGCACGCGATGCACCACATGCACGAGCGCGGGTACGTCCACGCGGACATGAAGCCCAACAACATCGTGGTCTGCACCGACTCGGGCAAGCCGGTCGTGAAGATCATCGACCTTGGGCAGAGCTGCAAGCTGGGGACGGTCAAGGCGCGGATTCAGGGGACGCCCGACTACATCGCGCCCGAGCAGGTGCACCGCCGGCCTCTGGGTGCGCGGACGGACGTGTACAACCTGGGCGCGACGATGTACTGGATCTTCACGCGCAAGCACGTTCCGACGGCGCTGGGCAAGGGCGATTCGCTGGTCTCGCATCTGGACGACAACCTGATCCAGCGTGCGCAGCCGGCGATCGAGCTGAACCCGAAGATCCCCCAGCGCCTGAACGACCTGATCATGCAGTGCGTCGAGGTGAAGGAAGAGGACCGGCCCGAGACGATGAAGGTCGTCGCGGACCGGATCAACCTGATCCACGGGCAGCTGCTGGCACGGACGGCGCTGAGCAAGAGCGGGCAGTTCCCGGCGGCGGGGCGATCGGGGCAGTTCCCGGCCCAGGCCGCGGGCGCGCCCGATGACTCCAAGGCCGCGAGCTGACGACGGTGCCGCTCCCTCACCTTGATCTCAGCAGTCCGGACCAGGTTGAAGAGGCGTTTCTGCGCGGGGCCTCGGCGAACCGTTCGGCGAAGTGTCGCCGCGCCTCGATCGACGTGATCGAGCCGCCCGGGACGCTGATCGCGACGGGCGACCTGCACGACAACCCGACGAACCTCGAGACGCTCGTGAAGGCCGCGGCGCTGGACTCGGAGAACCCGCGCCACCTGATGCTCCACGAGATCATCCACTCCGATCGGCTGATCCAGGGAATGGATTTCTCGTACCGCGCGCTCGCGCGCGTCGCGGCACTGAAGGCGAACTTCCCCGAGCACGTGCACATCCTGCTGGGCAATCACGAGCTGGCGCAGATCGTCGGCGCGGGGATCATCAAGGACGGGATCAAGTGCGTCGAGGCCTTCAACGCCGGCGTCGAGTACGCCTTCGGCGGCGAGACCGAGCGCGTGCAGAAGGCGCTGGACACGTTCGTACGGTCGCTGCCGATCGCGCTGCGGTGCGTCTCGGCGCGGGGGGACATCCTGTGCTGTCACTCGCTGCCCAGCCCGGGGAACATGTTCCGGTTTGACACGACGATCCTGACGCGGGAGCTGACGGACGACGACTATCAGCCGCGGACGGGCAGCGCGCACTTCATGGTGTGGGGGCGCGGGTACGACCCCGAGCAGCTCGAGGACCTGGTCGAACGCTGGGGGATCAATCTCTTTGTGCTCGGGCACGAGAAGGCCGAGGACGGCATCAAGCTGATCCCGCCCAACGCGATCGTGCTCAACAGCGACTCGCACCGGGGCGTGTACCTGCCGCTGGACCTGGAACACCCGCCGACGCTCGAACAGGCCGCGGGACAGGTCGTGTGGTTCAGCGACATGGAGTGAGCGCGGGCAGACTCAGTCGCAGCCCGCGATGAACGAAGCCACGAACGTGACGAAGTCGTCCGAGTCGATGAACCCGGAGGCATCGGTGTCGGCGGAGATGTCGCCGGCCTGAAACGCGCCGACGAACGCGACGAAGTCGTCCGAGTCGATGAAGCAGTCGCGGGTGAAGTCGGCGACGCACGACGTGACGGAGATCACGGTCGAGCCCGAGGTGAACTGCAGCGCGCCGACGAGGAACGAGGGCTGCAGCACGACGTCGGTGATCGAAAAGCTCGCGACGCCCGCGGCATCGATCGTCGCCTGGAGCGTCAGCGCATAGGTCACGCTGAGGACGCCCAGCGTCGTGACGCCCGACTGCGTCTGCGGCGGCGCGGCAAAGGGCAGCGCGCCCGACGGATTGCAGACGACCGAGTTCAGGCCCGCGCTCGAGCCGGGGCTGAAGGCGTCAAGCACCTGGGCGAGCGGCGTGGGGCTCGGAAAGAGCGTCGCCATCAGGCCCGAGGTGCCGCGAACGAGGCCGGTGGTTTGGACGCGATACCGCAGCGCAGGGTCGATGGTGGCAGGCGCGCTCGAGCGGGTCTGATTGAGCCCGTTCTGAATGCGCAGGCCCGTGAGGTCGATGGTGACGGAAGGACCGGCGAAGGCGGGCGCGGTAAGCGCCGCGGCGAGAACACAGGCACGCATCATGAATGAGCCCCTTTCACGGGTAGTGTACAGGGGGTGTCAAGGGGCAAGGCCGAGCCAGTAGGGAGTGGCCAGTGGCCAGAAGGAAATGCAGTCAACGCTGAGAGCCTCGCCGCCCCACTGGCCATTGGCGACTGGCTACTGGCCCCGCTTGAACCGCTTCCCCAACTCGGCGGTGGTGAGTTTCCAGACCTGTTCGGGCGTGCCTCGCGCGTCGATGACGGCGATGTGGGCGGGGTCGGCCGCGGCCTGCTCGAGATAGCTCGCGCGGACGCGGCGGTGGAACTCGGTCTCGCGCGATTCGATCCGGTCGTCGAACAGCGTCGCCTCGTGCAGGTCAAAGCCCGAGCGCGGCTTCTTGCCCCGGCCCTTGAGCGCCCCACCACCACCAAGCCCGCGCCGGCGGATGAGCGCCGTCTGCTCGTCGACGTCGAAGATCAGCGTGAGGTCGGGCGCGCGCTGCTGGAGCACGACGCGCGCGACGGCATCGATGTCGGCGCGGGGAAGCCCGCCGCCCGCGCCCTGATACGCGTAGGTGCTCGCGACGAATCGGTCGGCGATCACGACCTCGCCGCGCTCGAGCGCGGGCAGGATGCGCTCGGCGACAAGTTGCGAGCGCGAGGCCATGTACAGGAGCATCTCGGTCTGGAGGCTCATGCGGCTTTCGCGGTCGAGCAGGATGGTGCGGACGCGCTCGCCGATGTCCGTGCCGCCGGGCTCGCGCACGCTGGCGACCGTGAGGCCTGAGTTCTGCGCGAGTGCGACGAGGTTGGCGAGTTGCGTGCTCTTGCCGCAGCCGTCGGGCCCCTCAAAGACGAGGAACTTCCCGGCGAGCGCGGCAAGCCAGGGCTCGGGCGGCTGACCCGCAGATGGGATCGCGGGCGGGGTTGCGGAAGGATTTCCGGGCGCGTCGGGCATCGCGGGCGAGGATAGCGACCTCACCGCATCGCCGATCGCTGCGTGAGGCGTTCGAGGGGGAGGACGCGATAGGAACCTTCGCCGTCGCCGTGTTCGCGGGCGATGGATTGCAGCAGGCCGCGGGGGTCCTCGTCGAGGAACTGGATGGCCTTGATGACCACGGGGCGCTGGCCGGTGCGCGGGTCGCGCGGGTTGAGGCGGTCAAGCTCCGCGAGCAACGGGCGCAGCGAGGCCTCGGCGCTCTGGTCGGTGCCCGAGCGCTTGATCGTGCGGCTCAGCACGAACACGAGATCGGGCCTGGAATTCAGGGCCTTGCGCAGCGCGGGCATCGGGTCGCTCCGGCCCTGAGGGCGGTTGCGCGAGAGCCACGAGGAGAGCGCGAACTTCGCGTCGTCGACCGCGGGCGTGAGCGCCGGACGGAAGGTGCGCAGGCCCTCGCCCGCGCCGGCGCCGGGCGGATCGCCGAAGAGGATGACTTGGAAGCTCTGCTCGGGCGAGAGTGCGTCGACCGAGCGCTGCACCTCGTCGAACACCCAGCGCGCGGTGTGGACCATCGGCGCGGAGGAATCGACGACGTAGACCACCCTCGCGGCGCGGGCGGCGGACAGGCCGGCGAACGTAATAGGCTGTTGACCGGCGGGCACGCCCGGACGGGGCGCGGAGGGTTGTAACTCTCCGCCGCGGGCGGGCGTCCGGCGGGTGGGCGCGGGCGATGCAACAGAGGCCGGGGCGGAAGGCGTCGCGATCCTCGCGTCCGGCTGCGGTCGGGCGACCGGCTGGACCTCGGGTTGCGCTGGCGGCGCGAAGACGCGGATCGGCTCAGGTTCCGGGGGCGGAGGCGGCGGCTCGGGCTGAGCAACCGCCACGGGCGGCGACGCGTCGGGCTGAATGGGCTCAGGCTGAACGGGCTCGGGCTCAGACTGAGCGACCTCGACGGTTTCCAGCGGAGGTTGGGCCGCGGGTTCGGGCTCGGGTTCGCCGTGCGCGCTTGCGTCGGGCGTGTTGAGCGCGAGGGTGAGCAGCGTGGTGGCTTCGTCGCCTTGGGCCTGATCGGCGCCGGCGCTCGCGCCCACGTCCAGGCGCGCGGGGCGCCAGACCGCGCCCGACCAGTACAGGCCCGCGGCCGCGAGGGCGTGCAAGCCCACCGACGCGAGCAGCGTCATCGGCACGAGGGTGTTGCGCGGGCGGCGGGCCACGGTGTGAAGAGTATCGAAAGGCGGTGGCGTTGGCTGTGAGAATCGGGCGGGCGCCCGAGCCCCACCCCCGCCCGCTCACGCGCGCGCGAGGTGGCGGACCGAGCCGTCTTTATTCTCGATCAGCAGTTCGTCGGCCTCGTCGAGGAACAGGCCGTGGTCGACCACGCCGGGCACTTCGTCCAGCAGCGCGGCGGCATCGGCGGGGTCGCGCCCGTTGAGCGAGGCGTCGATGATCATGTGGCCCAGGTCCGAGACGAACGGCTCGCCGTCCATCTTCCGGCGCAGGATGCCCGAGAAGCCCAGGTTCCGCAGCTCGCAGCGGATGAACGAGAGGGCGTAGGGCAGCACCGCGATCGGGAGCGTCGCGCTCTCGCCCAGGCGCTCGACGAACTTGACCTCGCCCACGAGGTAGATGTTGCGCTTGCTGGCGCGGGCGACGAGCCGCTGGGACGCGAGCGCGCCGTGCTGGCCCTTGAGCATGCGGAAGGCGTGGTCGATTTCGTCGGCGCCGTCGAAGAGATAGTCGACGCTCTCGACGCGGGAGAAGTCCAGGATCGGGAGGGCAAAGTCGCGCGCGAGGTTTTCCGCAGCGGCGGAGGTGCAGACGCAGGAGATCGCGAGGTTCTCGCGGCGGACGCGGCTGGCCAGCGCGCGGATCGCGCGGGCGGCGGTCAGGCCCGTGCCCAGGCCGACGATCATGCCCGGATCGATCTCGGCGACAGCGGCCTCGGCGAGCAGGTCGTTGCCGCGGGCGTGGGCGGGGTTGATGGACGGGTTCTCAGCCAAACCGGATCCCCTGAGCGAGTGCAAGCGTAGCCGCGTGGGAGACCGAGCACGTCTGGCGGCGCATGTAGGCCTTCCAGGAATCGGAGCCGGACTCGCGCCCGCCGCCGGTGTCCTTCTCGCCGCCGAACGCGCCGCCGATCTCGGCGCCCGAGGTGCCGAGGTTCACGTACGCCAGGCCGCAGTCTGAGCCGGAGGCGGACAGGAAGCGTTCGCTGGCGCGGACCGAGTCGGTGAAGATCGCGGACGAAAGTCCCTGATCGACGCTGTTGTTGCGGGCGATGGCGTCCTCGAGGTCGCGGTAGGTGAACACGTAGAGGATCGGGGCGAAGGTTTCCTCGCGCGCGATGGGCAGATCGGAGCCCGGACAGCGGAGGATGGCGGGCTCGACAAAGTGGCCGGGGAGGGGGCCTTGCGCGCCGCCGACGCCCGCGAGCGTGCCCAGTGGGACGCAGCGCTTGCCGCCCGTGAGGAGCGTCGCGCCCTGCGCGCGGGCCTGCGAGATCGCGGCATCGAAGCTCTCGACCGCGCGGCGATTGATCAGCGGGCCCACGAGCACGCCGGAGTCAACCGGGTTGCCGATGGTGATCGTGCGGTACGCGGCGACGAGCCGCTGGACGAAATCGTCGGCGATGGATTCGTGCACGAAGAGCCGGCGCGTAGTGGTGCAACGCTGGCCTGCGGTGCCGACGGCGGCGAAGACGACGCTCTTGAGCGCGAGGTCGAGGTCGGCGGAGGGCTCGACGATCGCGGCGTTGTTGCCGCCGAGCTCCAGCAGCGTGCGCCCGAGCCGCGCGCCGACGACCGACGCGACGCGCCGGCCCATGCGGCACGAGCCGGTCGCGCTGATGAGCGGGAGTCGGCGATCGGCGATCAGGCGCTCGCCGATCTGGTCGTCGGTGCCGATGACGAGCGAGAAGAGCGCGGGGTGTCCGTGTCGGGTCGCGACGGCGGTCGCGAGGCGGTTCATGGCGCAGGCGGTGATGGGCGCGGCGAGGGAGGGCTTCCAGAGCACGGTGTCGCCGCAGACCGCGGCGATCATCGCGTTCCAGGCCCAGACCGCCGCGGGGAAGTTGAACGCCGTGATCACGCCGATCGGCCCGAGCGGGTGCCACTGCTCGAAGATCCGCACCTTCGCGCGCTCCGACGGAATCGTCGGCCCGCCGATGGTCCGCGAGAGGCCCGCGGCGAACTCGGCGATGTCGATGGCTTCCTGAACCTCGCCCTCACCCTCCGACAGCACCTTGCCCGTCTCGATCGACACCAGCCGGCCCAGCGCGACCTTGTGGGCGCGGAAGCTCTCGCCGATCTCGCGGATGATCTGCCCGCGCACCGGGGCGGGCACCTCGCGCCAGGCGAGGAACGCCGCTCGCGAACGCTCGATCGTCCGGTCGAGCGCGCCCGCGTCGTCCAGCCTCACGCCCGCGAGCGTCTCGAGCGTCGCGGGGTTCTGCACCTGAAAAAACCGCCCGGCGGCAAGGTCCTGCGCGCTGGGCTTGAGCACCAGGCGCGGTTCATCGTCAAGCCCGAGGCTGGCAACAGTCGAGAGCGGCATGGCCGAGGGTACGCGCGGATTCACTCCCTCACGCCCGGAGGGACGCGGCTCAGTCACGCTCAGGCGAGGGCAGGTCGCCCAGGAACTCGGTGAGACGTTCGAGCGTGGGCGAGCCCGCGTCGCGGACATACGAGCCCGAGACGGCGACGCCCGTCGCGAGGCACTCGGGCAGCGAGAGGCCCAGCGACTGCGCGAGGGCGAACCCGCCGTTGAAGTGATCGCCCGCGCCGGTCGAGAGCTTGGGATGGCTGATGAAGGGCCCGTCGATCCACGCGGCCTCGACTCCATTCCCCACCCCACCCACGCGCTGCGCCGCGCCCGCGCCCTCGCGCGGGTGGACGACGACGCACGCGATGCCGAGTTTCTCGCGGATGGCGATCGCCGCGCCGCGCACGGCCTGGCCTTCGGAGCGGTTGGCGCTGCCCGCGAACGCATCGACGCCCAGAACGCGGGCGATCTGCTCGGCCTCCGACAGGTTCAACCCGAGCGTGACGGGCACGACGCGGTCGAGCGCGCGGATCTGCTCCATCGCGTGCGCGATGTCGGTCGAGGTGCGCTTGGCCGGGTCGCACAGGTCAATAAACACGCGCCGGTCGGCCTTGCTCAGGGCGGGGAACACTTCGCGCGTAAGGCCTTCCCAGATGGAGCCGACGGCGCCCATCATGACCCAGTTCACGATGCCGATGAGCCGCGCGCGATCGAACATCGCGATCAGCCGCTCGCGCCCGAGCACGTGCTGAAGGCCCGTCCACGATACTTCCTGCAGCGAGGCGGGCTTGCCGAGCATGATCTTGCCGTCGTCAAACTCCAGCGCATCGGTCAGGCCCGGCGCGGCAACGGGGACCACCTCGCGGCACCGATCGGCAAAGGGCCTGAAGATCGGGTGGAGCTGCGAGGCGTTGCCCGGCGAGCCGACCGCGCCGACGTACGTCACGGGCAGGCCCACGCGCCCGACGGCGGAGGCCATCAACGGGCCGTTGCCTCCGAAACGCTGCTCTTCGACGACGAGCTCGATGTTGGTGCTCTTGCCCGCGGCGGCGCCGCAGCGCGCGGCAAACTCGGGGATCGTCGCCTGACGCGTGAACCCGTGCGGGCTCATGTCGTGCCGCGTCGCCACCGGACGGATGATCGAATCAATAAACCCGTCAAAGCCGATCAGCGCGGGCGTGCGCTCGAACTGGGGCGCGAGCGCGCGCAGCTTCGCCGAGGCGGACCGCGCGACCGCGGCACGGTCCACGCTGAGAATCTGTGCCGAATTCGTGGGCAAACTCATAGGCCCCAAGCATAGGTGTACGCTCTCATCGCCACGCGCGGACAGGCCCCGAACCCGCGCACTGAGATTCGCCGAGAGGGAGGACTGGCCATGGAGATCGTGCTCGCGACATCCAACCCGCACAAGGTCGAGGAGCTCTCGGCGATCTTTCAGGCCGTCGGGCTCGCGGGCGTCACGCTGCTGACGCTTGCGCAGGCCTCGCCCTCCACTCTCCCTGAGCCCGCCGAGACGGGCACGACCTTCGAAGCCAACGCGACGATCAAGGCGCGGGAGTATGCGCGGGCGCTCTCGCGCTGGTGCCTCGCGGACGACTCGGGGCTGGAGATCGACGCGCTGGGCGGGCGGCCCGGCGT
>JANRKN010000010.1:0-17565 GCA_033763435.1 Planctomycetota bacterium
CAACGACGAGTTCGACAACGCCGCACGGGCTGTCCGCCTCAACGCCGCCCGATCGCTCGCGCCCCGGCACTTCCGCGCCCCCCGCGTCGCCGACATCATCCGCTCCATGCTCGACGATTCCCGTCTCGCGGCGGGCGCCGCGGCGCTGGGCGCAAGGCTCGCGGCTGAGGACGGCGCCCGCGCCGCCGCTGACGCGATCCTCGGCTGACCGCGCCCGGCTTTGGTACGCTTAGCACCATGAGAACCACGCCCCTCGTCGCCGCGATCCTCACGCCCGCGCTGCTCCTTTCCACCCTCGCGGGCTGCGCGCAGAGCACGAACACGCAGGCCTCCTCCGGCTCCGCAACCTCGTGGAGCACCGCGACCCGCGCCGGCGCCTGGCGCCCCAACACCAATGCCCCCGACATCGAGCGCTTCACCAAGCTCCGCGCACCCGGCGGCGCGCTGCTCAGCCCCGACGGGCGCCTCTTCGTCCGCGATCTGCCCGACGGCATCACGCAGGTGTACTCGGCCTCGCGCATCCCCGCCGACAAGGGCGCAACGTACAACAAGCTCACCAGCTTCCCCGACGGCGCCACCGGCGCGACCCTCGCGCCCGACGGCTCGGTCCTCATCGTCTCCCACGCCATGGGCGGCAACGAGCAGAACCAGTTCAGCCTCGTCTGGCCCGGCGCGGGCTCGGCCAACCCGATCGGGCCGATGCCGCTGCTCGCAAATCCCAAGGTCCAGTTCGGTCTGAACCTCTGGACGCGTGATCGCGCGGGCGTGGTCTTCACCGCCAACGAAGAGTCGCCCAACGATTTCCACCTCTACCGCATCGACCTCCCCGCGCCAGGCCAGGCCGTCAACGCCGCGACGCGCGTGAAGCTGCTCGCGCGCCCGGGCTCGTGGTCCGCGGCCGATCAATCCACCGACGGCACGCGCTATCTCGTCGCCGAGTATCGCGCCATCAGCGACTCGGACATCCACGAACTCAACGCCTCCACGGGCGAGCTCACCAAGCTCAACCCGACCGACGGCAAGCAGTCCGCCGGCTGGGTCGGCTATCTCCCCGGCGAACAGAGCGCGCTCTTCACCAGCGACCACGAAGACGGCATCCGCCGACTCTTCGTCCGCAACTTCGCCGACAAGAGCATCTCCAAGCCCATCCCCGCGCTCGACGCCTTCGAGATCGACGGCGCCGAGATCTCGCGCGACAAGCAGGTCCTCGCCGTCATCATCAACCGCGATGGTTACGGCGACCTCCGCCTCTTCAAGCTCCCCACCTTCGAGCCCATCACGCTCCCCACCATCGAAGAGGGCACCATCGGCGGCGTTTCGTTCGTCCCCAGCAGCCATCACCCCGAAGTGACCACTCTCACGTACACGCTCAGCAACCCGCGCAACCCCGGCCTCTCCTACGCGCTCGACCTGGTCAACGGCGCGGTCCGCGGCGAGCCGCGCGCGCTCACCGGCGTCATCGACGATCAGGGCATCGACCTCGCCTCGCTCGCCCTGCCCCAGCTCGTCAAGATCAAGAGCTTCGACGGCGTCGAGATCCCCGCGTTCGTCTACCTGCCCCCAGGGCACACCAAGGACAAGGGCCCCATCCCCTTCATCGTCGACTACCACGGCGGGCCCGAAGGCCAGCACCGCCCCAGCTTCGACCGCAACGTCCAGTACTACGTCTCGCGCGGCTACGGCTACGTCGAGCCCAACGTCCGCGGCTCGACGGGCTACGGACGCGCCTTCCACATGCTCGACGATTACAAGAAGCGCTGGGACTCGGTGAAGGACGGCGTCGCCGTCGCGCGCTGGCTCGTCGACAACGGATACTCCCGCAACGGCTGGGTCGCCGCCACCGGCGGGTCCTACGGCGGATACATGGCCAACGCCGTGATCGTCGAAGACACCAAGCAGGTCGAGGCCGGCCTCGCGAAGGCCAACGTCTTCGGCGCGTCGATCACGCGCGTCGGCATCGTCAACGTCCGCACCTTCCTCGAGCGCACGAGCGGCTACCGCCGGAAGCTCCGTGAGGCCGAGTACGGCCCGCTCTCGGACCCCGACTTCCTCGAGTCCGTCTCGCCCCTGAACATGGTCGACAAGGTTCGCTGCCCCGTCATGATCGCCCACGGCTTCAACGACCCGCGCGTGCCGATCTACGAGGCGATGCTCTACGCCGTCGCGCTCCAGCAGCGCGGCATGAACCCCGAAACGCTCTACTTCCCCGACGAAGGCCACGGGTTTGCCAAGCTCCCCAACCGCCTGCTGCACGCGCGCCGCTCTGCCGACTTCCTCGATCGCACCATCGGCGCCAACGCGCAGAAGTGATGGTGGTCGGCCAGGTGCACTGCCTTGGGTGCCACGGCTTGACGGCTCGGCGTCAAGCCGTGCGTGACGCGTCCGTATACCAGTTTCGGGTGCCACCACTCGGAGCGAAGCGAAGAGTGGTGCGAGCACCTTCGTGACGTGAGCGCGCCGTGGTCGGCACCAGTCGCGCCGATCCTGACGGATCGTCGGACGGGTGGCACCCTCTGCGCGAGCGAACGCGCTCGCGCCGCCTTTCCCCCACTGGCGATTGGCCACTCCCCACTCCCCGCGCCTCAAAAACAACCGCGCGGCCTTTCGACCGCGCGGCGTGGAGTCACATCAGCTTCCTGAGACTTACTTCATCGAGCGCTCGCGCTCCATCCGGTCGGCCTCTTCGACCGTGACCGGCGTTTCGCGCCCGAACAGGAACATCGGGAATCCGCCCATGCCCCCGCCGCCGATCGTGTACGACGCTTCCAGCGCCTTCTCGATCCGCATCCGGGTCTGCTTGAGGTGCGCCAGCGAATACGCGTCCAGGTTCGCGTTCTCGCCCTTCTCGCCGATGATCGTCCCGATCTTCGCCGAGATCTGACGCAGCTGCATCATCGCCTGGTTGCTGATCGCCTTCATCGCCTCGGTGCCGCCGGCCTGGGGCATCGAGAGATCGATCAGCCGCTCGGCGTGCTCGGCCTGCAGGTTCCGCCGCAGGCTCGAGATGTACGGATTGCGCTCGCTCGTGTTGCCCGACGGACCCTTCTCAAGCTCCGTCCACACCGCGGACGTCACCGTCCGCAGCATCTCGGGCAGCGTGAGCGCGTCCTGATCGCGCGGCACGAGGAACTCGTTGTCGTAGATCCGGCGCAGCTTCGTCGGGTTCATCAGCATCGTCAGCACGCTGGACTGGATGCCGCCGATCCGGTCATGGATCGGGAACAGCGCGTCCTGCATGCCTTCGCTGAAGCCGCCCGCGTCCATCCACTTGTCGGTCGTCATCTTCTGCATGATCTCGGGCGTGAGGCCGAAGGACTCATCCCGGAACGCCTGCTCGATGATGAACTTCAGCGCCTCGCGCTGCTGAGCGGCCGGCACGGGCACGACCGGCGGACGCCCGTTCGGGTCGCCCTTGCGGTCGCGGTTCACGAACGCCCCGCCCACGAAGCCCTGCATCATCGACACCGAGCGCGTCTGCATGCCCAGCGTGATGGTGTAGCCCCGACGCACGCGCGACCAGCTCTGCCCGTCCTTGACAAAGCGCGTCAGCAGCCGCTCGCGATGCCACTTGGCCAGCTCGATCTGGCTCTTGGCATAGTCGAGCGGGTTGGCGCCCATGTCGTACGTGCGTGCGAGCGGGTCCGGGCCCGTCGTGTCCTCGTCGGTCGCGTAGACCAGCAGCGGGTCGGCGACACGCTCGAGGGTCTTCTTCGGGTCCTCGCCGTAGCCGAACTCGATGACCCAGAAGTCATAGGGCCCGATGTCGCGCGGATTGATGTCGCCCTGCAGCTTGCCGTCGCGGACGACGACGTTGCTGGCGTTGTAGTCCATCACCGAGCCGGACCAGGTCTTGACGCCCGCGATCTCGGGGCTGTTGATCTTGTTGAAGTCGTAGATGCTCGAGGCCTTGAAGTTGTGCCGAAGGCCAATCGTGTGCCCGACCTCGTGCGCCGTCAGCTCCGCGAGCGCAGGGCCGACGAACCACTCGGGGATGCCGTCGAGCGTCTCCCACTTGTTCTCCTTCGGGGGCTCGTCCTTCTTGCCCTCATCCTTCTTGCCGCCATCCTGCGCCGGGGCCGAGTACGGCTGGAACTCCTCGGCGTCGATCATTTCCAGCGCCATGCGCATCATGCCCATGTCGACGCGCTTGCCCTGCGCCGCGAGGCACAGCCCGTTCATCTGGCTCCGCCGGCCCACCAGCCCCGAGAACGGATGCTGACCCAGCAGACGGTTCGCGTCCTCATGATCGAGCTTCGGATCGCCCAGGCCAATCGGATGCCCGCCCCACGCCACCACGCCGCGACGCGCGCGCTTGGCCAGCAGCAGGTCGCGCTGCGCGGGGTCCGCCAGACGGATCCGCGGATCCCACCGCGGGCGCTGATCGAGCCACGCGAGCGTTTCGGGGCTCATGCCCTCCATCGCGATCTCGGGCAGCACGTCGCTGAACTCGTACCAGAAGAAGCGGATCCAGCCGTCGGTGAGGATCACGTCGGCATCGAGGATCTGACCCGTGAGCGGGTGCACGCGGCTGGGGCCGATGGCCGTGCCGATGTCGTTGCTCACCCAGCGGATGAAGTTGTACCGCACGTCCTCAGGGTCCAGGTCCATGTACGCGCCGGTCTGCGCGTCCTGCTGACGGACCTCGATCGCGTCGAGAATGCCGACCCTTTCAAAGGCCTTGTTCCACATCAGCGCGCCATCGCGGACGAACTTGCGATACCGCACCGGCGTCGTGTGCTCGATGTAGAAGATGATCGGTTCCTTGGGCGGGCTGAGCTTGAGCTTGGGGTCGCGCTTCTCAAGCTGCCAGCGGTTGATGTACCGCACCCACTTGTCCTCGTCCTTGAACGTGCCAAGGTCGCGGAACACCGTCGTGAAGTACCCCGCGCGCTCGTCGGCCTTACGCGGCTGATAGCTCGGGTTGTCCTTGATCAGGCTGATCGAGTAATGGAACTGCTGCAGACGCCCGCCCGCGCCCGGCATCTCGTACGTGATCTCGATGTTCTCCGGGAACGCCTTGGCCTTCACGAGCGTCGCGAGGCGCGCATTCGCACCCGCCGCCGCGCCGCCGTACAGCGCGCCCGCGCGCGCCGTCAGAAGGTCGCGCATGTCGATCACCGGGTTGCCGTTCGGGCCCATGCCCAGGATCTGCACGTCCAGCAGCACGCGGTCGGTGAACACGTCCTTGATGCCCGCCTTGCTCTCGGCATCGCCCGTCGAGCGGTTGTCGAGGTTGGGCTCGATGAGCATCAGGCGGTTGTCGGCCCGGCGCCAGTACACGTAATAGTCGCCCATCTGCAGGCCGGCGAACGTGTTGCCCGTCGGCGTCGTCAGCGCGATGAAGTGCCGCTGGCCCTCAAAGCCGCGGGGCAGCTCCGCCAGCATCGCTCCGTCACGCTTGCGCGTCCACAGCCCGTAAAAGCTCTGCTGGCCCGGGGGCGGGTTCACCGCTTCAAACCCCTTGCTCACCTCGGCCCACGGACGGAACCCGGACTCATCGGGCGCACCGCCGCCGGGTGCCCCACCGCCGGGGCCCGCGGGCGGCATGCCCTGCGCGTTCGGCTGCGTCGCTTGCTCCGTCGGCGTCGAGCTCTGGGCCGACGTTTGGGCCCAGGCCGCGGAACTCGCCATCAGCCCCGCGGCCAGCCCCGCGGCCGCGACCATCATCCCCGCTCGCCGACCCGACATTCGCACCTGCATGCAAACACTCCTTCGACACGCTTCCGCACCCGCCGACCAGAGTTCAGCCCACAGTCCGGCCCGCACGAGCGACGCCCGCGCGGGGGTCGCCAGCCTACCACACCCGCCCCGCACACGCGGGACGCACGCCCTTCCCACCAACTTCTCCCAACCCCGCGCCCTCAGTGTTTCGCCCCAGCGCCCGCGGACAGATTCCTCGGGCCCCGCGCGCTCAGCCCGCGCGATCGCCGAGCAGCCCCCGCGCGAGCCCCCACCCTCCCCACCCCTTCCTCGCCGCCCAACCCGCCCACACCGCGAGCAGTCCGAGCGCGTTGCTGAGCCCGACGTAGAGCGCGAGCGCGCCCCAGCGTTGGTGCCGGGCGAGCATCAGCGATTCGAGCGCGAAGCTCGAAAACGTCGTGTACCCGCCCAGCACACCGACCATCAGCAGCGACATCCACGAGACGCCCAGCTCGCGCCCCGGTTCACCAAAGACGCGCAGCCCCCGGCCCGCGCCACCCTCGAGCAGCGCCGCCGCCACGATGCCAATCAGCAGGCATCCCGTCACGTTCACGGCCAAAGTTCCCATCGGAAACGAGCTCGGGCCCGCGGGCGCACTCCCCCACCACTTCTGCACGCCCGCGCCGACCAGCCAGCGAGCGACGCCGCCGGCGCCCGCGCCCACGAACACCGCGAGGCCCTTGAGCAGCGCCGGTTCGGTCCACGCCGATTGGGTCAAGCCAGCTTCCTCGGCAGCTTTCCGGGCGCGCTGGGCACGCCTCGCTGCTTGAGCAGCTCATCGCGCGAGGTCTGCACCAGCTTCGCCTCCTGCTCGCGTTGCTTCCAGACGTTCAAGGTCTGCTTGAACTTGGACGTGTGCTGGCGCGCAAGCGGCACCATCTCGATCGCCGTCGGCGGAGGCGCCGCGGCCGGGGCCGTCGGCTTCTCAAGCTCCGCCGCCTTCTCAAGCAGCCCCTTCACCCACGCGTTCCGCTCGGCGGAAAGCTGACGCCGATTCGAGGCCTCCGCCGCGTCTTTCCAGCGCCGATCCTTCACCGCCTTGGTGAACGTCGGCCACTTGGTCCGCAGCCCCTGCGCGCCCAGGTTGTACATCATGTCCAGCACCGCAATCTGCGCGGGCTGCGGGAACGCATCGAACTCCGCGTAGGGGTTCGAGCGCGTCATCGTGCCGCCGACGTTCGCGCTGGCCGACGCGCGCGTCAGCTCGCCGAACATCTCGCGCAGCTTGCGGGCGAACTCGGCCTTCGCGGCATCGTCGCTGAGGCGGATGTCGGTGCACCCGGCCTGCGACTTCGCGAACGCCGCCTTCTGTCTCGAATCGACACCCGCCGCCGCTGCCGTCTCCAGCAGCTTCGCGCCCAGGCTCGACATGTGCCGGAATGCTTGGAGAAAGTCCGCCTCGGTCACGGGCGCGCCGGACTTGCCCATCGGCCCCTGCTCGCTCTTCACGCCGCGGATCACCGTGCACGCCGCGGTCGAACCGGGCGCATGAACCAGCGCGGTGTTGTGCGTCGCGTAGAAGGACTTGAGGTCGGCCTCGTTGCCGATCATCCGTCCGACGCCGATCGTCACCTTCCCGACCGAGTCCACATAGAGATACGGCACCGAGCCCTCGTGCGTGCGAGCGTGCACCCAGTACTCGTCGATCAGCGCCTGGCTGAGAGTCGGGGGCTGGGTTGGGCTTGCCACGCAGAGTCTCCCGTTCGCCGCCCATCCCCATCCCGAGAAAGGCTCGAACCCAGTCTACCGACCCCGTCAAGCACCGCTGATAGCCCCCGAGCCCCCACTCGCCCCCCCCCACTGGCCATTCCCCACTGGCCATCCCCACTGGCCACTGGCCCTGCCTCTCTCACTCCATCCCCATCTTCTTCAAGATCCCCTCGAAGTGATCAAGGTCATAGAACTCGACCGAGATCGACCCGCGTCGGCCCTTCTTGTCCGTCCGCACGCGCACCCGCGTTCCCAGCCGCTCGCTGAGCCGCTTCTCCAGATCCATCCGGATCGCCTCGCCCCGCAGATCGCGGGGCTGCGCTTCGGGCTTGGCCTCAATCGTCGGCGTGCCCGCCTTCGCCCGTTCCACCATCGCCCGCGTGAACTCTTCCAGCTTGCGGACGCTCCAGCCCTTCTCAGCCGCGGCCTTGGCCCACTGATCCTGCGTCCCCTCCGGGAACATCCCACGCTCGAGCGTCAGCAGCGCACGCCCATGCCCGAACGTCAGCTCGCCCGAAGCCACCAGCGACGCCGCCAGAGGCTCAAGCTCCGTCAGACGCACCAGGTTCGTCACGCTGCTGCGCTCGACGCCCACCCGGTCGGCGATCTCCGCGTGCGACAGCCCGAAACTCTCGGACAACCGCCGATACGCCCGGCCCTTGTCAAGCGGGTTCAGGTCCTCGCGCTGCACGTTCTCGACGATCGCCCACTCCGCCGACTCCTGATTCGAAAGGTCGCGCACAAGCGCGGGGATCATCGTGAGCCCCGCCTCCCCGGCCGCCCGCCAGCGACGCTCGCCCGCGACGAGTTCGTAGCCGATGCCCGGGCCCGCGTCGGCGACCGGTCGGATGACGATCGGCTGCATCAGGCCCGACGCGCGGATCGACGCCGCGAGCATCTTCACGCCTGCTTCGTCGATGGCGCCCCGCGGCTGATAGCGGTTGGGCTGGATCGACCCGATCGCCACCAGACGCAGCATCTTCGAGCCGCCGGCCGTGACGCCCGCCTGCGCGGGCGCAGACTCAGACGTTCCCGTGACGATCGCTGCCGAGATCGGCGCAGTCACGGGTGGAGAAACCGGCGCGGACACAGACGGGGCCATCGGCGCCGCGACCTCGGCCCGCTCGGGCAGGCTGATCGGCTCGGCCTGCGCAGGCACCTCCACCCGCACCGGCTCAGAGATCATCCCCACCAGCCCGCTCAACCCCCGACCCAGCCGACGCGGCTTGTCCGACATCGCAACACTCCATTGTTACATAATATTATAAACAACCCGACCGATCCGTCTGTCGCCCTCGCGGGGCCTTCCCCGCCCGGCCACTCCCCCACTTCCACTTCCACTCCCACTCCCACTCCCACTCCCACTCCCACTCACACCCATGCTCCTCCGCCCTTCTCGCACCCCCACTCCTCGCGCCTTCCCTGCCCAGCCTCCGAGGCCTTCTCTGAGCCTCTGTGTTCACTCTTCCGCCTGTGGGGCGGCTTGCGGCCCGCCGCCAGATCGCCGACAATACTCCCGCATGGCACACGATGCTACCGAAGTGATCGTCCGTGGGCTCGCGGTGGAGAACGGGCACGTCCTCCTCTGCCGGCACGTCGGCAAGGGCTACCGCTACCTCCCCGGCGGGCATGTCGAGTTCCCCGAACCCGCCCGCGACGCCCTCGCCCGCGAAATGGACGAAGAGGCCGGCGCCGACATCGCCGCGGGGGACCTGCTCCTCACCCACGAGCACGTCTTCCGCCAGAAGGGCAAGCTCCGCCACGAGGTGAACCTCGTCTTCGCCATGCGGCTCGACGCGGGCACTCTGCCGACCCCGGGGACCCATGTTCCACGTGGAACATCCCCCTCCACCAACGCCCCGACCACCCCCGCCGCCCCCACCTCCAACACCCCCACTCCCGCCCCTGCCGCGCTTCCGAAGATCACGAGTCAGGAACCCGACATCGCCTTCGATTGGGTGCCGATCGCCGGCCTCGACGACGCCGACGTTCGCCCCGCGTCGATGGTGGGGTGGATCCGTGCCGCGGCATCGGGCCACGCGCCCGTATGGCTCTCGGAGATCCACGACTGACCGTCGCGCCCCCACCGGCCACCGGCCCTGCTCTGGCCTGATCCCGATTCGACATTCGCGACTCGCCGCGCCCCCACGCTCCCCAAGTCGCCAGTCCCCACTCCCCACTCGCCACTGGCCCTGCCTTTGGCCCAAGTCGCCCGCCACTCAGACCGATAGCTCGAAAGTGAGCCCGGGTGGTGGGGTGGTGGTGGGGTCAGCATGCCGCGACGCAAGCCCGAGCATCCCGCGCCCTCATCGCCATCACCGGCGACGCCGTCCCACGCGCGGATCGACGGCGAGCGGCTCGTCGCCCACCTCATCCGCGTCGAGGCCAAGGTCCTTGAGCTCCAGCGCGAGCTCGAACACGCCCAGCGCCTGGCCGTGCTCGGCACCCTCACCGCGGGCATCGCGCATGAGTTCAACAACCTCATGACGCCCGTCCTCAGCTACGCCCAGATGGCCCTCGAGGCCCCCACCGACGCGGGCCTCACCCGCAAGGCCCTTGAGCGCTCCGCCTTCGGCGCGACCTCCGCCTGCCGGATCGCCTCCGCCATCCTCAGCATGGCCAAAGACCAGCCCCGGCTGGGCGAAACCGAACCCGAGTCCGCCGACCTCGCCGAGGCGGTCCGTGGCGCGCTCACCGTCATCGCCCGCGACCCCGCCCGCGACAACATCGATCTCATCCTGAGCGTCCCCGAAGGCCTGCGGGCCCGGATCCGTCTGATCGCCCTCCAGCAGTCGGTGCTGAACCTCGTCCTGAACGCCCTCCGCGCGATGAAGCATCAGGGCGGATCGCACACGCTGCGGATCTTCGCGGTGGTGGGGCAGCCCGGCAGTGGGGGAGCCGAAGGTTCCTCGTCGCCCGGTCCGAACACGCCCCCCCCATGTTCCACGTGGAACATGGGTCCCGAGGCTGGGCCCGCGGGCCAGGCCGGCATCCTTGAGCTGATCATCGAAGACAGCGGCCCGGGTTTCGATCCGGCCGCGGTACGCCCCGAGGGGCACGGGTTGGGACTGAAGATCAGCCGACGGATGATCGAAGAGGCCGGCGGATCACTCGTGATTCAATCCCCCCTCTCGGCCCAGGGCGGCACGCGCTGCACCATCCGCCTGCCCCTCGCCTGAGTAGTTTGTACTTTGTTTGGACCCTTCAAGGGACGACCATGTCCCTTGCGGATGCCGTGTTTTTCGCCTGTTCCGTGGGCGAAACGGTGCGCACAGGGTACATTCTCGGGCGTCGGCGCCCGCTCGAGGCGCCCTCTGGAGTGCTCCCATGCCCAGCGTCCGTTCCGCCACCCTCGTGTGTTCGGCATTTGTAAGTATTCTCAGCCTTCTGGTCGCGGCGGGCTCGGCCTCGGCGCAGCCGGTGCTCTCGCAGGTACAGGTCGGCACGTCCACGCTCGGTCGGCCGCTCTACCTCATCTCGCCGACCGGCGACAGCCGTCGATTCGTCGTCGAGCAGCGTCGGGGCAACACCACCAGCGCCGACATCCGCATCCTCCTGCCCAACAACACCTTCCTCACCACACCTTTCCTCACCGTCACGGGCCTCTCGACCGGCGATGAGCAGGGCCTGCTGGGCCTGGCGTTCCATCCGAACTTCGCGGCCAACGGCCGGTTCTATGTCTCGTTCACCAACTCCTCGGGCACCAGCGTCGTCCGCGAGCACACCGTCAGCGCCAATCCCGATGTGGCGACGGCGACGCCCACGCGCACCATCCTCACCGTCGCGCAGGACTTCTCCAACCATAACGGCGGCTGGATCGCCTTCGGGCCTGACGGCTTCCTCTACTTCGCCCTCGGCGACGGCGGCAGCGGCAACGACCCCAACAACCGCGCGCAGACCACCAACACGCTGCTCGGCAAGATGCTCCGCCTCGATATCGACGGCGCCGACAACATCCCCGGCAACGATGACGACGACGGCGTGATCGGCGGCGCCGGCTCCACGCAGTACACCACCCCCGCGTCCAATCCCTTCGCGTCGCCCACCGACGGCGTGCCGAACGAGGTCTGGGCGCTGGGCCTGCGCAACCCCTGGCGCCCCAGCTTCGACCGCGTGACGGGCGAGCTCTGGATTGCCGACGTCGGCCAGAACGCACGCGAAGAGATCAACCGCGCGCCCGCGGGCGTCGGCGGTCAGAACTATCAGTGGCGCTGCTTCGAAGGCGACATTCCGACGCCCAACATCACGCAGCCCTGCCCGCTGGGCCCGGGCGTCAGCACGCCGCCGGTGTTTGTGTACAACCGCGACAACGGCTGCTCCGTCACCGGCGGGTTCGTCTACCGCGGCTGTCAGATCCCCAATCTTTACGGCTGGTATCTCTACGGCGATTACTGCTCGGGCAACGTCTGGGGCCTCAACCCGGCCACGGGCCAGAACG
Organism: Planctomycetota bacterium; assembly: GCA_033763435.1. Taxonomy (GTDB): domain Bacteria; phylum Planctomycetota; class Phycisphaerae; order Phycisphaerales; family UBA1924; genus JANRKN01. Next base: position 11,849 of record JANRKN010000010.1, read on the forward strand.
AACTGCTGCTCAACGTCGGCTTCGGGCTCACGAGCTTCGGCCAGGACTCCAGCGGCGAGCTCTACTACATGATCCGCGGCGGGGGCACCAACGGGCGCGTCCACCGCATCGTCGCGGGCGCGGGCGAACCGGGCCCCACCGATTGCAACAACAACGGCCTGCCCGACCTGTGCGAGATCCGCGATGGCCTCGTCGCCGACGTCAACAACGACCGCATCCCCGACACCTGCCAGTGCCTGGCCGACTTCGACGGCTCGGGGTTCAACGACTCCGACGACTTCGTCGCGTTCGTCGCCGCATTCTCGCTCGGCTGCACGGGCCCGGGCCAGCCCGTGCCCTCGTGCCAGTTCAACGCCGACTTCGACGGCTCAGGGTTCATCGACTCTGACGACTTCACCGTCTTCGTCGGCGCCTTCGAACTGGGCTGCTGAGCCTGGTCAGCGTCGCGTGGCCCCGCCAAACGTGGCCCCGGTAAAAGCACACCGACCCGCGCGTCCGTGCGCGGGCCGGTGGGTTGATCGCATGCTGTCCGGGGTCGGGGCGGATCAGTCGCTGGGGAGCTGGAAGGGCGAGTAGGTCGACGCGAAGGCGTCGGGGTTCTTGGCGTTCTTGCGGGCGAGGATCTGCTTGGACTCGTAGAACGTGGCGCCCAGGCCATCGCCCGCGCCCATCGAGGCCAGGCCCGAGTAGGTGGGCTGGTTCTGGGCGACGTTCTCGCTCTGGGTCGAGCGGCAGCCGGTGAGGCCGGCGGCGAGGCCCAGAGCCAGGAACAGCACGGGCTTACGAATGCGGTTGGTCGTCATGAAACTCTCCTCCGGTCCTTCCGTCACCGCTCGGGCACACGCGTCGGGCGGTCTCCGGAGTGAAAGATCGGAAACAGGCCGGGGGGCCTGAGGGCGGACGGGGTGCGCAGGCTCTGCGCCGGGGTGGGCTGGGGGAGCTGAGCGAGCCGCGCGGAATACGCGGGACCGAGAATCGGGACGAACGCGGGTTTGCGGACCTTCCGGTATGATCCGGGGCCCCGTGCCTGACCGGCGCGGGGGGCGTCTGCGCGCCGAAAGTCCGCCCGGCGGGCCTTTCTGGCGTTCCCGGACGTGCCAGCGTCATCCTTCTTTACAGAAGGCGGCGGTGGCGTCGGCTCGCCCCGAGTGATCGCGGCGCGGGAAGGTGGTGGGGGAGTCGGTGGGGAAGGTGGTGGGGGGAGGTGCGGAAGGGTGGGGGGAGGTGCATGCGTGATTGAGCCCACGACAGAGCGTGGCCGGCGGGCGTCTTCGGTGGCGCAGCGGCTGAAGGGATTGCAGTTGCAGCTGGCCGACGAGTCGTCGGATCGGCGCCGGGACGTGCTGCGCGATGAGCTTGGGCGTGTGCTGAACGAGCTGGTGCCCGCCGAGCGTCGGGCGTTCCTGGCCGAGCTGAAGGATTCGCTCCCGACGCCGGGCGACGGGGAGGGGTCGGGCAAGCCGCAGGCCGCGCCTGTGGAAGAGGCGCCCAAGGACCCGCGGTTGCTGGTGGATCGGTTGATCGCGATGTCGGCGACGATGAGCGATGTGCAGAAGAAGGAAATCGCCGAGCGCTTGCTCGCGGGCGGCTTTGCGGTCAAGCAGGTGGTGAAGGAAGTGGTGGAGGTGAAGGTCGCGGCGCCCGCGGCACCGGCGCCGGTCGCGCAGGCCGCGCCGGTTCCTGCTCCGGCGCACTCCGGCGGCGCGACGCTCCCGCCCGAGGTGGTGCGCGAGCTCAAGACCAAGCTTGGCTTGGGCGAGGCTGAGGCGGTGGACCCGGCGAAGGTCGCCGAGCTGTGCACGCAGCTTGCGGACCTGACGGTGCAGCTCGATCAGTTCGTGTGGAACGCGTGGAAGCGCGTGAACCCTTCGAGCAAGTTCAAGAAGACGGTGGTGATGAGCCGGGTGCTCGGGCGGTTCGCCGCGGGCGATGCGGCGTTCGGTCGGCCCCAGGTTCAGGCCGAGACGAAGATGCTGCAGGGCTTGACAGCGTCGCTGATCGCGGCGGTCGCGAAGGCGGGCAATCTGTACGCGCAGAAGCATCTGGTGATGTTCGCGCCGCCCGCGATCGAAGAGGCCGCACGGAGCGAGAAGCGCGCGCTCGAGGCGCTGGGCGTCACGGCGTGGCGCAAGTACGGGCAGCTGATGCAGACGCGCGACGAAAACGCGATCGCGACGGAGATTCAGGGGACGATCGCGTCCCACGCGGAAGAATTGCTCGACGGGCTCGTTCGCAAGTGAGCCCGCGCGGGTGAATCATCGGACGGGCACGGTCGGGTGGGTTTGGCGGGGTGGGGTTGGTGGGGTGGGGTTGGTGGGGTGGGGTTGGCGGGATGGGGTTGGATCGGTCGGGAACGAAGGGAGCGGTGAATGGCGTCGGGCGCGCAGATGCACTGGCACGAGGGGCTCTTTCTTCAGCCTCATCACCTTCAGCAGCTTCAACGTCAGCAGCTCGAGCTGCTCGCGGTCGAGCGTCGGCTGAGCTGGCCCTACGCCTACGGCGTGGTGGAGCAGAAGCTCACCCCCGACGCGCTGGACAACATGCAGGTGCGCTTTGATCGCCTCCGCGCGATCATGCCCAGCGGCCTGGAGGTCGACTTCCCCAACAACGCCGACCTGCCCGCGCTCGATATCAAGCGCGTCTTTGCCTCGGGCGCCGGCGGCGCGGGCACGTTCACGGTGTATCTGGGCATCCCGCTCTATCAGCCCCAGCGCGCGAACACCATCGAGCAGGCCTCGGGCGATGACACCCGCATCAAGCGCCTGTATCGCCTCGCCGAGACGCAGGTTCCGGATGAGAACACCGGCGAGAACGCCCAGCCCGTGCGCGTGCGGCGCCTCAACGCCCGGCTCCTCACCGACGGCGACGACACCACTGACCTCGAGCTGCTGCCGCTGATGAAAATCGGGCACGGCACGGGCGAAGAGAGCGGCCTGCCGCGCCAGGACCCGCGGTTCATCCCGCCGTGCTTTGTCATCGGCGGCTCGACGCCCCTGCGGAACATGATCCGCGACCTCGCGAACCAGATCGAAGCGACGCGCAAGGACCTCGCCTCGCAGCTCGGGCGCGGTTTCTCGATCGAGAACATGAAGGGCCTGCAGTTCGAGCAGCTCCTCCGCCTGCGCACGCTCAACCGCTACGCGGCGCGGCTCCCCGCGCTCGCGCTCGCCAGCGGCGCGGCGATGGGCGGCGCGACGGATCGCGCGGCCAACTTCGCGTCCGGCGGCGGGATCTCGCCCTTCACGATGTATTTGGAGCTGCGCGAGATGCTCGCGGAGCTCGCGGGCCTCTATCCCGATCGCGATCCGTTTGATGCGCCCCGCTACGACCACGACAAGCCGGGCGTCTGCTTTGCCGAGCTTGATCAGCGCATCCGCCAGCTGCTCCGCGGCGCGGTGCAGAAGCGCTATCTCGAGATCAAGTTCGTCAAGGACGGCGGGTTCCTGCAGGCGGCGCTCACGGAAGAGCACGTCACGCAGCCCAACGACTATTTCCTCGCGTTCAAGACGCGCGAGGACGCGTCGCGCCTGAGCAAGCTCGTTGAGGATGCGGACAAGTTCAAGCTGATGCCCAAGAGCATGGTGCGGCTGAATATCTTCGGCGTGAAGCTTGAAGAGGAGCGCCATCCGCCGCTGGAGCTGCCCTCGCAGGTGGGGCTGCACTACTTCCGCTGTAACCGCGCCGAGAGCGCGCGGATGTGGGAGAAAGTGGTGGGCGAGCGGGCGCTGTCGATCCGCTGGCCTGAGGTTGAGAATGTCGACCTGGGCGAGGTGACGCTGTACATGACGGTGCCGTGAATGGGGAGGCGAATCGCGAATCGGGAAGAACGTGCGGGCGCAGCGATTCCCGTCCGGTGCTCCCGGAATGCCGAGTGCCTTGATTGGTCTGATGCCTTGGGTCTGATGCCTTCAGTCTGAAAGGTTTCTCGAATGACGCTTCTTGAACTGTGTGAGCCAGCGTTCCAGTGGGTGTGCCGGCTGAATCGGCTGGCGCGCCGCGGGGGAACGATGTCGGAGGGGCAGATCCGCGCGGAGATCAAGGGGTTGTTCACGGACATGAAGGCGCGGAGCGAGCGGGAGATGAGCAGCTCGCCGGGGATTGTGCAGCAGTTCGAGAAGATCGAGCTTCCGCTGATCTTCTTCATCGACTTCATGGTGCGTGAGAGCCGGATGCCCGGGGCGTCGAGCTTCCGGGGTCTGGCGGCCGAGCGCAAGGAGCTGGCGGGGGACGAGAAGTTCTTTGACCTGCTCGAGGAGACGCTGCGCGAGCCGGGCGATGCGGCCAACGCGCGCCTGGCGGTGTTCTACGTGTGCATCGGGCTGGGCTTCACGGGCTTTTACATGGGGCAGCCGGAGTATCTGCGTCGGAAGATGGGCGAGATCGCGGCGCGGTTGCGCGGGCTGATCGAGGCCGACCAGGCGACGCGCATCTGCCCCGACGCGTACGACAACGTGGACACGCGCGTGCTGACGCAGCCGCCGGGCCGGAGCTTGGTGGGCATGACGATCGTGCTCGTGGGCCTGGCGATCACGGTCGTCGTGGGCTACTTCCAGCTCTTCCTGAGCACGCAGCGGGACCTGGCGAAGATGCTCGACGCGATCGCCGAGTCGCCCGCGCACGTGGGGAAGTGAGCGCGCGAATGGCGAGTCGCGAATCGTGAGTCGGGGAAAGGCAACGTGGTGGGGATGGTGGGGCGGGTGGGGATGGTGGGGAGTGGTGGGGGCGGTTTGAACTGGAGACGCATCGATGTTTGACAATCTTCCCGCGCCTCTGAAGATGGGCCTGATGGTGATCTCGGCCGGCGGGCTGCTTGGCGTGGTGTATCTGTTCGTCAAGGACCCGACGCTGCTGATGTGGATCGGCGGCGGCATCGCGATCATCATGATCCTGCTCTTCCTCTACCGCCTGATTCTCGCCTGGCGCGACAAGGCCAAGGGCAGCCCGTTCGCCAAGCTGATCGCGGGCTCGGCCTCGGGCGGCGCGGGCGCGGCGATGGACCCGGCCAAGAAGGCGCGGATGGACGACCTCCGCAAGAAGTTCGAGGAGGGCGTCACGACCTTCCGCGCGGCGGGCAAGGACCTGTACGCGCTGCCGTGGTATCTGCTCGTGGGCCCCTCGGGCTCGGGCAAGACGGAAATGCTCCGGCACTCGAACATCGGCTTCCCGCCCGGGCTGCAGGACTGTCTGCAGGGCGCGGGCGGCACGGTGAACATGCACTGGTGGTTCACGAACCATGCCGTGGTGCTCGACACCGCCGGGCGCATGTTCATGGAAGAGGTCGATCAGTCTCAGAACTCCGAGTGGAAGGAGTTCCTGAAGATGATGCGCCAGGCCCGCGGCAACTGCCCGGTCAACGGCATGCTGCTGGTCATCGGCATCGACTCGCTGATCAAGGACAGCGCCGAGCAGATCGAGCAGAAGGCCGGCAAGATCGCGCGCCAGCTCGACGGCATCCAGCGCATCCTCGATGTGCGCTTCCCGGTCTACGTCGTCGTCACCAAGTGCGACCTGATCCCCGGCTTCCGCGAGTTCTTCGACAACATCGACGACCCGCAGCTCCAGCACCAGATCCTCGGCTGGAGCAACCCCAACAACCTCGACAACACCTTCAACCCCGACGAGGTCGACAAGTATCTGGCGAGCGTCCGCGACCGCCTCCAGAAGCGCCGGCTGAGCCACCTGCTCGACCCGGTGCACACGGAAGACCCGCAGGCGCG
>JANRKN010000011.1:0-35685 GCA_033763435.1 Planctomycetota bacterium
TCCCCGTGTAATACGCCGCGTGCAGCTGCACACCCAGCGGCTTCTTCGGGTCCTTGGGCGTGCGCTCGAGGTACAGGCGCGTGATGTAGTTGGTCGTCCCCAGCACCGCCTCGATCTCGGGCGCCTCACGCGTGTCCACGCCCTCGCGGACGAACGACGCCGTCGCCGTCGGCACCGCCGTCAGCACGCGCCGGTCGGCGGGATAGATCGCGGCCTTCTGCAGGTACACGCCGATCACGCGGAACGTCGCGCTCATCGCGATGCCCGAGACCAGCAGGATCGCCGCCGCCGCGCCGAACGCACGGACCCGCGACGCCCAGAGCCCGTCCACGCCCGCGCGGGGCAGCGGCTGGGGCTTGGACTTCGGCCCCGCGGGCGCCGCCTTCTGCAGCAGCGACACCACGCCCATGAACAGGAACAGGCCCGGCACCAGCAGGATCGTGCCGATCAGAATGTGCGCATCGCCCTTGGCAAGGTCCGGGTCCGCGAGGCTCGCCAGACCCAGGATCGCGACGCGGATGATGTTCATCAGGATCGCCACCGGCGCCGCGAGCAGCATCACCGCCAGGCGCTGCCACCACGCCGAGCACTGGATCAGCGCCACCGCGCCCGCGAGCGCGATGAACGCGACGACCATCCGCATGCCCGAGCAGGCCTCGGCGACATCGAGCGGGATCTGCCGCTGACCGTCGAACACCGTCAGCACGTTGCCGTTGACTTCAACGATGAACCCCGCGGCCGCGCCGATCGTGCCCAGCAGGAAGAACGCCCCCTGCGACGCAATCAGCTGCAGCTGGAACGTCACGCGGATCATGATCATCTCGCTGATCGTGACCGCAAAGACGAGATACACGATCGGCAGGAACAGAACCCGCATCGCCCCGGGCCCGAGCATCAGCAGCACCAGCCCGAACAGCGCCAGGATCATCATGAAGCCCTGGAGCATGTGGTTCTTGATGCCCACGACGCAGTAGACATACCCCGCGATGCCCATCAGCAGCGGCAGCAGGCCGGGCCAGAAGACCGTCTTGGGGATCCGCGCCAGCTCATGGCGCCGGAGCCAGACCATCAGCGCGCTGATGGCCGGGATGATGAAGGCATGGCCCCAGTCCTCAGGGGCGTTCCACGAGAGCTGGCCCTGCTTGAAGAACCAGCGGAAGAAGACCGCGACAAACGCGACCGTGAGCACGCCCGTGAGCCAGGCGCCCCGCGGCGAGAACAGGCCGAGCAACAGCTCCGAAGCCTGCGCCTTGCGCACGCTCGCCCCGCCACCCCCGCCGCCGCCCCCGGCTGTGCTCGTCGTCACCGTGCTCACGCGTCACACACCTCGAAACCCGGCACGCCCCGAGCCCGCCGCAAAGCCAAGGGAAACCCGAAGCTCAGCGGACAAGCCGGGATGGTACGCCGCGGGTGTTTGGGAGGTTTGCCATCCCGCGCCCAACCCGTTCCCAAGCACCGCGGCAAGGATTCTCGGACCACAGCCCGCGCGCGACGAGCGAGCGGACCGCCCCCGTGGGTCTTCCATCGGTCCGATCACCCCACCCCCCGCATCGCAGGGTCGCAACTTCAGCCACCCCGAGATCGGGGAGCCTCTCGATCGCGCCACGTAGCTTCCGTCCGAGAACCTTGGGCCGACGGTTGCAAGCCCTGATCCAGAAAGTGCTTGAGTCGATCGAGCCCCGGGGGCGACGATCCCGCAAACAACGCACCCCGCCGAGGGGCGGGGTGGGGTGGGATGGGGTGGGCGGATGCGGACTGAGGCTCGGACGAGGAGCGCCGCGGGGGCTCGAGCCCAGAATGGTTTAGAACCCGAAGAACGGGTTGTTGGTGGTCCGCCGGCTGGCGTTGATGCTCTCGCGCTGGACCTTGCTGATGCCGAAGATGTCGTCGCCCAGGTTGCGGTCGACGATGAACCCGAAGCCGTACGACGCGCGGAAACCGTTGCGGATGACCGCCAGCGGCGTCGCCCAGAAGTTCGTGCCGACGTTGATCTCGTCGTCGGGCCTCAGATAGATATTGGGCTGCGTGCCTTCGTAGATCGCCCGCAGGTCGACACGGACGGTCGCCTGCATGCCGTCGGCGATCGCCCGCGTCAGGTCAACCTTGTCGGGGATCGCGATCTGCGACAACCCGCCCGCGGAGGTGATCGCACTGGTGATCTTCAGGCGGCCCACGGGCGGGATGTCGTACGACCCGGGGCGCTGAACCTGGCCTGAGATGTACACGACGCCGCTGGTCGTCGGCACGCGGACCACATCGCCCGAGCGGACGACGATGTTGAACCGGGCGTCGCCAGCCATCAGACGCTGGAGCGGGATGCGGATCACGCGCTGGGTGACCAGCTCGTACCCGGGCCGATCGGCCTCGCCCCGGCGCGCCGTCGGACGCACCTGCACCCACTTGCCGTTGAGGAAGACCCAGGACACATCGGTCGTGTCAATCGTGCCGCCGAGACGGCGCGAGTTCTCGATCAGGTCGATCATCGGCGCTCGCGGAGCCTGATCGCCGCTGGCCTGGGCCGGCGAGGGGGGCTGTGCGGCCAGCGCATTGGGCGCGCCGACGATGTTCATGTTCGGTCGCGTGGGCGTTGCGGGCTGCGTCGCGGGGGCCGGCGTACCGGAAGCGGGCTTGGACAGCTCGTCGATCAGGTCGATCAACGGCTTGCCGGAATCCGCTGGGGGCGTCGTGCTCCCCGGATTGGGCGCCGGCGGTTGGCTCGGATTGGGTGCAGGCGCCTGGGTCGGCAGCTGGGCGGGCGTTTGAACGCTGGTGCCCGCGTCCGGCCTGGGCAAGCGCGTCGGGTCGCTCGCCGACTCGGAGACCGGCACCTGGCGGATCACGAAGATCTCGCGGATGTTGTCGTTGAACCGTCCGCCGGCCGTGAGGGCCTCGAGCAGGCGATACTCGCTCGTCGGAATCGGCGCGGGGCCGGGCTTCTCGACGGCGCCCGTGATGGTAAACGTCCGCTGCCGGGCGCTGAGCACCGTGATCGACACCAGCGGATCGTTGATCAGCCGGCTCGCGGCTTTGGCGATCGCCTGACGGGCGCCCTCGAGCGTGGTGCCCGAGATATAGACAAATCCCAGCTGCGGGATGTCGATCTGGCCCCGCTGGTCGACCTCGCGCCGATACGTCGCCGCCTCGCGCGCCGCGACCAGGTCCAGAATCTCCACTTCCAGCACGTCGCCCGGCCCGACGCGGTACTCCAGCGCCTCGGGCATCAGGTCCTCGGGGGTCACGTCCGAGACCTCGGCGAACTCGCCCGTGCCGTCTTCGATCGCGCTCAGACGCTCAAGCACGGGCACCCGCGTCGGCGTCCACTCCCAGCGTCCGACGACGGAGGGATCCATGAACGAATCCGTCTCGCAGCCGGTCAGGCCGGCAACCGCCAGCAGCAGCCCGGCCGAAAGGCCCGTGCGGACACGGCGAGAGCGGCGCGTCGTCTGTGCGGTGGTGTTCAAGCCGTCCGTGCTCACCAAAGCCACTCCTTCACGCTCGCGTCCGACCCCGACCCGTCACCGCCCGAAGCCCCCACCACGTCAGCCCCAGCCACCGATCCGTTCGGCGTCGGTGCGGCAGGGTACGCGCGTGCCCGGGGCCGATCCGCGCGAGGACGAACTACGTCAGCGCGAGTCGTGAAGTTCCCGGACCGGCATCATCGACCTGCCGGGCTCCCAGAGTACGAAAGTCGGGCCCCCCGTGCCGCGCGCCCATGCGGGTGGGGACAGTCAGACCGCGCGACCTATTCTTCAGGCGTGAAGCCGACCGATCCGTCCGTTCCCGACGCCGCCCCGGCCTCGCCCGCCGCGGGACGACCTGCGCCCGCCCACCCGGATCCGGCGATCGCGCGTGTTCTCGCGCGCCACCCCCGTCCGCTTGGGGGTGACCCGCTCCGGCGGATGGACGCGCCGGTCGTCTCCCTTTCGGGCATGGTCCTCAACAATGCGTCGGGCACGCCCGAGCAGCTGGCGCTCAAGAAGAAGCCCGACTGGCTCCGCGCCCGCGTGCCCGGCGGCCCCGGCTACACCCGCCTCAAGAACATCATGCAGGAGCACCGCCTGCACACCGTCTGCGAGGAGGCCGGGTGCCCGAACATGGGCGAGTGCTGGTCGCGGGGCGTCGCGACGATCATGATTCTGGGCGACACCTGCACGCGGGCCTGCGGCTTCTGCAACGTCAAGACGGGCCGGCCCGCGACGCTCGACAAGGACGAGCCCCGCCGCGTTGCCGAGAGCCTCGCCCTGATGGGCCTCAAGCACGTCGTCATCACCAGCGTCAACCGCGACGAGCTTGCCGACGGCGGCGCGGGCATCTGGGCCGAGACGATCGTCCGCACCCGCGAAGCCTGCCCGCAGATGTCGATCGAGGTCCTGATCCCCGACTTTGAGGGCAACTGGCCCGCGCTTCAGATGGTGATCGACGCGCAGCCGCACATCATCAATCACAACCTCGAAACCGTCCGGCGGATGTACCCGGCCGTGCGCCCGAGCGCCAAGTTCGACCGCAGCGTCGAGCTTCTCAGGCGCGTCAAGGAACAGAACGGCGTCGCGAAGACCGGCATCATGCTGGGCATCGGTGAGAAGGACGAAGAAGTCCTCGCGCTGATGGACGAAGTCCAGGCCGGCACGCGCGTGCGGACGAGCGCGGGCGGCGTTGACTCCTGCGACATCCTGACGATCGGCCAGTATCTTCAGCCGACGCGGAACCATCTGCCGATCGATCGGTGGGTGCACCCGGACCGGTTTGCGTTCTTCAAGGACGAGGGCCTCAAGCGCGGGTTCAAGGTGGTCGAGTCGGGCGCGCTCGTGCGCTCGAGCTATCACGCGGACCATCAGGCCGACGTACTGACGGACATTCTGGCCGCGCGGGGGTAAAGGGGAGACGGGGAGTGGCGGGCGCGCGGGAAGCAGATCGCCGAATGCGGTGCGTGTGTAGCTGGGCGTATACAATCACGCAGCATGTGAACTTGTACGGGGCGTGGCATGCCGAGTGAAGTACGGTTCGCCGATGTCCGAAGGGAGCTTGAGAGGCATGGCTGGACGCTCGTCCGCATCTCCGGGTCGCACCACATCTTCCTCCGAGCGGCCGCCGGGACAGGGAGCCGATCGGACGAGCCGGGCATCCTCTCGATCCCGGTCCACCGGGGAAAGGTCAAAGCGGGCTACGTCGGGCGGATCGAAAAGTCGCTCGGGATCAAGATCCGCTGACGCGGCGGGCCTGCGCGCGACGGCGCAGGCGCTCGCGCGGTCGTACCGGCTGGTGCTGGAGGCTGACGCGGAGCTGGGATTCGTCGGCCGGACCGTGGAACTCCCTCTGGTGATGGCCGACGGGCGCACGATCGAGGCGTGCGCGAAGGCGGTGCTGCGGGCGAGCGCCGAGGCGGTAGCGGCGCTGCTTGAGCGGGGCGTCCGTCCACCGGCACCTTCGCGCGAGGGTCGGCGCGAGGTGCAGCTCAACATCCGACTGACGGCCGAGGAACGCCTCACGCTCGAAGCCGCCGCGGAACGCACGAGCGCGCGGTCGATCTCCGACTTTGTCCGGCTCGCGGCGCTCCGGCACGCGGACCAGCGAGCCGATTGAGCCCGGCCCGCTCCCCTCACACGCGGATGTGGATCTTCTTGCGGTCCAGCGCCCAGCAGCCGAGCCAGCAGAGCAGGATGTACGACGCGCCGTGGACCCACGCGGCAATCGGCATGGGGATGAACGACTTCCAGACGAGCGCGAGCGCGGGCAGCAGCGCGGCGCGGTCGCCCGCGCCCCCGAGATTGAACACGGGGATGGTCCAGCGGTGCAGCACCATGGGCCAGAGGATCTCGACGGCGACGTAGAGCGCGATCGCGTTGACGCCAAAGACTTCAAAGAACCTCGCGCCCCCGGCGAGCGCGGACTTGCGCGCGTCGACGAGGTAGAAGAACGCCGCGAGGATCAGGCCCCCCGAGCCCGCGCTCAGCAGCGCGTAGCTGGAGGTAAAGAAGTCCTTGCTGAACTCCAGGTCGAGCCGCCAGAGATACGCAAGCACGAGCAGCCCCGCGGAGGCGATCGCCAGCCGCTGCGCGCGCTGAGCGAGCGGCAGGTCCGCCCGTCGCAGGACCTCGGCCGCGAACGCGCCCGCGAGCACGACCGTCGCGCCTGGCAGCACGTTCAACAGCCCGCCCAGCCAGCCCAGGGGCGACCAGACGCCCGCGAGCCACGCGCTGATCCACTGCTGCAGGTGCTTCTTCTCTTCCCAGACGACGACGCCCTCGCCGGGGTAGGCGATCCAGCGGAGCATCGCGTGCTTGAGGACCAGCACCGCGACGATGAACACCACGCGCGCCCACCGCGGCGCGTGCCAGAGCGCGACCGCGATCACGTACGCGACGGCGATGTGCTGTAGAATGTCCCACGAAAGCAGATTGATCTTGTTCGAGCGCGCCGCACCGATGGCCACGCCCAGCAGATAGATCACCAGCCCCCGCCGCGCTGCTCGGGCGATGCGCTGCACGGGCGTCAGGTCCTTGCCGCGACCGGACGACATGCTGAACGGGATCGCGCATCCGACCGCGAAAAGGAACCACGGAAAAATCAGATCGCAGAAGCTCGCGCCCTGGCGCCCGTCGTTCCAGCCCAAGTGACGGAACTGCCAGTGAAACGCGTCGGCATCGATCTTCGAGTTCACGAGCAGCATCGAGGCCATCACGAAGCCCCGGAAGATGTCCAGACTCCGGAGCCGCGCGGCTGGCACGGACGCGATGGGAGCGTCGGTCATGACCTGAGCGTACCCGAACCTCACGCGCCGGGCGATTGACCCGCCTCATGCTGCTTCTGCAGCGCGGCCGAATAGAGCCGACCATCGCGGTAGACGTGATTGATGACCGGCTCGACGTTGGGCCAGAAGCAGTCCATGCGGTTGTAGGGCTTGGGCAGCCAGCGCGAGCGCAGGTCGCGCTTCTTGTCGCCCTTGAAGCGCCGGTTGGTCCAGCATTTGTCGAGGATCTGATCGTCGCGCGTGTCCTGAACGAGCGTCACCTTCTTGCACGCCTCGGCCCACGAGCGCATCAGGTCGATCGCGGCGGGCGTGAAGCCGACGTACATCACGCCGCTGGACGAGAGCAGCCGCGCGGGGTCGTACAGCGAGACCTGCCCGTTGGTCGGGTCGGCGTACAGGTTGTAGATCTGGAAGTCGTACCCGGGCTCGTCGAACAGCGTCGCCGGCTGCATGACCTCGCAGTCGGCATCGAGCCAGAGCACCGGCTACTGAAACTGCATTAGCCGCTCGAGGATCCACTGCGGCTTCATGTACAGGTTCCGCAGCCACGAGCCCGCGCTTGGGAGCGTCTCGATATGGTGCGGCAAGTTGAACCGCTCGAGCGAGGCGCGGAGCTTCTTGGCAAACTCGCCGTAGACCCCGTCGGGCGTGTGAAAACTGATGACGCGCATGGGAAAGGCTAGCGGCCTCAGGCCGGATCGGACGGTCGGGCCTCGTCGACGGACCTGCGCGCCATCGCCGCGGGCAGTTCGTGCAGCCCGGCAAGGTCGGGCACCGGCGCCTCGTCGTTGAAGTAGTGAAGGATCCAGTCCAGCGCGCCCGAGCGATACAGCCCCGCGAAGAAGTCGGCCGCCTCGGGGCAGTAGTGCGTGCCCCGTCCGCGCGCGATCTCCGCGAGCGCGCGCTCCGCGGCCTGCTCGCCCACGTCCTGCCGATAGGGCCGGATGCTCGTCATCGCGTCGAACGCATCGATCACCGCGAAGAACCGCGCGCCGACGGAGATCTCCTCGCCCTTGAGACGATCGGGATAGCCGGTGCCGTCCCAGCGCTCGTGGTGATGGCGGACCAGATCAAGAACGATGTCGTCGGTCTCGCCCATGCGCTGGAGGCGTTCGTGGCCGTAGACCGTGTGACGTTGCATCTCGGCGCGCTCGTCGTCGGTGAGGGGGCCGGGCTTGCGGAGGATCCAGTGCGGGACGTCGATCTTGCCCACATCGTGCAGCGCCGCGGCGGTCGTGAGCCGCGCGATCACTGCGTGGTCCACGCCCGCGCGCTCGGCCAGCGCGCGCGTGTACAGCACCACGCGCCAGGTGTGCGCGCCCGTGGACATGTCCTTGGCTTCCAGCAGTGAAACCAGCGCCTGAACAATGTCCGGGCTCATGCGCCCACCCCGGACTTCGACACCAGCTCCACGATGCGCACGACGAGCACGGACTGGTCGTCGGCCTGCGGGCCGTGCGAGCGCGCGAGCGCGATCAGCGACTGCCGAAGCGCCTCGGGCGCCGCACCGCCCTCACGCGCGATCACCTCACGCAGCGGCGCAAGCCCCAGCTCGCGCCCCTGCTTGTTCTGCACCTCCACCAGCCCGTCGGTAAACACGACGAACGTGTCCCCGGGCGCTGTGCTGACCGAGCCGATGCGGTACCGCTCGTCGCGCACCAGCCCCAAGGGCAGCGCGTCGTTGGGCAGGTCGATCACTTCGCCCGAGGCCCGGCGCAGATAGATCGGCAGGTGCCCCGCGAGCGCGAACTGCGCCGAGCCGGGCGCGACGCGCAGCACCGCGAATGTCGCGAACATGTGAGGCGCCGTCAGGTCCGTCAGAACGGCGTTCAGGTCCGCGAGCAGTTCATCCAGAGGCGCGCCCGTCCGCAGCCGCGCCCGGATCGCGCTCTTGACCATGCCCATCACGATCCCCGCGCCGACGCCGTGGCCCGACACGTCGGCCAGGAACACGTCCGTGTGCGCGGGCGAGGCGACCGCGTCGACCAGATCGCCTCCCATCTCGCTCGAGGCCTCGCTGCGGGCGTGAACGATCAGCCCGGGCGCGCGCAGATCCACCGGCGGCACAAGCGTCTCGTGAACCTTGCGCGCGACCTCAAGCTCCACCCGCGCCCGCGTGCTCGTGCGCTCGAGCTCGCGCACGTACTTGACGATCAGCACATAGCCCACGACCACGCACGCCAGCGCCTGAAAGCCCAGCACACCCATCTTCTGGCGCGGGGCGAGCTCGACAAAGTCGCGCAGCAGCCCGAGCGCTGCGGCGCCATCGAAGATCCGCGCCGGGCCGAACACCTGAAACAGCACGGTGATCGGGATCAGCCACCAGAGGCGATATGTGAACGACGCCGCCCAGCCGCAGGCGATGAGGCCCGAGATCGCGATCGCGAGCAGCCCGGCCTGGGGCGGGGCGGGTCGCTCGGGGTTGAAGAACACCATCAGGAACAGGACGCCCAGCGTGCCGAAGGTCGCGAAGATGCCGCTGAAGAGCAGGACAGGCTTGTCGACACCCTCGACGCGCAACGGCGGCACGCGCCCCGGGACGCGAAGAAGCACGACGCCCGCGCCACCCAGCACGCACGCGACGGCCAGGTGCCAGGGTCGCGCCGCGTCTGTCAGCACGAACATCAGCAGCGCGACGCCGACAATGCCCAGCACCATCGACACCGCGCCGATGCGCCGGAGGAGGAGCCTGGTCGCCAGTGGTGAGCCGTTGAACACGGCCGGAGGATACGGGCTCAGCCCCAGGGCTGCGCGTGGGAACGAAAACGCCCCGCGAAGGCCGCGGGGCGCGAGAAAGACTCAGACTCTTTCGGGCCGGCTTACTTGGACGGCTCGGCCGCCGGAGCCGGGGCGGGAGCCGGTGCGGCCTTGGGCTTGACGGCGATGGTCATGCGGTTCTGGTCGTTGTAGTACTTCGCGAAGGCCTCGCGGATGTCGGAGGTGGTGAAGGCTTCGACCGCCGCGGGCGTGCCCACAACGTCGTCCATCTTGAGGTCGCGCACCGTCGCGTTCTGCATCTGGCCCATCCAGAACGTGGGCTCCTTCATGTCGGTGTCGAAGGTGTTCGCGAGCTGCTTCTTGGCCGTCGCGAGCTCTTCCTCGGTCGGGCCGTTCGCGGCAAACTCGGCGTACATCTCGGGCAGCACCTGACTCAGGCGCTCGACCTTGCCGGGCTCGGTCGGGGCGCCCGCAACGAACACGCCGAAGCCCGGGTACGCTGAGCCGGGCTGCGAGTTGGCGCTGATCGAGTACACCAGCTGCTCCTTCTCGCGGACGCGCTGGATCATGCGGGTGCTGATGATGCGCGAGGCAACCTGCATCGCCCGCACGTCACGAGGGCTCGAGATGTCCGCGTTGAAGAACCCGCTGAGCACGACCGCCAGGGGCGTCTGCGTCTGGAGCTCGACCGTGTTCAGGATCGGGCCCTTGGGACGCTCGATCGTCCGCAGGTTGTCGAGCGTCGAGGCCGACACCTTCTCACGCGCCGGCAGCGTGCCGACGTAGCGCGCGACCAGGTCCATCGCCTGTTCGCGGGTGATGTCGCCCACGACCGCGACTTCGACCGGCGCGGTCTTCACCAGGTTCGAGAGCCATGCCTGCGCGGCCTCGAGCTGGATCTTCTCGAGCTGCTCGACCTCGAGCGGGCGCGTACGCACCTCGTCCTTCGGGAAGATGGTGTTCGCGACCGCTTCCTGGATCGCGCCCTGAGGCGACAGCTTGCGCTGCTTGATCGCCTGCGCCTGCGCAGTCTTCCACTGATCGAACGCGGCCTGCTCGATCTTGGGGTCGGTGAGCATCAGGTGGGCGAGCTGCATGCCCGCCTCGAGCTCGGCGGGCTTGCCGTTGACCATGATCGAGACGCTGTCGGCCCCGCCGCCGCCGCGGACGGTGACCTTCTTGCCCGTCATGAAATCACGGATCTGCGTGCTGCTGAAGGTGCCCGTCGCGGGCCGGCCCCAGGCGAGCATCGCCGCGTCGGTGATGCCGCGGTTGGCCGCCGTTTCCTGGATCGCGCCGCCCGAGAGCGAGATGTTGATCCAGGCCTCGTCCTTCTTGTAGTCCATCTGACGGAAGTGCACCCGCACGTTGTTGCTCAGCCAGCCGCTCCAGACCTGGCTCGCCTCATGCACCGCGCCCTCGGCGATCGTCGCGGGCTCGGGCGCCTTGGCGATCAGCCTGTCCACGCGCGCCGCGTCGCTTTCCTTGTCGGGCTTGACGCTCAGCGCCTTGACTCCCAGCTCGACCAGCTCCGACTCGCTCGGCGCCTGCACACTCGTGGGCACCTGGAGCATGAACATCACGGCCTTGGGGTCCATGATGTCCGCGAACTTCTTCGAGGCCTCCTCCGCGGTGATCGTCGGCGCGAGCGCCTTGATCATCGCCAGCTCCTGCTGCGGGCTCATCACCGGCTCGCCCGCCGCGACCGCGTTGTTGATGCTGCCCAGGATCGCCCGCGCGGGCCGCGTCGCCTCACGCTCCACCGACTGCTCGGCGTCCGCGATGAACTCCTTGCGGATGTCGTCGATCTCCGCCTGGCTGAACCCGTGCAGGCGCGCGCGCTGCAGCTCGGTCGCCATCTCGTTCAGAATCGTCTGCCACTGGCCCGGCTCGCCGCGGCCCGAAATGCTCTTCCAGCGCAGCGTGTTCGCGAGCTGCTGCACGCCGGCGTTGATCCCCAGCGCTTTGAACTTGCCCTCGCTGAGCTTCTTGCCCATCCGGCGGTTGAACGCCGCGGAGGCCATCTGCTCGACCAGGTCCTCGCGCGCCTGCTCAAACGTCGTCGTCGGCGCCTTGGCCGGCTCGATCCACGTGATCGACACGTCCGCGCTCGTCAGCTCCGCATCCGCCGCGATCACGCCGCGGTGCTCCTGATACGCCTTGATCCCCACGTTCTGATCGACCGGCACCGGCTGGCGCGTCTGCCCCTCCTGCTGGAAGTGCTTCTTGACCAGCGGCAGGATCGTCTCGGGGTCCTGATCCGCGACAACGATCAGCGTCATATTCGACGGCACGTACCACTTGCCGTAGTAGTCCACAAAGTCCTGCTTCTGCACCCCCATGATCGTCTCTTCCACGCCGATGGGCAGGCGCTCGCCGAAGATCGAGCCCGGCGCGAGCTGCTTCAGGATGATCTCCTGCACGCGCTGCTGCGCGCCCAGGCGCGTGCGCTTCTCCTCCATGATGATCTGGCGCTCTTCGTCGATCTCGTGCGGCAGCAGCGAGAGATTGAACGCGACGTCGGAGAAGAACAGCATCGCCTTCTCCATCGTCTCGGGCTTGTTGTCGGGCATCTCGAGCTGATAGGTGGTCTGGTCAAAGCTCGTGAACGCGTTCTGGTGACGCCCGAACGACAGCCCCATCGACTGGAAGAAGTCGATCACCGAGTTGGGCGGGAAGTTCTTGGAGCCGTTGAAGGCCATGTGCTCGAGATAGTGCGCGATGCCGCGCTGGCGGTCGGTCTCGTTGAGCGAACCGGTCGAGACGTGGATCCACATCGCCGCACGCCCGGGCGGGTTGCTGTGCCGGCGGATGATGTAGCGCAGCCCGTTGTCGAGCATCCCCGTGACCAGCCGCTCGTCGGTCGGCAGCGGGCCCTTGGGCGCGTCGGCCGACGCGGCGACCACCGGCACCAGCGTGCCCGCCGCGCTCGCCACGCGTCCCGCACCGAACATCCCGACGCCCGACACCAGAGCCAGGCTCATCACGATCGCCGACGTTTTCATGCTTCGCTCCAAAGCCCCTGCCTCGCCCAACGCATCATCAGCCGGTCACAAGCTTGGCGCCCAACGCGGCACCAAAGCCCAAGCGACCACCGCCCTCCGCCCGTCGGAGGGAGGCATTTCGGATGCTTCAGTCTATGAGCGGTTCCGGATGCTCACCGCCGCTCTGCCAGCGGACGCGAACAGGCACCAACCGCGTCCGCTGGCTGCGGGGTGAACTGCCCGTCGCCAGACAATCACACTGATCAGCCCAAACGCTTCTGATAGAAGTGAATCGCCATGCTGCGGTACTCGTGCGTCTCGGGACCGACCGCGCCCTTCATCGTGAGGTCCACCGCAACACGCTCGGGCTTGGCCTCGGGCATCGGCACCTCGAACTCCACACTCTCGCCCGAGGCGAGCACCTCTTCCAGGTCCTCGGGCAGGTCGTCCCACGATTCGACTTTGACGCTGCGCGGACCGCTGGTCGCGGCCGAGCCCTTCCGGGGCCCATCCTCGCGCTCATCGCGCCTCGACTTCTTGGGCTTGCCCCGCTGCCAGGGCCGCGCGGGCTTGGGCGCCTCGACCGGCGCTTCCTCTCGCACTTCGTGCACGAAAGGCCAGGGTGTGCGCAGCACCGCGAATCCATCATCCGCCAGATTGGGGATCAGCGCCTCGAACTGCGCCTTGAGCCGGAGCCACTGCGCCGGATCCTCGATCATCGGGTAGGGCGGGTCAAAGAAAATGACGGTCGCCGGCTGCGGGCAACGCGCGAGCGTCGCGGGCCCGAGCGCATCGCCCTGGAGCAGCTCCGCGCGGGCGC
Source organism: Planctomycetota bacterium (assembly GCA_033763435.1). Lineage (GTDB taxonomy): Bacteria > Planctomycetota > Phycisphaerae > Phycisphaerales > UBA1924 > JANRKN01. The sequence continues at coordinate 13,271 of JANRKN010000011.1, forward strand.
GCACGCCGAGCGTGTCGATGTTGGCCTGCAGGATCCGAGCAACGGCACGATCGCGCTCGACCATGACCACCTGCGCCGCGCCGCGTGAGATCATCTCAAGCCCGAACGCGCCCGAGCCCGCGAAGCAATCGAGCACACGCGCGCCCTCGCAGTGCCCGCGCAGCAGCCCGAACAGGCTCTCCTTGACCCGATCGGGCAGAGGCCTGGTCTTGTCGTAGCCCTCGGGGGTTCTCAGCAGCCTTCGGCGAAACTCGCCCGCGATGATCCGCATACCCAAGGCTAGGCCGCCGCGGCGCGCACGCTTCGGGTATCGTGTACGGACCATGTTTCTGGGCCAGGAAGACACCGCGACGGTCGAACTGGTGACCAACCAGCTGCTGCTGCTCGCGACCATCGTCGGCGCGATCGCCGCGCTGCCCCCGCTGATCGAATTCATCATCGACGCCCGCAAACGCCGCGAGCGCATCGCCCTCGCGCTCGACGTCGGCCCGCCCCCCGCCAGCGACGTCCCGCTCATCGGCCTCGAGAGCGTGCTCGCCGACCTTTCCGACCTCATCGACCGTGCCGCGGCGCCCGAGGCCTACCGCGACCTCAAGCTGGGTAACGAGCTGCTCATCGTCGGCCCCGCGCTCTCGGGCAAGAAGTCGCTCGCGCGGCGGATCGCACGCGAGGCGCGGATCGAGCGCATCATCACCGTCTACAACCCGCGCAACGCCGACGCGCTCGCCCGCGCCAAGGCCCTGCTGCTCAAGCAATACGACGGCCCCGTGATGCTGCTGCTGCCCAGCATCGATCAGGTGTTCGACAACGACGACGACGATGAGGACGTCGAGGCCGAGCTGGACGCGCTGATCGACGCCGTTTCCAGCCGCGACGATGTGCTCGTTGTCGGCACCGCTCAGAAACTCGCCGAGGGCGACGATCTGGACAATCTCTTTGGCTTCAAGGTGCTGCTGCCGGGCGCGCCCGAAGTCCGTCGGCGCGAGAAGCCCCCGCCCGCGGATCTGCAGCGCGTGATCGCGCTCGTCTGCGCCCATCAGCTCGAGCGCGCGGTCCGCGCGGGCTGCGTGCTCGAGGGCCTCACGCCCGAAGAGTTCACCGCGCGGGTGGTCGCGCGGGTGGGCAATCCGGCCGAGGTCGAGGACATCATCGAGGCTGCGCGGACCACCGCGATTCACGACGTCCGCCGGGGAAAGGCCAAAGGCCCGACGCTCACGGCCGAGGTGCTGAGCAAGGCGATCCGTCGGGTGATGGGGTCTGAGTGAGCACGCTCACCGAGTGACTTTCACCAGACCATCACCGCGCGAACGCCGCGGCGCCGTACTGGCGGATCTGCCGGACCACCGTCTCGTCGTTGGCGCGTTCGATCATCCGCGGGATAAGGATCAGATCAATCAACTGGCCGACGCCGAGCAGGCCGACGGTCAGCAGCCAGATCAGGCCCGTGATCCACTTGCCCGCGTAGAAGCGGTGCAGGCCGCAGATCCCGATCAGCCCGCAGAGCCAGAAGCAGTACGCCGTGCCGATGCTGCGCTCTGAATGAACCATCACGCACCTCACTTCCGGGCCGGCCCAGTTCGAAAGGCCCGGCCTAGAGCGTTGTTGGGAATCGAGCGTCGGGGGTTTCAGAGGTGAGGATCAGGTCGGGTGGCACGGTTCGCGCGGGCTCGGACGCGCACGCCGCGGCCGAGCGCCCCTCACTCCCCAAAGCTCGTGTACACCGCCCGCGCCGCCTCGAGCAATGGCGCATCCATCGGCACCGTCCGCTGCTTGCCCGCGGCATGCTCGATCGGAACGCGCGCCAGCCGCCCCTGCTGCACCGCCACCATCACGTTGCGCTCACCGGCCTTCAGCAGCGTCATCGCGTGATGCCCGAGCTGCGTAGCCAGTACCCGGTCCGTCGCGACGGGCGTCCCGCCCCGCTGCACATGCCCGAGCACCACATACCGCGACTCCACGCCCGTGTCCTTCTCCAGCGCCTCGGCGACGAACCGCCCCACGCCGCCGAGCTTGATCGGGTCCGGGCTCGTCGGATCCACACGCGCCACGAGCTTCTCGCCCCCCGCGGGCCGCGCGCCCTCCGCGACACACACAATCGAGAATCGCTTGCCGCGCTTGGAGCGCGAGAGCACCACATCGCCCACGCTGTCGAGGTGAAACGGAATCTCCGGGATCAGGATCACGTCCGAGCCGGACGCGACGCCCGCGTGCAGCGCGATCCACCCCGCGTTGCGCCCCATCACCTCGACCACCATCACGCGGTGGTGCGACGCCGCGGTCGTGTGCACGCGGTCCAGCGCCTCGGTCGCAATCGCCACGGCCGTCGAGAACCCGAACGTAATCTCCGTGCCCACGAGGTCGTTGTCGATCGTCTTGGGCACGCCGATGAAGTTCAGATCCTCACCCATCCGCGCCGCGGCATTGCGCAGCTCGTGGCTGATGCTCATCGACCCGTCGCCGCCGATCACGACCACCGCGTCCATCCCGTGCCGGCGGATCGTCCCGATCGCGCGCTCGGACACATCCTCAAACTTCACCGACCCGTCGCCGTTGGTCCCCGTGGCAAAGCGCGTGGGGTTGGCCTTGTTGGAAGAGCCCAGGATCGTGCCGCCGCTCGTGAGGATGTTGGACACATCGCCCGAGTGCAGGGGCCTCACGCGATCCTCGATGAGGCCCAGAAAGCCGTCTTCGATGCCGAGGACTTCGATGTTGTTGAAGCGTGCGTCCTTGGTGACCGCGCGGATGACCGCGTTCAGCCCCGGACAATCTCCGCCCGCCGTCAGCACGCCCAGCCTGCGCACGTGTGTCATGCCCGGAGCGTAGTTCGGCTCGGTCAGCCCCGCACCAGCGCGAACGCCGCGCACGCCGCGACCAGCAGCCCCGCCGTCACCCACGCGACGATCTTCGCCACACGCTCACGCACGCAGATACTCCCTTCACATCCACGCACTACACCAGATTGAACCGCTCGGCATGAAAGTCGCCCATCGGCACGCCCAGCGAAAACAGCGCCTTCTCCACCGCGTCCATCATCGGCACGGGCCCGCAGATGAACGCTTCAAATCGCTCGCGCCCCGCGAGCCACTCCCCCGGCACGTGCCGCTCGAGCACCTCACGCGTGATAAAGCCCCGCTCGCCCGGCCATCCCTCGGGCGGTCTGGCCAGCACGTGCACCACGCGCAGGTTGCACCGCGCCTTCAGCGCCTCCAACTCCTCGAAGAACGCGACATCCTCGCGCGTGTTGTTCCCATAGATCAACACCAGCGGCCTCGGATCGCCCCGATCCGCGAACGTCCGGATGTGCGAGATCATCGGCGTGATGCCGATCCCCGCCGCGAGAAGCAGAAACCCCCGCGCATCTGGGTGCCGATCCGCCGACAGCGCGCCGAACGGCCCATCGACATACACACGCTCGCCAGGCCGAGCATCCTTGACCCGCGCGGTAAAGTCGCCCAGCTCCTTGATCGTGAACTCCAGCTCGCCGCGCGCCTCCGCGCTGCCCGAGAAACTGAACGGATGCTCGCGGTCTGAGAAGGGCGAAGAGAACATCGTGATCCACGCGAACTGCCCCGGGCTGAACCGCAGCCCCTCATGGCCCTGTGCCCGCAGCGTCAGCGACCACGCGCGGCCCGCCCTGGGCGTCACACGCTCCACCACCCAGGGCCTGCGCAGCTCCGCCGCCGGCTTGAACACCCGCACATACACGATCAGCCCGACCCACGCCAGCGTGTACGCGAGCCACAGGGCGCGCTGCGCGGGCGTCGCGAGATAGTGCCCGACGAACAGCACGTGCGCCACGCCCAGCCCGACCGCGAGCACCGCGAGGATCGCGTGCGTGCGCCGCCATGCGTCATAGCTCAGCCGGAGCTTCTCGCGGAACACGCTCACGATCACGAGCACCAGCAGCGCGAGCGTCGCGCCCGTGCCCGCGAGGCCCGCGGGCGGCGCCGTGAGCGGGTTCACACGCCGGGCGATGTCGGCCGGGTCCAGAAACGCGAGAATCACCGGGTGCGCGACGATCAGCGCGACCGAGATCAGGCTGATCTGCCGATGGAACGCGTACACCACGTCCGATCCGAAGGGCGCCTTGAGCCACGGGAAGCGCGCCGTCAGAACGAACTGCAGTGTCATCATCGCGAGCCCGACGAACCCGAGCGCGACGGAGAACTCGCGCCAGAACCCGCGCTCGCCGCGGACCGCGCCCGCGTCACCGAGCCAGCCCGCGCCGCCTGCCATCACCAGCGCCAAGGGCGCAAGCGTGAGCAGCAGATACAGCCCCACCCACAGCGCCCCGGTCCGCACGTGCGTCGCCCGCGTCCACGCCACGATTCACTCCCCCACCTTGACCGTGCAGCCCCAGCTCGGCAGCTCGACCGAAGCGCCGCGGGCCGCGAGCTTGTCGCGCAGCGCGCGCCGCGGAACATCCTCGCCGTGGTTCAGCACGAACCTGGGCCACGCGCCGCCCGCGGCCGGCTTGAACTGACCGGCCCATCGCAGCAGGTCCGTCTGCCCCGCGTGCGCCGACAACCCGCCCAGCGTGTGAATCTTCGCACGGACGATCATCGGCTCGCCGTAGATCCGGACCTTCTTGACGCCCTGTACGAGCAAGCGCCCGAGCGTGCCCTGCGCCTGATAGCCGACGATGACCACGCGGCAATCGCGCCGCCAGATGTTGTGCCTGAAATGGTGCAGGATCCGCCCGCCCGTCGCCATCCCCGAGCCCGCGATGATCACGCACGCGCCGTCGGGCGCATTCAGCCGGCACGAGTCGTCCTTGCTGCCGCACACCCGCAGGTCCGGGAAATCCAGCGGGAACTCGCCGTTGCGCGTCTCGCGCCGGGCGTCGGCATCCAGCTGCGCCGTGTGCTTGCGATACAGCTCGATCGTCTGCTGCGCCATCGGCGAATCGACATACACCGGGAACCTCGGCACGCGCCCGGAATCGATCAGGTCGTGCAGCAGGCTCACCAGCAACTGCGTCCGCCCCACCGCAAAGCTCGGGATCAGCACCTTCTCGCGCGCCCACACCGCCTCGCGGATGATCCCCGCGAACTCCTCCACCGTGTCGGCAAAGCTCCGGTGGTCGCGGTCGCCGTACGTCGATTCCATGAACACGACATCGGGCGCGGGCGTGCCCGGCCCGTTCTCCGACACGTTCTCCGGGTCGCGCAGCAGCGGGATGCCCCACGGGCCGACGTCGCCCGAGAAGACCGCGCGCCTCTCCGTCCCGCTCTCTCGCGCGGCCAGCAGCAGCGAGCACGAGCCGAGGATGTGCCCGGAATCCACGGGCCGCACGCGCACGCCGGGCGCGACGTCCGTCCACGCGTGCATGGGCATGGGCCGCAGCAGCGCGATCGCGCGCTCGGCATCGTCCTCGGTGAACAGCGGCGCGACCGGGGGCTTGCCGCGGCGAAGGTTGCGCTTGGTCCTGCGCGAGGCCTCCATCTCCGTCAGCGAGGCCGCATCGCGCAGCATGATCGTCGCCAGGTCCTTCGTCGCGCCCGAGCAATAGATGGGCCCCTTGAAGCCCGCGCCCGGAAGCAGCGGCAGTCGCCCCACGTGGTCGATGTGCGCGTGCGTGAGCACCACCGCATCAAGCCGTGCCGGATCAATCGGCGGAAGCTTCCGGTTCTGGTCCGCCGCCTCGCGCGTGCCCTGATGCTGGCCAAAGTCCACCAGCACCCGCGCGCCGTCGGTCTCCACCAGCGAGCACGAGCCCGTCACTTCACCCGCCGCGCCAAAGAGCGTGATCTTCAACCCGCGCCTCCTTCAAACCGTTCCGCCCGCCCCACCCACGAGCCCCACCCACGAGCCGCGGGCCCTCATCGGCCCTGCGTCCGCGCCAGCAGCACTACGACCGCCACGGCGCACAGGATCGCCACCACCAGGAAGAAGATCTTCCAGAACGAGTAGGGCCGCTCCCCCACCACCTCGCCCGTGCGCGCGTTCACAAAGCAGTGAAACAGCTTCCCCGAGTAGCGGTACGCGCTGATCCACACCGGCAGCAGCAGATGCTTGAACGTCACGTCCCGATACTGCGGCTTCATCTCGATGATCCGCTGCTCATCGCCCCCGATGTCCGCCCGCACCGTCGCCGCGATCCGCTCTTCCATCTCCGTGCGCGCGATCGCAAACCCGTCGCCCAGCCCCACCTGGTACACCTGCGCCGTGAACCCCGCGAGAAACTCATCGCGATAAGGCTCGGCCTCCTTGAGGTCCCACGGCTCCAGCGCCCGCTGCTTCTTCTCGGGCAGCGATCGGCACGCGGGCACCAGCACGTCATCGAACGCGTTGTCCACCACGCCCGACGCGGGCCTCCAGCGCGTCCGCCGCTCGCGCACCATCACCACCGTGCTGCGCCCGTTGACCGTCCGCGTCCGAGGCACCATCACATAGTAATAATCGCCCCGCTGGCCCGTGTACCACGTCCGCGCCCGCGCGTCGAACGTCCACGCGGGCAGGTACACGCCCTTGAACTGCTCATTCAAGAACGCCTGCGTCTTGATCGCGTTGGGCGCAAACCAGCGGGAGCGGATCCACGCCCGGTACGAGTCCTCGGCCTTCTGCCTGGGCACCCGGAAAGGCAGCACGCCGTCGGGCCTCACCCGCGCCGGGCACGTCTCCTGCGCCACGATGTTGGTCCCGCAGAACGGGCACGAGAACGCGCTCGCCCCAGCCGGACGCGTCACCTCCGCCGCGCACGCCCCGCACTTGACGACCGGCGTCGCGTCCTCGGGCCGCGCGTGCTTCAGCCGCTCGAGCTCACCGGCAAAGTCGCGCTCCTCCAGCTCCGTCGGCGCGACGGGGATCGTGTTGCTCGCATTGCAATACGGACACACCAGCGCGTCCGCACCGGGCGCAAACTCGAGCTTCGCCCCGCACTGCGCGCACGGAAAACGCCGCTGCGCCTCGCCCGGCGCCTCTGCCGATCCCTCCATCGTCTCGGGCTCAGCCATGCGCGCTCAGCCCTGCGCGGGGCCCTGAGGCGGAAGCGGAGGCGGGAACAGCCCCGCAAGCCCCGGCACGCCCCCCGCGGGTGCCCAGCCGGACATCCCTTCGCACCACACGAGCGTTTCGCGCGTCACCGCGCCCGCGCGCGCCTGCGCGCCCAGCGATGCCACATCAAATGGCCCGACCTGCTGACCGTTGATCGCCGCGAAGTACAGCGCGCTCACCGCCTGCCCGGGCAGGGGCGGAGGTGTCGCGGGTCTGGCTTGGTTCGCGCCTGCCTGATTCGCCCCCGCCAGCGCCGCGGCCATCTGCTGGCCCATCGCCACGCCCATGCCCAGGCCCATCCCCGCGCCCGCCCCCGCCGACGGATTCCCCGCCGCGATCGGCATCGAGTCCGCCGCCTGCATCTGCGTGTAGCGCCCAAGATCCCCGATCACGCCCATGCTCGCGCGCTTGTCCAGCGCCTTCTCCACCTCTTCGGGCAGCGAGATGTTCTCGATCACGAACGTCGGCAAGTCCAGCCCCACCTTGCCGAACTCCGCCGACATCTGCTGGCGGATGAACGCCCCCAGCTCCGCGTACTTGCCCGCAAGGTCCAGCATCGGCACCTTGCTCTGCCCCAGAATCGTGCCGAACTGCGACACGATCAGGTTGCGGAGCTGCCCGGTGATTTCTTCCGTCGTGAAGCGGTTGTCCGTGCCGACGATCTGCTTCAGGAACAGTCCCGGATCCACGACCTTGATCGCGTACGACCCGAACGCGCGCAAGCGCACCGGCCCAAACTCCGGATCGCGCAGCATGATCGGGTTCATCGTCCCCCACTTGAGGTCCGTGAACTGCCGCGTCGAAACGAAATACACCTCGGCCTTAAAGGGCGACTCGAAGCCGTACTTCCAGCCCTTGAGCGTCGCGAGGATCGGCAGGTTCTGCGTCTGCAGCGTGTGCGTGCCGGGCGTGAACACGTCGGCCAGCTGCCCCTCGTTCACGAAGCACGCCGCCTGCCCCTCGCGCACGACAAGCTTGGCGCCGTACTTGATCTCGTTGTTGAACCGCTCGAAGCGGTACACCATCGTGTTGTTCGTGTCGTCCAGGTACTGGACGATGTCGATCAGCTCGGTCTTCAGACGCGACCAGATGTCCATGCCTTCAACCCTCCTGCCACCCTTCCCCCACCCTTTCCCACCCGCTCTCCACCTTCTTCGGAACATGCTACCGCAGTTTCGGCCATCGCCCCGGCATACGACCCGGACCGAACGAACAATGAACGCGGTATGAACCCGCCCACACCCGCCGCCCTACCGGCCCGCCTCACCGTCGTCTGCGGCCCCATGTTCGCGGGCAAGACCTCCGAACTCCTCCGCCGCTATCGCCGATCCGCTCCACCCCGCGCCCTCATCACGCCCGTCCGCGACACCCGCTCAGGCGCCCACGCCCGCGCCCACACGGGCGACGCCGAACCCTCGCTCCCCCTCGACGACGCGGCGAATCTCCTCCCCGCGCTGCGCTCCGCCTTCCCCGCCGCGCTTCCCGCGCTCGTCGCGATCGACGAAGCGCATTTCTTCGGCGCCTCTCTGGTCGCCCCCGTCCGCGCGCTCCTTGCCGCCCACACCTCCGTCCTCGTCGCGGGGCTCGAGCGAGATCACCGGGGCGAGCCCTTCGCGCCGTTGCCCGAGCTCCTCGCCGAGGCCGACGAAGTCGTCAAACTCTCCTGCCCCTGCGCACGCTGCGGCGCGCCCGCCATCCACTCCCAGCGCATGTCCGCCAGCCGCGAGCGCATCGTCGTCGGCGGCGCGGGCGACTACCAACCCCGCTGCCGGAACTGCTTCGAACCCGGCGCCTGATCGAGCACATCCGACGCCGCGCTACACCGACGCCGATCCGTCCGCGTTCGGCACGCCGCGATCATTCCGCACGATCACGTGCGCCCGCGCGCGATACCCGCTCGCGCGTGCGTGAAACTCGGGGTCCGCGACGTTCTCAAAGAACTTCTTTGCCTTCTCAGGCCCCCAGCCTCGCACGCCCGACGTTTCGAGAATCTCCCACCGCGCCCAGCGCACGTCCGCCGAGGCCTCGACGAACACGCCCACGTCCAGCGCGTGCGCCACGCGCTCGTGCAGCGCGAAGATGCCCTCGACAACCACCACGCCGCCCACAGCCCCACCCATCGCGCCACCCGCCGCGCCGCCGGCCACCGGCCCGATCCGCCGTCGGCCCTCGCGCCGGTGCGTGTGGAACGACCAGATCGGCGCCTCGCACGCCCGCCCCTCGCGCAGCGCCCGCAGGTTGTTCACCAGTTCGTCCAGGTCCGCGTGCTTCGGATCATCGCGCTCAGGCTCGGGGATCCGCTCGTAATCGGGCAGATACCAGTCCGTGCTCAGCACCACGCCAGCCGCCAGCCCCTCGACCACCTTCCGCGCCAGCGTGCTCTTGCCCGCGCCGACGGGCCCGGTGATGCCGATCACGGGCGTCTTCGCGCGCTCGCGCGCGAGTGACACAATCCGCGCGGGCGCCTCGTCCCACGCCACATGCACCGGCGGCGTATGGCCCGCGCTCACCGGCCCGCGGTCGGCAGCGACCCCTGCACCGGCCGATCCTCCAGCGCCATCGGGTCGGTCGGGCTCGTGTTGACCGCCTCACCCGCCATCGGGCTGAAGCGCGAGCCGTACAGCGGGATGCGCTTGTTCGCGGTCGTCTTGGGCATGAACGGCGAGACCAGCAGCGCGACGATCACCATGCCCACGTTGGCCGCGAGCATCGGCACCAGCCCGCGCTGGCCGAGGTACACCATCACCGACAGCGTGACGATCATCAGCATCGCCAGCGGGATCACCGCGTTCCACGCGACGGTCATGATCTGGTCATACCGCATGCGGGGGATCGTCCAGCGGATGACCATCGCGAACGCGACCAGCGTCGCCGTCTTGCCCGCGAAGATGCCGACCTTCGCCAGCACCGCCAGGAACCCGGTCGCCTCGGTGCCCCAGATCGTGACGAACGGGATCGGCTCAAACCCGCCTAGGAACATCATCGTGAAGATCGCCGACGACGTGATCAGGTGGCTGTACTCCGCCAGGAAGTACAGCGCAAAGCGCATCGACGAATACTCGGTGTGGTACCCGCCGACGAGTTCCTGCTCGGCCTCGGCATTGTCGAACGGCGCGCGGTTGGCCTCGGCCAGCATCGCAATGAACAGGATCACCCCCGCCACGGGCTGCGAGAACAGCAGCCACCCGTTGGCGTTCTGATAGTTCAGAATCTCGATCGGCCGGAGCGACCCGACGACCAGGATCACCGCCAGGAGCGCCAGGCCCAGCGGGATCTCGTACGAGATCATCTGCGCCGTCGCCCGCAGGCCGCCCAAGAACGAGTACTTGTTGTTCGAGGCGTACCCGCCCAGCGTGATGCCATACACACCCAGCGCGGCAATCGCCACCGCGTACAGGATGCCCACCGACGTGTCCGCGCCCGCGACCGTCACCGGCCCGCCCTCAACGGTCACGTTCAGCAGCGGGATCGTGAACGTCGGGATGTCCCAAACGCCGCCCCACGGGATGATGATGAAGCCCATGAGCGCCGGGATCACCACCACGATCGGCGCCAGACTGAACAGCACCTTGTCGACACGCGCGGGCGTGAAGTCTTCCTTCAGCAGGAACTTGATCCCGTCGGCCAGCGACTGCCCCAGCCCCCACATCCCCTTCAGGAACGACAGCGCCGGCAGGCCGAAGTCGAACCCCACCCGGTTGGGCCCCAGCCGGTCCTGGATGTACGCCGAGATCTTCCGCTCGAGGTACACGCTGTACGCCACGCCGCCCAGAATCACGTGCACCACTACCGCGATCGTCACGGCCGACACGATCAGCTGCGCGGTCAGAAAGCTCTCGAGAAATTCGATCATTGACGGTTCCCTACTGAGGCTCGGCCACCCGGGCCGGCCGAGCCGGTCCGAGGATAGGCGACCTCACGCGGGGATTGTTCGGGAGTGAGCCCGACCGCTGACCGAACACAGACGCCCCACTCCCCACGGGCCACGCCCCACGGACCTCACCCGATGAACACCCCCGCGATCGCCCCGGTCATCCAGCACGCCAGCGCCCCCGCGACCATCGCCCTCGGCGCCAGGCTCGCAAAGTCGCTCCGCCGTTCGGGCGCGAGCGCCGACAAGCCGCCGATCTGAATCGCGATCGACGGGATGTTCGCAAACCCGCACAGGGCGTATGTCGCGATCTGGCACGACCGGCTCGACATCGTCCCGTCGGCGACGTGCTTGGAGAGCTCGATGTACGCGACGAACTCGGTCGCGATGATCTGCGTCCCCAGCAACCCGCCGAACGCCCGGCAATCCGCCCACGGGATCCCCATCGACCACGCGATCGGCATGAACACCAGCCCCAGCAGGTTCTGCAGCGTGAACTCGGGCAGCCCCAGCCCCCCGCGCCACTCCGCGATCGGCCCCCACCGCGACAGGTCCGCCAAAGGCCAGTTGACCATCGCCAAGAGCGCCACGAACGCGCACAGCATCGCCGCCACGTTCGCCGCCAGCTTCAGCCCGTCGGTTGCGCCCGCCGCCGCGGCATCCATCACGTTCCGCGTTGGCACCTCATCATTCAACAGCGCGTCCACCGTCTCGGGCCGGGGTGCCTCGGTCTCGGGCAGCATCAATCGCGCCATCACGAACGCCGCTGGCGCCGACATCACACTCGCCGTCATCAGGTGCTTCGCAAACAGCACCTGACTCTCGACGCTCGCCCCGCCCAGCATCTTCACGTACGCCGCCAGCACCGACCCCGCGATCGTCGCAAACCCCCCGGTCATGATCGCCATGATCTGCGCCCGCGTCATCTGCGCGATGTACGGCCTCACGGTCAGCGGCGCCTCAGTCTGCCCCACGAAAATGTTCGCCGCCCCGCTGATCGCCTCCGCCCCCGTCACCCGCAAACCTTTCCGCAACACCCACGCCGCCACCGCCACCACCCGCTGCATGATCCGCAGGTGATACAGCACCCCCATCAGCGACGCGAAGAACACAATCACCGGCAGCACCTGCACCGCGAAGACAAACCCCCACGGGTCCCGCGCGTCGGCAAAGCTGCCAAACAAGAACCGTCGGCCATCGTCCGCGAACGAGATCACCTTCGTCACGCCACGCGCCAGCGCGTCAAACACGCCGATCACCCGATCCAGCTTCAGCAGCGCCGCGGCAATCACCGCCTGCATCAGCGTCCCCGCCAGCACCACGCGCCAATCCACCCGCCGCCGGTCCGCGCTCAGCAGATACGCAATCCCGATGAGCACCACGATGCCGATCAAGCCCTGAAATCGGTCCATCGCCGCACGATATCAGAACGGGCCATCGACGGCCCCGCCGCCCCCGCGCCTTTCCCCCCCCGGCCTTACCCCACCCGCCACTTCTTCCCATCACGAATCACGCGCCGATACAGCGTGTCACGCTCGACAGGCTCAAAGCCCGCCTCGCGGATGGCCTTGTGCAGCGTCCACACGTTGGTTTCCTGGTGCGTGCTCGCGCCGCCGACGTGCGTGATGTCGTACCACACCACCGTGCCGTCGAGGTCATCCGCGCCCGACTGCAGCATCACCTGCGCCATCGGCAGCGTCTGCATGATCCAGAACGCCTTGGCGTGCGGGAAGTTGTCGAGCATCAGCCGCGCGACCGCCAGCGTGCGGTAGTTCTCCAGCCCCGTCGGGCCCGGCAAGTGCTCCAGCTCGCTCCCATCCGGGAAGAACGGCAGCGGGATGATCGTCTGGTAATACCCGCCCTTGCTCGTGAGCTGTGCAGAGTCCAGGCCCTGCGCCGTCAGAAACTCCACAGGCTTCAGCGTCCCGGGCCTGGTCAGCGTCACCACCGGCGCATCCCCGCCCTCGTGCCCCGTGTGCCCCAAATGGCCCGACTCTGTCCCCGCAGACTCCCCGCGGTGCGCGACGCCCTCGTACCCCAGCCGCGCCAGCGCCCGGTCCTGCGCGCGCCTGAGCATGTCCATGTGCACCAGCCGATCCTGCCGCTGCTCGATGTGCCCGTACAGAATCGTCGCGTTCGTGTTCAGCCCAAGCTCGTGCGCGATCTCGTGCACGTCCAGCCACACGTCCGAGCGGATCTTGCCCTTGTACGCCTCATCGTGCACCCGGTCGTCGAACACCTCGGCCCCGCCGCCCGGCAGCGAACCCAGGCCGGCTTCCTTGAGCCTCGACAGCACCCAGCGGATCGACTCGCGCCGCTCGGCGCGTTCCTCGGCCGTCCGCCCCAGCGCCCCCTTATACACCTTGGCGATCTTCGCCAGGTGCACGATCTCCACCGCCGTGAACGCCTTCACGTGCAGGTCCGAGCCCAGCTCCCGCGCCGTCCCGCGGATCGTCGAGCACAGGTCCGTGTAGTAGCTGAACGGCAGATACGGGTGCAGCCCGCCCACCGAGTGAATCTCGGTGGCGCCGTTCTCCACCGCCTGCCGCGCCTGCTCGCGCACATAGTCCATGTCGCGCGTGTACGCGTCGGCATCGTCCTTCTTGCGGTAAAACTCGCAGAACTTGCACGACAGCGCGCACACGTTCGAGTAGTTCAGGTGCCGGTTGATGTTGTAGTACGCCGTGTTCCCGTGCAGCCGCCGCCGCACGAGGTCCGCCAGCTCCAGCACCGTGTACAGATCGGGCGTCTCGAACAGCACCGCCCCCTCGGCCACGCTCAGCCGCTCACCCGCCTCCACCTTGGCGCGGATCGGCTCCAGCCGCGCATCGCGCAGCGGGCGCGAAAAACCCCGCTCGGCCCCGGCCTGACGAACAGACGAATGCAGCAGCGCGTCGGCGATCATCCCCAAGTCTAGAAACCCCCCGCCGAGTTTTCAAAGATTTCTGAAAACTCGGACCCTGGGCGGGTCTGGACGGCCAGCGATCGGCCTAGTTCAGGCACCCGTTGAAGAACGACACGACGAACGCCGCGTAGTCGTCGCTGTCCACAAACCCTGAACTGTCGAAGTCGGCACTCTTCACGCACGCGGCATTGGGACCGAACGGATCAACCCCGGGCCCCTGACAGCCCAGCACGTACTGGTCGTTGAACAGCGCAAAGTCATCCGAGTCGATGAACCCACTGCCGTCGAAGTCCTGAGGCCTGTACACAATCCTCACCTCGCCCGGCGCAAACACCACCGACGCCGACCCCACCAGCCCCGGCTCCTGCACGATCGACGTGAACGTGCCCGTCCGCGCGCCCGTGTGCGTGAGAATCACATGCTCGCCGCAGATCGGGTCGGCCAAGTCCGCCCGCGCAAGCCGCAGCACGCCCCCCAGCGTCACCGCGCCCTGCACGTTCAGCCGATCCCAGCCCGCCGCATCGCCCTCGATCCGCAGCTCGCCCGCCGCGCCCAGCGCGTAGTTGCCCTCCATCGCGAGCGTCCCGACGCTCGGCCCGGGAGAGACCACGCCGCCCGACTGGGAGACGTTCGAGTCCACCAGCCCCGTGCCGCCCAGCGTCCCGCCCTGGAGCTGATAGCTGTTGTCGTCGACCTCGATCTCGCCGTGCGCGAGCGTCTCGCCCCCGGTCTGCACGATCGCCCCGCTCGTGCGGTCGAGCTTGCCCCCGAACTCGACCTCCACGCGCCCGCGCGTCTCGAAAGGCCCCGTCGTGATCGACATCAACGAGCCGGGCGCAACTTCCATCGCGCCCCCGACATCGTTGAGCAACGCGCTGGCCGTCGAATCAGGCGGATCCAGCACCAGCCCAACCGACTGGTCGGCGAGGATCGTCCCCCGGTTGGTCAGCGCCATGATGTTGCTGCCCACGAACCCCGAGCCCGCCAGCGTCACGCCCTCGAGCACGAGCCGATACCCGACGACACTCGCCGTGAGCGTGTTCTCCGAGGTGTTCTTGAGTCGCACCGTCCCCGCGCCCGCGAGCGTCGCCGTCGGCGTGCGAACCTGGACCGCCGCGTTCCCGGGCGTGCCGTTGACCCGCACCCGGCCCGCGACGGTCACCGTCCCCTCGGGTACCAACACCGTGAAGCCCGGCACATTGACCACGGCATCGGGCCCGATCGTCACGCCCGCGAGCGTCACGGTGCCCGCGATCGAGATCGGCCCATCGGCGGGCCCCTCGATCATGCCGCCGCTGACGCGCAGGTTGCTCAGCACCATCGACGAGCCCGAAGCGGTGCGGAGGGTGCCCTGAGCGTTGTCGACGGTGCCGTTGAGCACGGTCAGCGTCGAGCCGCTGGCCGCGCTCATCACGCCGTTGTTGTCGAGCGCGAACGAGTCGGGCGGATCGACGACCATCCCCGCGCTGCCGCGGGCTTCGATCAGCGTCTGGTTCTGCACGTCCAGGATGTTGCCGCCGATGTTCCCCGCGCCGACGATCCCGCCCGCGAGGTTGTTGATCAGCCGGTAGCCCACGACGTTGGCGGTCAGCAAGTTCTCCGACGAGTTGCGCATCACGACGCTGCCGCCACCCACAAGCTGCACAAGGGGCGTACGGTTCTGCAGCACCGCCTGGCCCGGCGTGCCGTTCAGCCTCACCTGACCCTCGATCGCCAGCGTGCCCTCAGGCACAAACACGGCAAACCCGGGCACGTTCAGCACCGTCGACGCCGAGAGCGTCGCATCGGCAATCGTGAGGGTGCCCGCGGCATGGACCGGCCCGCCCTCGCTCGCCTCAATGAACCCGCCCGCGACGCGCAGATTGGAGAGCGACATCGACCCGCCCGCCTCGGTCGTCAGCACGCCCTGGCTGTTGTCCACCGTGCCGTTGATGATCGTCATGGGCGCCCCGGCGCCCGCACGGATCTCGCCCTCGTTCAGCAGCGGGAAGCTGTCGGGCGGATCGATGGTCAGCCCCGCCGAGCCCGCCGAAGCGATCAGCGACCGGTTCGTCACCGCGAGAATATTGCCGCTGATGTTCCCCGCGCCGACGATCCCCGCGCCCAGCTCGTTGACGAGCCGATGCCCAACCACCGTCGCGGTGAGTTGGTTCTCCGTCGAGTTCGACATCGAGATCCCGCCCGCGCCCTGGAGCGTGACGTTCGCGGTTCGCGCCTGAAGAGACGCAACACCCGGCGTTCCCTGCAGCCTAAGCCGCGCCCCGTCGCCCAAGCTCACGACGCCCTCCGGCGCGAGCGCCCTGAACCCCTGCGTCAGCACCGTGGACCCGCCCGAGATCGCGACGTTCGCCAGCGTCACCGTCCCGTCGACCGTGAACGCCGCATCAGGCGCCCGCAGCTCGCCCGACGCGATCCGCGCATTCGAGAGCGCAAAGCCCGACCCCACCAGCGCCTCGAGCACCCCGCCCGCGTTGTTGACCGTGCCGTTCTCGATCGTCAGCGTCGCACCGGCCGTCGAGCGGATCGTTCCCAGGTTCGCCAGCGGGAAGCTGTCCGGCGGATCCAGCCGCAGCCCCGCCGACCCCACCGCCTCGATCAGCGTCAGGTTCCGCACGTCCAGCACGTTCTGCCCGATGAAGCCCGCGCCGCGGATCCCCAACCCCAGATCGTTCACCAGCCGGTGACCGACCACGCTCGCCGTAAAGTAATTCTCCGGCGTGTTCGACATCTCCGCGCCCCCCGGCCCGGTCAGCGTCGCCGACGGCGTGCGAACCACCAAGAACGCACCCCCGGGCGTGCCCGCGAAGCTGATGCGTCCGTTGGGCGCGAGCGTCAGCGTGCCCTCGGGCGTCAGCGAGCGGAACCCCTGCGTCAGCACGGTCGCGTTGATCTCGGCATCCGCAATCGTCGAAGCGCCCTCGATCCGGACCACCTGCCCCGCGGTGGGCGCCGCCGGACCCACGAACAGCCCGCCCACGACCCGCGTGCTCGACAGCACGATCTGGTTGTTCGGGTGAACGTTGCTGACCTCAAACCGCGCGCCGTTGATCCCGGTGAACGTCGAGCTCGTCAGCACCAGCGTGCCCCCGCCCGCGCGCAGCACGCCGTCGTCGATCAGCATGCCGCTCGCGTCCTGCGGGTCGATCGTCAACGCGTTGTTGGGGAACGTCGCCTCGATCACCGGCGCTAGAGGCCCGCCCGGCTCCCGCTGCAGCCCCAGCGCCAGCACGTTCTGACCGATCGAACCCGCCCCGAACAGCCGTCGCCCGCGGAACAGAAAACCCACCCCCGAGGCCGTGCCCGTGATCTGCTGCTCCGTCGTGTCGGTCATCTCGATGTCGGCAATGCTCTGGCCCGCGTCGCCGTAGATGAAGTACTCGCCCGGCGCGCCGTAGATCAGCATCGTCGCAGAGCCGGGCGTCCCGTCGAGCAGAAGCCGACCGCCCCCGCCGATCCCCTTGCCGCCCATCGCGCCCGGCACGTCCGCCCGCACGCCGAACGTCAGAAACCCCGGCACCACCACCGTCCCGCCGCCAAGCCCGAACTTGTCGACCGCGATCGACGCGTTCAGCGTCGCGGTCGCGCCCTGCAACAAGAAGTACTCGCCGAAGCTGTCCGGGATGCCGAAGGGCGACCAGTTGCCCGCGCTATTGAACACGCCCGAGGCCGGCCCATTCCACGTGTAAGCCGTCTGCGCCCGCGCGAGCCCCGCCGCCGCCAGAACCATCGCCGCCGACGCCTTCACCATGCGTGCCGTGTTCATCGGGTCGCGCTCCACGAGCGAGTCACGCCTGTCGCGCGCACGCCCGCCCCCGGTGTACCACCGATCACGCGCGGGCACAACCCGCGCGGCGCCGGAATCTCGCAGACGCCGCAACATTCACACCCACCTCATCCACGCTGTCCCCCGAACCTCGGACAGCCGCAAGCCGCCGCCCCGCCACAACCACTCAGCCCGCCCCGAGTTTCCTCAGGATCTCTTCCCGCACGGTCTTCGCGTCCGCCTGTCCCCCGGCCAGCTTCATCACCTCGCCCACCAGCCGCCCGACCGCCTGCACTTTCCCGCCGCGGACATCCTCCGCCACCTTCGCGTTCGCCGCCAGGACCTGCTCGATCCACCGCGCCAGCGCCGCATCATCGCGCACGATCAGCACACCCAGTCGCTGCGCGATCTGCTCCACCGCGGCCCCCGGCTCCGCGCAGCACGCAACAAACATCGGCTCTACCGCCTGGTTGTTCACCTTCCCATCCTCACGCAGCTTGGCAATGCCCGCGACCTGCGCCGCCGTGATCCCCAGCTCGTGCACCAGCACCGGCTCACCGCCGTCCGCGATCGACGCCTTGCTCCGCTCATTGGCCAGCTTCAGCCCCGTCTGCAGCACGAGATTCGCCGCGACCTTCCCCGCCCGCACATGCTCAACGCCCATCGCCGTCAGCGTCTCCACCGCCGACTCATAGAACAGGCACACGTCGCGCTCCTCAACCAGCGCGTCGGCCTCCTTCTCGCCCAGCCCGTACTGCCCGATGTACCGCGCCCGCCGCGCCGCCGGAAGCTCGGGCAGCCGCCCCCGCACCTCCTCAAGCCAACGCTCACCCACCACCACCGGCGGAAGATCCGGATCCGGGAAATACCGATAGTCCTGCGCGTCCTCTTTCTCCCGCTGCACAAACGTCCGCTCGGCATGGTCGTCCCACCCGCGCGTCACCTTCTGTCCCGGGCCCATCACCCGCCCGTCCTGCTGCCAGCGCCTCGGCTGCTCGGCCCGCTCGTGCTCGATCGCGCCGCGGAGCGCCTTGAACGAGTTCAGGTTCTTGATCTCCACCACCGGCGTCCGCACCACCGTGCCGTCCGTCAGCGTCATCACGCAGTTGATGTTCGGCTCAAACCGCATGTGCCCGCGCTGCATCACCCCCTCGGACACACCCAAGAACCGGCACAGATTCCGCAGCATCCGCGCGAAGGCCACCACCTCGTCCGCGCTCGTGAAGTCCGGCGCCGTCACCACCTCCAGCAAGGGCGTCCCCGCCCGGTTGTAGTCCGCGATCGAAAAATCAATCTTCGCTCCCGCGCCCCCGCCCGGCAGTTCGTGCAGCAGCTTGCCCGCGTCCTCCTCCAGGTGCGCCCGCACGATCCCGATCCGCCGCGTCGTCGCCACGCCCCGCTCATCGACACTCGGCACATCGACCGCACCATCAAAGCACAGCGGCAGGTCGTACTGCGAGATCTGATAGCTCTTGGGCAGGTCCGGATAGAAGTAGCCCTTGCGGTCCCACTTGGTCTGCCGCGCGATCGAGCAATTGAGCGCGAGCCCGACCATCATCGCCATCTCGACCGCCGCGCGGTTCATCACGGGCAGCGCGCCGGGCAGCGCGAGCACCGTCTCATCGATCAGCGCGTTCGGCTCAACGCCATAGTTCGCCGGGCACGCCGGGCTCCGCGCCCGCGTGAACATCTTCGTCCGCGTCGCAAGCTCGACATGGACCTCCAGCCCCACCATCAATCGCACGGTTTCCACGCTCGCGGCAGTCACGCTCGGCATGCGCAGAGTCTATCGCGTCACCATCTCCCGCACCGCCTCAAACACCTCGCCCGCGCCCAGCCAGTCCATGCTCATGGGCGACGCGGGCGCCACCACCTTCACGCTCGGGCCGATCGGCGCCCAGCGCTCGGGCATCGTGGGCCCAAAGAGCGCCACCACGCCCACGCCCAGCTGCGCCGCCAGGTGCGCGGGGCCCGAATCCGCCACCACCACCGTCCGCGCGGTGCGGAGCAGGTCGGCCAGCTCGCCCAGCTCGCCCATGAACGCCCCGCGCATCGCGCCGAACACTTCCAGCTCCGTCTTGCCGAACTGCTCGTGCTCGACCTCGCCCGCGACGACCCACACCGGGCCAAGCCCCACCTCGCCCAGCAGCTCGCGCAGTCGGGCCCACTCGCTCAGAGGCCAGCGCTTGCCAGCCGAGCCCGCCCCCACATGCAGCACGATCGGCCCGCCGACGTTCGGCCGCGCCGTCGCCTCGTGCGTGCGCCCCACGGCAAAGTGCCTCGCAAACTCCAGCGCCAGCGTCCGGTCCAGAGGCCGATCGACCAACAGCAACTGCGCCCCCGGGAACATCGCGCCCAGATTCGCCTTGTAGCTCTCCTCAAGCCCTTGCGGGCACGCGAAGCTGATGACGCGCGCAACACCCGCCACGGCCTTGATCGCCCCGTGCCCCGCCGCGCCCGGCACATACAGCGCCGAATACCGCGCCGACTCCGCCGACTCGCCGCGCACCCCAAGCTCCCGCGCCGCGAGCATCGCCTTGGACGCATCGCTCACGAGCGTCACGCCGCCGAGCGACCGCAGCGCCCGCAGCAAAGGCCACAGCAGCACCGAATCGCCCAGCGCCCCGCGATGGAGCACGTACGAACTCATCATCTGATTATGGCCGGTCCGCGGGCTCGCATCGCGTCAACCCGCGCGCACCGCGCGCAGCGCCGCACGCTCGAACGCCACCGCGCGGGGCCAGGACCACCCGCGCTCGCGGGCCAGCTCGGCCATCGACCTGGGCGCCGCGCCCGCAAGCCCGTGCCGCGCGATCAGCCACGCCGCACCTTCGCCCGCCGTCCGCCGGGCTCGCGCACGCACCCACGCGGGCAACACCAAAGGCCCCACCGGTGCGAGCACCACCTTCGACCAGCCCCGCAGAACCTCAGCGCCCGAGCCCGCCGAACCCATCACCCCCCGCGCTCCGCTCCGTGGCGCGAGCGCGCGCGTCACCGCGAGCGTGACGCCCGCGGCCAGCCTTCCCTCCGACGCCGGGTCGGCCGCGTCGATCGCCCCCCGCGCCGCCTCAACCGCGCGCACCACCACCTCACCCGAAGGCCGGCCCCCGAGCGTCGCAAGCGTCCGCGTGATCGTCCCGAGCTCCTGTCTCACGAGCGCGAGCCTCAGCAGCGCCGCCCAGCGCACGAGCGTCAGCGCCTCATCGATCATCGCCGACGCCGGATCATGCCGATCGATCGCCGCGATGATGCCGCGCGCGCGGAACTTCAGAAACTGCAGCGCCACCAGCCTCGTGCGCTCGACAAACGCGATCGGCGGATTGCCCTCGCCCGTCTCTTCCCACGACAGGCCCGCCCGCACCGGCTCGGGCGCGAGCAGCACTTCCGCCGCGTCGGGCCGCGCGAACGCCTCCATCACGGGCCCCGCGAGCCCGCGGTCTGAGGGCGCGAGCCTCATCAGCCACTGCGCGCGGTACACATGCGCCGCGCGGAGCAGCGCGCGCCGCGTCACGCCCACTCGCCGCGCGATATCCCCCGCCTCGCGACCCGTCGCGAGCAGCCGATCCACCACCCGCCCCACGCGCGCGGACAACCTCACCGCGCCCGGGCGCGCCTCTTTGAACATCGGCGCAATGACCGCACGCACCGTGCCCCTCGCGCGCCCAAGCCGCCGGGCGACGCGCGCAATCACCTCCGCCCGCCCAAGCCCGACCCGCAGATACAGCCCCGCGCAGCGCCTCGCGCGGCCGCGCTCGGCCTCGGTCAGCCTCGAGAACACGACACGATTCTCCGCGTCAGCCCCCGCCTGCCTCCGGGCACGCTCAAACGCCTCGACGATCTCCCGCGCGAACACGAGCGTCGCCCGTCCCCCGGCGCCGCGCGTCCGCATCGCGATCAGGCCCCGTCGCCGCGCCCGCTCGATCGTCTTGCGGTCGCACCCCCAGCGCTGGGTAAGCTCCGCCAGCGTCAACCCGCCCCGGCGCAGCTCCTGCTCCGACTCGAGCTCCGCCCACGCCGACAACCGCTCGACCAGCGCCGACAGATCGCTCAGCACCTCGCCCGCGCGCACGAGCGCAACCCCCGTCGACACCACCGCGCCGCTCGGCCGGTAGCCCGTCAGCCGAAACAGCACCCACTCGACGGGCAGCTCGCGCGCTTCTCCCTCACCACCGTCCATCAGCTCGCGCGCCAGCGTCTGCGCGCGCGCAATATCGCGCGTCAGCGCCTCGCGCGAGGCAAAGCGCAGCTCGCGAGCCAGATCCTCCAGAAACCCCAGCCTCAGCCGCGAGAACGCCGGCATGCTTCACTCACTCAGCAAACGTCGGCGCGGGCCCGTCGGGCAGCAGCCCCACCCCGCGCGCCTCGGCCCAGAACCGCCCCACCGCCTCGCGCTCGCGATCACCCACCTCATACCGCAGCAGCTCCCCGACATACCGCCGCGCAAGGTCCAAAGGCCAGCGCGCCTGAGGCGCCCGCGTCGCGATGATCCAATCCAGCCGCGTCCGGTTGTGCCGACGCTGACGGTCCAGCGCCGCCGCCGCGAGCCTCACGCATTCGCTCCCCGCCTCCGCACGCCGACACACCCACATCGCATACACAAACGGCAGGCCCGTCCACGCCTTCCAAGCCTCGCCCAGATCCAGCTGAAACGGATACCTCTCCTCCGGTGGCGCGTCCGTCACCACCTTGTCACCGATCAGCAGCACCGTCGAAGGCCACACGCCCTCACCCCCCCCCCCCCGCCCCCCCGCGGCCAAAGACCCCACCACCCGCCCCCCCCCCCCCCCCCCCCCCCCCCCCCCCCCCCCCCCCCCCCCCCCCCCGGGGGGGCGGAGTCTTGTAGGCAGTCATATTCATGCAGCAGGGTTATTCGTGCAGGG
>JANRKN010000012.1:0-3224 GCA_033763435.1 Planctomycetota bacterium
CAGCGAGTGGTTGAGCGCCGCCGGGAGCCGCGTGCGGATGAGCCCGACCGTCACCAGCCGCTGCCACGGGCCGGGGTTCTCGTGCACCGGGTCCATCGATGCGGCGACAAGCACAACCGCGCGGACCTTGCCCGGCTCCATTGCCGCGAGCTTCGCGACGATCGGCCCGCCGAGCGAATGTCCCACGAGGATCGGCCAGTGACCCTCGCGCTCGACGAGCAAAGGCACAAGCGCGCGGGCCTGCGCTTCAAACGAGGGCTCGCCCCCGGCCTGCGCGCCCGAGCTGCCGAAGCCGAGCCGGTCAACGCTGATCGATTCCAAGCCCGGCAGCGGATCCACGAGAAAGTCCGCGAACGCGAGCGAGTCGCCCGGCGTGCCATGGACATAGATCACGCGGGGCCTCGCCCCATCGCCCGCGCGGAGGTACGCGACCTTGGCATCGCCCTCGCCCACACTCGCGCGCGCGAGCGCCGCGATCTGCGCGGGCGTCGCCTTCGCGCCGGGCATGGAGTTCATCGAGCGGTACGCCAGCGCGCCGCCGACCAACGCCGCGAGGGCGAGCAGCACACCGGCGATCACGAGCGCTCGCCGTCGGCGGGGCTTGCCGGGCCGCGCGGCGCTCATCCCAGCACCGAGCGCCAGTGGTCGAGCCGGTCACGCCGCGTGAGGTCGTACGTCAGGGGCGTCACGGTGATGAAGCCCTTCATGAGCAGGTCCACGTCCGACTCGTGCTCGGTCGCGTGGAAGTCCAGCCCGTGCCCCGCGGCCCAGTAGTACGTCTCGCCCCCCGGGCTCGTGCGCTTCTCGAAGCGATCCACCAGCCCGTGCGTGTTCATCGGGCAGATGCGGATCTCGGGCGTGGGCCCGTCGCGCTCGGTCGCGGGGATGTTGATCGAGAGACACTCGTGCGCCTTGGGCAGCCCCGCGCGCAGCAGCCGCTCGATCGCGTGGCGCGCGTGCCGCGCCGCGACATCGAACTTCGGCTTGCCCGAGCCCAGCAGCAGCGACACCGCGATGCTCGGCACGCCCAGGAACGCGCCCTCGATCGCCGCTGCCACCGTGCCCGAATAGATCACGTTAATCCCGCAGTTCGCGCCCGCGTTCATGCCCGAGATGACCAGGTCCGGCCGGCCTTCGCCGAAGCGTTCGGGCCAGAGGCACGAGAACGCGAGCTTGACGCAGTCGGCGGGGCGGCCGTCGACCGCGATGCCGTGCATCTTCTCCGTCACGCTCATCTCGCGGACCATCAGCGGCTGATGGAACGTGACGCCGTGGCTCGTGGCGGACTGCACCGTCAGCGGCGCGACGGTGAAGACGACATCGCGCGGCGCGCGGGTAGTGTCGTCGCGCGTCGCGGGCAGGGGGCCCCCGAAGTGTCCGTGCGCGTCGGTCAGGGCCTCGTGCAGCGCGATGATGCCCGGCGCGCGCAGCCCGTCGTCGTTGGTCAGCAGGATCCGCATGAAGATCAGCGTAGCTCCGGCGCGGGCCGTCCGGCCGGGCGTTACGATGGCCCCATGCCCGTGTTTCTCCGCTGGATCCTCACCTTGGGGCCGCTGAACCCGATCGCGGTGCGCCTGGTGCAGAACGGCTCACGCCGGATGCGCCACAACATCATCCGCTCGGCGTACCTCGCGGTGCTGGTCATCGTCCTGCTCTGGTCGATGCTCTACCACGGGGGCAAGGGCGAGATGCCCTTCAGCGAGCTCGCCGCCGCGGGCGCCGCGAGCTTTGAATGGGTCGCGTATCTCCAGATCGGCCTCATCTGCGTCCTCGCGCCCGTGTTCATGGCCGGCGCGATCGAACAGGAAGCCTCGCCCCAGACCTGGGAAGTCCTGCTCACCACGCCCATGAGCGCGGCGCAGATCGTCCTGGGCAACCTCCTCGGGCGGCTCTTCTTCATCCTCGCGCTGCTCATGGCCTCGCTGCCGCTCTTTGCCATCACCCAGTACTTCGGCGGCGTGCCCGGACGCGCGATCCTTCTCAGCTACCTCGTCGCGGGCTGCGCGGCGCTGGTCGTCGGCTCCATCGCGATCGCCCTGGCCGTCTCGCGCGTCGTCGGCAAGCGCGCGGTCTTCGCCTTCTACGTCTCCGTCGTCTCCTACCTCGCCGCGACCTACGCGATCGACGCCTTCCTGCGCTCGCGCGGCATGGGCGCCAGCGGGGGCAACGGCGTCACGTTCCTCACCGCGCTCAACCCGTTCCTCACGCTCAGCTCGCTCCTGAATCCCTCGGCGTATCCCGCCGCGGCCCCGGGCTCGCAGACGGGCCTCGCGCGCTGGTTCCTCGAGCGCCCGGTCGCGACCTACGCGTACATCGCCGCGGGGCTCTCGGTGTTCCTGATGCTCGTCTCGGTCGTCACCGTGCGGCTCGGGGGCCTGGGGCAGATCACGACCGATTCGACGGGCGTGCCGTGGTACCGCAAGGTCTTTGGCTTGGGCGCCGCCAAGGCCGAGCACCGCGCGCCGCGGACTGTCGGCGCCAACCCAATCGCCTGGCGTGAAGCCACCGCTCGCAACGCGACGCTCGGACGCATCGCCGCGAGGTGGGCGTTTGTCGCGCTGGGCGGGCTGTTCGGCCTCGGGCTGATCCTCGCGTATCACTTCCAGACGCTCGACCACGCGGGCTTCCGCTTTGCGCTGAGCGCCACGGTCATCGGCGAGCTGATCGTCCTGACCCTCGTCGCGATCAACATGTCCGCGACTGCCGTGACGCGCGAGCGCGAGGACGGCACGCTCGACCTGCTGCTCACCACGCCCATCACGCCCGCCAAGTACCTCACCGGCAAGCTCAAGGGGCTGATCGCGTACCTGCTCCCGATGCTGATGGTGCCGCTGGGCACGCTGATGCTCTCGGGGCTGTACGTCGCGTTCGACGGGTTCGGGCGTGCGAACGGCATCGCGACGCCGCTGGCGCTGACCGGGCCGACGAACATGCCCCCTCCGGGCACGACGCCCGCCGCTCCGGCCGCGCCCGCCGCGACGCTGATGATGCCCGTGACGCTCCCCGAGGCCGCGCTGCTCGCGCCGCTCGCGGTGATTCCGTTCGTCGCCTTCTGCGTGATGATCGGCCTGCAGCAGTCACTCAAGAGCCGCGGCACGCTGGGCTCGGTGGTGTCAAGCGTGACCATCGTCGCGATCACCGCGGGCATGGTCGGGCTCTGCGGCTGGCAGTCGGCCGGGCGCATCCCCTTCGCGGGCCCCGTGCTCGCCGCGCTCTCACCCGCG
>JANRKN010000013.1:0-2086 GCA_033763435.1 Planctomycetota bacterium
CCCCCTCAAGTTGGTCGCGAGGCGGGCCATCGCGAAGTCGGCGGGGGGGTTGCGTCGCGTTTGGCTGGGGTGCTCTCCCTACGATCGGCCTTGCACGAGGGGAGACGGAAACCGTGAACGGGCTAATTCTTCCTATCCGCCATCCGCCCCCGCCCGGGCAGAACATCCTGTTGGGCGGGTCGTTCTAGCGCCACACTCACATTCTCGGCACGACCGGTGCTCGCCTTCGGGCGTGGCCCCATTCGACAGCCAGTGACGCTGGTTCCGCTCCTTGCGACGCTCATCGTTGGAAACTGAGCGGCCTGAATGGTGGTCGGCAGATCTGAGGCCGCCGCTTTGTTCCTGCGGGCTCGGCCCCTTGCCCGCCCCGCCGGTGCGATGCTAGGCTTGCCCCCTAATGGCGTCAAAAGTCCAAAGTCACTCTCTGTACAGCGCTGTTTTCATTCTCCTCCTTGCCTGCGTCATTATGCTGCGCGTGGGGCCCGTTCGGGCCACAGGCGCGCCCTCCAACGACCCACTCTGGTATTCGGGCGTCTTGGAGGATAACGGCAACCCAGTAGACGGGCCCAGGGATATCACCATTCGAGTTTGGTCGAGCGCCACGAGCCAGGCCACTGAGGACCTCGAGTGCTCGACGATCCGTGCGAACACGGCGATTGCGAAAGGCCGCTTTCGAGTTGCGCTCGACGCAACTTGCCGCCCGGCTGTCGAAGCCAACCCCGAGCTCTGGGCAGAGGTCGTGGTCGGCCAGATCTCGCTAGGACGCAGCAAGGTCGGCGCGAGCCCGTACGCGATCGAGGCCGGTCGCGCGAGTAGCGCCTCCGGCGCGCTCGAGGCGCGAATCGCTGGCCTCGAGACGTTGTCTGCTTTTCTCGCTCGCACCACCATGGCGCAGTCGATCCCGGGCCAGACACAACCGGTCATCATCTTCGATGCCGAAGTCTTCGACTCGCGCGGCGAGTACAACCCAGCAACCGCGACGTTCGCGCCCGTTCGCGCTGGCCTCTACGATATCGCGTGCAACATCATCTTCGGTGGGCCCGGCAATCAAAACATATACTTCGAGGCGGGCATCTTCGTGAACGGGGCCAGGACCGATGTGGCGGCCGGCTTTGGAGACGGTTATGTCCAGACGTTTCGGGCCCGCAGCCTTGTTCCGCTCGCTCCGGGCGATGCGGTCACCTGCCGCGCCTACCAAAACTCCACCGCTGCGATACCGCTCATCGGGCCGCGCCCAGGCGAGGTGGTCAGCTCGTTCAGCGCCGTGCGGCTAAGCGCGATTCGTTGAAGCGCCAGGCTCCGGCGGCGGTGTCGACTCGGTTGACCTCGCTGGCCAGAGCTGCCGTGTCGCATCGACGAGCGCCCTGCGCCGTGCTCCACGGTGGAGATAGCCTCCGCGTCGCCTCTGTGGGACTGGAATCAACCTGAGATCCAGGCTATCTGATCGGAGTGTCAGGCCGACGAATCACTGTCAGACAAGGCGACACGACGGCGGCCATCGCCGAAGCACACGGGCTGTTCTGGGAAACGGTCTGGAATCACTACGAGAACGACAAGCTCCGCGAACTCCGAAAGGATCCCAACATCTTGCGCGAGGGTGACCAGCTCTTCGTGCCCGACAAGCGCAAGAAAGTCGAAGACGTCTCAGGCCTGTGCCCGAGCTGCGGCGCGCGGCGGATGCTCGACGTCTCGGCCCGCCTGATGGAGCGCGTGTTCCCGGAGGTCCCGATCCGGCAGTATGTGCTCTCGCCGCCCTCCGAGCTGGTGGGGCTGCTCGCGGCGCGCGAGGACGTGCTGGCCGCGATGGCGCGGGTGTTCGTGCAGGCGACCTTCCGCGGTCAGCGCGAGCGGCTCGGCGCGTCCGTGCAGAACGGCGCGGTGGTGTTCGTGCAGCGGTTCACGAAGACGCTCTCGGTGTACCCGCACCTGCACGTGCTGGCGCTCGACGGTGGGTACACGGAGGGAGCCGAGGGCGCGCTGGAGTTCCACGGGGACCCGGGTCCGTC
This sequence comes from Planctomycetota bacterium, assembly GCA_033763435.1. Lineage (GTDB taxonomy): Bacteria > Planctomycetota > Phycisphaerae > Phycisphaerales > UBA1924 > JANRKN01. The sequence goes on from JANRKN010000013.1 coordinate 2,007, forward strand.
GGCGGAGGCGCGCGAGGCGATGGAGGACGAGGTGGAGACACGGCTCTCGGGTTGGCTGGGTCGTCGCGGGTATCTGGACG
>JANRKN010000014.1:0-45959 GCA_033763435.1 Planctomycetota bacterium
ACGCCGGCGCGCACGCCAAGGAATTCGGCTCGCGATGTCAGTAATATCGCGGACCGACATGTCCGGTAGGGTGAAGAGAAAACATCGAAAAATCGACTTGTTCCCCGCACCTCGACGGAGCGATTTCGGTACATTGCCGCAGTCCGCGAGGTGTGCGATGATGAAGTGGCTTCAGGTGATCGCGTGAATGCTGGTGCTTGGCGTGTTTGCGCCCTCGATCGCGCGTGCCCAATCCCAGGGCGGCGGCGGCAATCCCTCCGAGGGTGAGACGCAGATCCCTGAAGAAGTGATGCGGTTGCAGCGGTTGCTGGATCGGATCTGGTTGACGCTGTTCTCGCGAACCGATCCGCCCGACGCCATGTACTCGCTGTCGTGGCACCCCGATACCCACGGCCAGATCGTCAGCGGTTGGAACTCCGATGGTGAGCCTTTCCTGGCGCGCATTGATCGAATTCGGCACATCGAGTTCGAGTCCGCCGCCTGCACGGCAGGCGTTGGTTTGAAGGCGATCGTCGGTGTTAAAGCGGCGATGGTGATCTCTGCTGCGGGAGGCACAGCTGCCGCAATCGCCGAGGGCGCGACGTCATCGATCGGATATCGTGCTCTTTGCTTGTCCTCGTACATCAATTGTAAATCGTACTGCTCGTTGTGCGAGGAGGTTTGCGAGGGGCAGATTCTCCAAAAGTGGTGTGCGTGGCCCCAGGGGCATCGATGGGATCCTGCTCCGTTCCCGCTTCCATAATCTTCGGGTGCTGTGCTTTCGGCCCTACGTCAGCGATGGACTGTGAGGTTTTGGTGAACCGGCGAGCTTTGTGGTTAATCGGGTTGGCGTTTTCATTGTCGCGGAGTGGTTGGGTTTCCGACGCCGTCGCTGTCTATGCATCCCAGCGGACAAGGATGGCGCTTAGGGCGTGGACTATCGTCTTTACTATACTGTTTGGTTCTTCTCTTGTCGTTGCTCTTGTGGTATTTCACCCGAACTGGCGAGGGTGGCCAGTTGAGAGAATCGTGGTTGCGGGAGTATTGTTGATATCGATTATCGGTGCCTTGATTGCTAACTACAAGTCAAATGTAATTCCACGACGTTTCATGCCGCGGGGCGCGTCGGTGACGTGCCATCCTCTCTGCTATCGTTGCAAGTTTGATCTCTCCGCGCTACTCTCCGACAAGCCCCTCGCCCGCGTGCGATGCCCCGAGTGCGGGCACCGGCAGAAGCGGAGCCGAACGTCCTTCTCCAGTTCAGGCGTTCCAGAGCGCTTCGAGCGCCGACGACCAATCCCCGCTCAGCCGCTAGCGCCCAAGCGCTCGGACCCGCCCACGACCTCGCCCCGGCCGCCGGGCGTCACCGTCCGCGTGATCAAGGACGAGCCGCCGACGACCGGGGCTTCGATTCCTACGCTCTCGGGCGATGACCGGTCTGGTTGACACCCCGATGATCTCCGCTCGCCCCGCGCCGTTGGCACAGCGCCGCGCGTGGGTCCGTGCGTTCCGGCTGCGACTTGCGGCCCATCTCGACGCGCTCGCGCAGGCCGTCGGCGAGGAACTTGCTCGCCCGCGCTGGCAGACGCTCACGAGCGAGCTCTGGCCCTTGCTCTCGGCCTGCCGATGGCTCGAACGCCGGGGCGCGGGCGTGCTCGCGACCTCTTCCCGCGGCGGCGGGTTTCTCCAAGGCGGGTTCTTGGGCCTGGGCCGGCGCGTGCGCCTCGCGCGCGAGCCCCTCGGCCGCGTGGCGATCATCGCGACGTGGAACTATCCCGTGCAGCTCCTCGGCATCCAGCTCGCGCAGGCGGTGTTCGCCGGCAACCGCGTGGTCGTCAAGCCCTCCGAGAACGCGCCGCGGTCGCAGGCCCTCTTGCTTTCGCTCGCGCGGGCGGCGCTGGCGGATGTTGGGATGGATGCCGCGACGATCGACGCGACCGAGCCCACGCGTGCGGCGGGCGAGCGGCTGCTGCTGGAATCGTGCTTTGACCATGTGATCTTCACGGGGTCCACCGCCGTGGGCCGCGCGATCGCCCAGCGCCTCGCGCCCTCGCTCACGCCCAGCACGCTCGAGCTCTCCGGGCGCGATTCGGCCTTCGTGCTCGCGGGCGCGGATGTCGAGCTGGCCGCGACAGCACTCTTCGGCGCGCTCTGCATGAACGCGGGCCAGACCTGCATGGCCCCCCGGCGTGTGCTGGTCGAGCGTTCGGCGTACCAGCCCTTCCTGCTCTCCCTCGCGGCGCTCGCGGCCGGGGCCAAGCCCGTGCGCCTCATCTCTGAGCACGCCGCGGCCGAGCTCTACGCCCAGTGCCTGCGCTCGCTGGCGCAGGGCGCGCGGACGGTGCAGGGCGTGGTCGAGCCGCCGCGCGGGCGTGTGATGCGTCCGGTCGTGCTGGTCGATTGCCCCGCGGGGGCGGACTTGGTCGCAGGCGCCCACTTCGGGCCCGCGATGGCCGTGGTGCCCGTCGAGAGCGTGCGCGAGGCGATCGGCCTCCATGCCGCGTGCGATCAGCACCTGGCGACGTCGATCTTCGGGCCCGCGTCGCGCGCGCGCCAGCTCGCGGCCGAGCTTTCATCCAAGGGCCTGACGGGCGGCGTGGTGACGATCAATGACGTGATCGCGCCCACGGGTTTGGCGGGCGTCTCGATCTCGGGCCGCGGGCCCAGCGGCTGGGGCGTTTCGCGGGGCGCCGAGGGCCTGCTCGCGATGACGCGCCCGGTGCAGGTGACCCAGACCGCAACGCCGATCGCCAAGGGCCTGTGGAAGACCGCCCTGAACGTCCCGGCGAAGATGGAAGGCCAGATGGCGGGGTTCCTGCGGTGGTGGTACGGTGGTGGGGGAGCGGGTGGGGGAGTGGGTGGGGGGATGGATGGCGCGGCGGTGAATCATCCGGGCGGTGAGGATCGAAGTGTTCAAGCGGCGGCCGCTCCGGTCGCCGAGCGGAAAGGTGAAGCGCATGGTCAGCCCGAACGGCAGTCGAGCGTCGTCTGAGTCCGCGTCGCCCAGCGGGCAGCGTGTGGTCGTCATCGGCGGCGGGCTCGCGGGCCTTGCCGCGGCGGTCGAGATCCGCGCCCTCAGCAAGGGTTCGGTCGACGTCACGCTCATCGAGAAGAACGCGCACCTCGGCGGGAAGATGAACGTCTTCAGCGAGGGCGGGTTCTCGTTCGACATGGGCCCGACGATCATCACGCTGCCCCAGGTGCTCCGCGGCATCATCCGCCGCGCGGGGCGCAAGCCGGAGGACTACCTCACGCTGGTCAACCTCGACCCGCAGTGGCGCTGCCATTACGAGGACGGCACGGTGATCGACCTGCGCCCGGACCCGGCCGAGATGGCCCGCGCGCTCGACCGTCAGTTCCCCAAGGACCGGCCCGGCGAGGGCTACATGCGCTTCGTCGACTTCTCTCGCCGGATGATGCGCCTGAGCGAGAAGGTCTTCTTCTATAAGGATCTCGGCGGCGTCTCGGACCTTATGTTCAAGGTTCCCAAGAACGTCGAGGGTGGCCAAGCCGAGCTGCTCAAGGACGTCGCCGCGATGCGCATCCACTCGACCGTGGGCGCCACGGCCCACAAGCACATCCGCGAGCCGCACGTCCAGCAGATGGTCGAGCACTTCATGCAGTACGTCGGCTCCAGCCCCTTCCTGGCGCCCGCGATCCTCAGCCTCATCGCCTCCGCGCAGGTCGACCACGGGTGCTGGTACCCCCTCGGGCCCAACAACACTCCGGGCGGCACCCGCATGGTCGCCCGCACCGTCGAGAAGCTCGCGCGCGAGCTGGGCGTCAATCTCGTCCTGGGCACGGGCGTGCGCAAGGTCCTCACCGAGGGCGCGCGCGTCACGGGCGTCGAGTGCGACGACGGCCGGCGCTTCAACGCCGACGCCATCGTCAGCAACTGCGACGTGCAGCGCACCTACCGCGACCTGATCGGCACGGGCGCGGCGCTCTCGGCGCGCGACAAGATCGCCAACAAGTACACCCCCGCCTGCTCGGGAGTGGTGCTCTACCTCGGGCTCGATCGCCGCTACGACCACCTCGCGCACCACAACTTCCTCTTCAGCCGCAACAGCCAGGAGGAGTTCAACGACATCTACACCGCGGGCATCCCCGCGCGCGACCCGACGCTCTACCTCGCCGTGCCCAGCCGGACCGACGCGGGCCAGGCCCCCGAGGGGGGCGAGGCGCTGTACGTGCTGGTGCACACGCCGTACATCCGCGAGGGCCAGAAGTGGGACGGCCCCGGCGGGCTCATGGAAAAGTACCGCCCCGTCATCATCGAGAAGCTCAAGCGCTTCGGCATGCCCGACCTTGAGCAGCACATCAAGGTCGATCGCACGCTCAGCCCCGCGGGCATCGAGAAGATGTACAACGCCGAGGGCGGCGCGATCTACGGCCTCGCCTCCCACGGGCGCCTCCACGGCGGCTTCAAGCCCCGCAACCGCTCCGACAGCTTCAAGGGCCTCTATCTCGCGGGCGGCAGCGCCAACCCCGGCCCCGGCGTGCCGATGGTCCTCATGTCGGGCGTCACCGCGGGCCGAAGCGTCTGCGAGGACCTGGGCGTGAACGTTCCCGAGATCGCTCTGGGCCCGGGCGTTGAAGGGCCGCAGGACGCGCCGCGACTGGCCGCGCCCTCGCTCGTGACGGTCTGATGCGGAGCTTCGCGCGTTGACCCCCGAGGCCGACAGCCCCCGCCCGACGAGCCCCGCGCCCGCGGGCTCGGACTTTGCACGGGCGGGCATTGTTCCTGCGCGATACTCGCGGTGGTTTCTGCACGGCTTTGGCAAATTCGTGCGGGGCATGTTCCGCCGGAAGTTCTTTGCCGTGCGCTGGACGCCCGAGAGCCCCCGCGCGTTTGAAGGGCTGACCGAGACCAATCGTCCGGTGATCGTCGCGCTGAACCACAGCGCGTGGTGGGACCCGCTGGTGGGCGTGCTCCTGCACACGCGGATGATGCCGACGCGCGAGCCGATCGTGCCGATGGACGCGCGCGAGCTGGCCAAGTTCGGGTTCTTCAGGCGTCTGGGTCTGTTTGGGATCGAGCCCGAGCGTGACGATGCCGCGCAGGCGATGAGCGACTATGTGCTCGGGCGCTTGGCGCGCTACGAGAGCGGCGCGGCGCCCGTGCCTCAGGGCAGGAACGCCGACCATGCGGGCGCGTTCTGGATCACGCCCCAGGGTTCCTTCGCCGATGTGCGCGACGAGATCCGCCTGCGTCCGGGTGCGGCCATGGTCGCGGCGCGCCTCAAGGACCCCGTCGTCATCGCCCTCGCGATCGAGTACGCCTTCTGGCTCGACCAGAAGCCCGAGGCCTTCTTCCGCTGCGTGCGCGTGACGCCGCCCGCGGCAGAGTCGAGTACCGCCGCCTGGCACCGCGCGCTGACCCGCGCGATGCAGGACAATCAGGCCAAGCTCGCCGAGGCGGTCATCTCGCGCGACCCGGCGCGCTTCAGTGTGCTCGAAGGCGCGGGTGCGGCACGGATCAACCCGGTGATGGACCTCTGGCTGCGATTGCGGGGCCAGCGGGCGTCGCTGACCGACCGCGCGCGTGAAGGGCAGATCAACGGGGCGGGTGCGCGATGACGACCCTCGAGATCCTTGCCGCATCGGGCGCGGCGATCAGCGCGTTCATGCTCGCGATGACCGCGGCCAACATCCGCCGCTACACCCGCGACCGTGCCACTGGGCGCGAAGCCAACTCGCTGCCTCGCGTGACGGTGTGCATCCCCGCGCGCAACGAAGAGGCGAACATCGCCCCGTGCGTCGAGGGGCTGCTCTCGGGCGGGTATCCGGCTTTGCGCGTGCTGGTGTACGACGATCAGAGCACCGACCGCACGCCCGAGATCGTGCGCGAGCTTGCCGCGCGCGATTCGCGCGTGAGCCTGGTGCCGATGGTCGAGAAGACGCCCGAATGGAACGGCAAGCAGCACGGCTGCTGGCGTATGGCGCAGTTCGCGGCGTGCGATGACGCGCCCTCGGACTGGCTCCTGTTCACCGACGCCGATGTGCGCTTCGCGCCCGGGGCTCTCTCTCGCGCGATCGCCGAGGCTCTCGCGCGTGAAACCGACTGGCTCCGCGTGCCCGCGTGCAAGGGTCTGGGGCTCATCAGCACGTTCCCGCGGCAGGAGACGCTCTCGCTCGCCGAACGCCTCACCGTGCCGATGATCTTCTTCATTCTCATGTCCTACCTGCCGATGGGCCGGATGCGCGCTTCCCTTCTTCCCAGCGCCAGCGCCGGCTGCGGCCAGTTCCTGCTCGCGCGCCGCGACGCCTACGACGCCTCGGGCGGACACGCCGGCTTCAAGGACTCGATGCACGACGGCATTAAGCTCCCGCGCGCGATCCGCAAGGCCGGCTTCGGCACCGACCTGTACGACGCGCGCGACACCGTCCGCGTCCGCATGTACCGCGACTGGCCCACCGCGTGGCGCGGCTTTGCCAAGAACGCCTTCGAAGGCCTCGGCTCGATCGGTCTGCTCATCTTCGTGACGATCGTCCACGCGATCGGGCACGTGCTGCCCTGGATCCTCGCGCCGCTCGCTTTGGCCGGTGTTGTTGGCGGGGGCGCCGAGGGCCGGATCACGCTCGGGCTCGCGCTGCTGGCGATCGGTCTGGCGCTCTTCCAGCGGCTGGCGCTCGCGCGTGCGTTCGGCGCCGGGGGCGACGCGCGCGAGTGCGGCGGGTGGGTCGCGGTGGTGCTGCATCCGCTGGGCGTGCTCACGATGACGCTCGTGCAATGGCACTCGTGGTATCTCCACATCACGGGCCAGCGTGCATGGAAGGGCCGCGTGCAGGGTCAGCCGGCAGGCGTCGGCGGCGGGGCCCAAGGTCCGAGAAGCTGAGAAACGAGGGTTCCGCAGGGCGGACCCCCGGGTGGTAGACTGGAGCGCTGATGTTTGGGCGTTGGTTCAGTCGGGAGCGGATCCTGGAGCACGGCGAGGCCGCGCGGAGGCTCCATTCCTCCTGGCTGACGCGGGCGCTGGGCATCGGCGTCTACGGCGAACGGATCCGCCCGCCCGCATACCCGCGCATCCCGGTCCGCCGCGTGGACGAAGGCGGCTGGTCCGAGTTGATGAGGCGCCCCGACGGGCCGATGCAAGCCCAACGCTGCTGGGATCAGATCCTCGAGGGCATGGAACACGCGGAGCACCCCGAATGACCGATGTGACGAACACGCCCAGTCAGGACTCCGCCCCGGAGACGGCGCCGGACTTGGCCCCCGCGCCGACCTCGACGACGATCGCCCGGCGCTGGCTGCTGCGGATGTCGCTGATCTGCGCCTTATGCCTGGGCTTCTCGGGCTGGGGCTACTACGACGCGGTCAAGGTCTATCCCGAGCGCGGACGCAACGCGGCCAACTACTACGAGTACGAGTATCTCAAGCTCGCCCGCGACAAGGGCGTGCTGAACGATCGGCTCTCGATCGACGACCCGGTGCGCGAGCTCGAGCGGATCCGCGAGGCCGTGCGCGCCAAGCTGCCGCTCGACGGGCTCGATCAGCCCAAGTACAACTGGCTCGACCAGCTCGCGGTTGTCGGCGACCTGGAGCCCGCGAACACGCAGTTTGCTGACGCACGCCGACGCTTTGATGAGCTCGACGGCAAGTGGACCGGCACCGCCGCCGTCAAGGCCGGCGAGCGGCCCCAGCCGCCCAAGACCCCCAAGCCCCTCGAGCGATGGGACATTCCGTCGCAGTGGGGCATCATGGTCGTCTGCGGCGCGATCGGGCTCTGGATGCTGTTCGTGATCATCGGCGCGTGCCGGAAGACCTACCGCTGGAACGCCGCGCGCCTTGCCCTCACGCTGCCCGACGGCACCGAGATCCTCCCGGCCGACCTTGCCGATGTCGACAAGCGCAAGTGGGGCAAGTTTCTCGTCTTCCTGACGTTCAAGGACGGCAAGGGCGGCCCGCACGCGGGCGGCGAGCTCAAGCTCGACCTCTACGTCTACGAACCGCTCGAAGACTGGATCCTCGCGATGGAAAAGGCCGCGTTCCCCGAGCGAGTCGCCGAGGAAGAGCGAAAGCGCGCGGAAGAAGAAGCCGCCGCCGAGGCCGCCGCGGCGCCCAAGCCCGAGTAACTCCCGCACGTCCCGCAACCGCACGGGCCCGAATCCCAACAAGGCGACCGGCATGACCGATCGGCCCTCACGATCTCTGACCAGCCGCGCCGTCGCCCCCGCGCTCGCGTGCGCGTGGGGGATGCTCGCGCTTGTCCCCGCGTCGGCGTGGGCTTCGGTGTCCAGCAGCCCCGCGGCGCCCGCGGGCGCACCCTGGAAGTTCTGGGAGCGTTGGTCCACCGATGCGGCGCAGCCGATCCTCGCGGGCTCGCTCGCGATCTTCGTCGCGTGGTTCGGCGTGCTGCTGACGTTGCTGACGCTGCCCGGCACGTGGGTCACCGTCGCGGCGGCGGCGCTGATCAAGTGGTGGGTCCCGGGCCTCGTCGGCTGGTGGGCGCTGGGCGCGCTGATCGCGCTCGCGGTGCTGGGCGAGGCGCTGGAGTTCTTCTCTTCCGCCGCGGGCGCGAAGAAGACCGGCGGTAGCAACAAGGCCGCGCTCTTTGCTATCGTCGGGTCCTTTGCGGGCGCGGTCGTCGGTTCGATCGTCCTGCTCTTTCCGATCGGCACGATCCTGGGCGCGGCGGTGGGCGCGGGTGTCGGCGCGCTGCTCGCCGAGCGCGGCGCCGAGGGCAAGAGCTGGACCGACTCGACCCGCGTGGGCACGGGCGCGGCGCTTGGCCGGCTGCTCGCGACGATCCTCAAGGGCGCGTGCGCCGCGGTCATGGCCGTCGTGCTGACCCTCGCCGTGGTTCTCTGACTTCCGCGGAGCCCGCAATGGCCCTGTTCGGCACCCTCCTCCGAGGCCTGACGTCCGGTTACTCGATTCATCGTTTCCGCCCGGCGCTGCGACATCACCTGCGTCCGGGCGAGCGCGTCATCGGGTGGGCCGTGGCCGAGGAGTCGCTACCGGTGAGCGTCATCTCGGGCGTGTTACTCGCCATTCCGCTGGGGACAGAGTTGGGCGAGGCGACCGGGCTCGTGCCGCGTGCGTTGTCGGGAGTTCTGGTGCTGACGGACCAGCGGCTAGCGCTCGTCGATCCCGCGGCGTTGTGGAGTCGTCCCTCGGCGGCGCCGCTCTGGGCCTGCGACCTTGCCCGCGTGCGCATCGAGCCCCCGCGTGACCCGCCCGCCCGCTCGCCCGACCGGGCACCAAAGCTCCGAACGCTCCGCTACCGCCTCCGCACGTCCGACGCCCAGACGGCGGACGCACCGGCCCATCGCGCGTTCCTGCGCCGGCTCGCGACGGGGACCTCGCTGGACCTCACGCTCGGGCACCGCGACGCCGACGAACGGCTGATCGAGGGGCTCGCCTTGCTCGCCCGCTGAGGGAACCCTTCGCCCCGGCGTTGCGGATCGGGTTCAGCCTCCCGCGGTGTGGGAACGTGGGGGATGTGTGAGGATCGACAGGTCGGGAATCCACAAAGTCCTGGGCAATCGCCGCACCCTCGCGGGCCGATATTCTGGAGACTCAGGGGGTGGGGGACGTCGGGTGGAACCCGGCGTGGATCGAAGTTGTGCCGTCCCAGGGAGGGATCCATCCGTGCCCGAGTCCGTGGAAAGCCGTTCCGGTGGTTCCGTGGTAGCTGGTGGTTCGGGGAATGGAGGCTCCGCCGCACGATCAGGACCGGCCCGCGAGATGCGCGAGCCCGGCACGTCCCGAGAGAATGGGCGTGAGACGGCCCGCGAGGCCGCGCGCTCGCCGATGAACACTCCCGCCGGCACGCCCGCGCGCCCGACCGCGACCCAGGAGCCCTTGGCCCGCATGGCCTCACTCGACCTGGAAACCGGCGTCAAGCAGTTCGTCGTCGACACGAACGTGCTGCTGCACAACCCCAACGCGCTCTTTGTCTTCAAGGAGCACAACGTCATCATCCCGCTGACCGTCATCGAGGAACTCGACTCGATGAAGCGCAAGGACGATGACCTCGGGCGCAACGCCCGCGAGTGCATCCGCCACCTCGACCGGCTCCGCACCCGCGGCTCGCTGACCGACGGCGTGCGCTGGGGCGATCACTCGCCGACCGTCGGCGCCGCCGGGGGCGTGGGCACGATGGGCCAGACCGGCACCATCCGCATCGACGTCACCGATCATCCGCGCCCGCCCGCGCTCAAGGAAGACACGCCCGACCACCGCATCATCGCCGTCGCGTGGGCGCTGCACAAGAAGGGCGAGCCGGCGGTGTTTGTCTCCAAGGATCTGGGCGCCCGCATCAAGAGCGACGCGCTGGGCATCCGCACCGAGGACTTTGAGAATCAGAAGGTCGACGCCGACCGGCTCTACACGGGTCAGATCACCCGAAATGTGCCGGGCGACGTGATCGACTTGCTGTACAAGGACCGCATGCTCGAGGCCTCCGCGCTCGAGCCCTATCTCACCGAAGCCACGCCCGACGGCGGCACCATCCAGCGCACCATCGAGCCCAATCAGTTCGTCGTCCTCAAGGACGCCGAGGACGACAACCACACGGGCCTCGCGCGGCGCCTGGCAGACACCGAGCACCTGATCCCCGTCACCGGGCCCCGCAAGCCCGTCTTCGGCATCATGGCCCGCAACGTCCAGCAGACCATGGCGCTGGACATGCTGATGGACGACGAGATCCGCCTGTGCACGATCCTCGGCAACGCCGGCACGGGCAAGACGCTGCTTGCGATCGCCGCGGGCATGGCCAAGGTCTTCAACGAGGAGCGCTACGACAAGCTGCTCGTCGCGCGCCCGATCATGCCCCTGGGGCGCGACATCGGCTATCTCCCGGGCGACAAGGACGAGAAGCTCACCGCCTGGATGCAGCCGATCTTCGACAACCTGGGCTACCTGCTCTCGACCAAGGGCGCCCAGATGGGCACCGAGCCCAAGCAGTCGGGCCATGCCGAGAGCCACTCGACCGAGCAGCGCATCCAGAAGCTGATGGGCGACGGGCGGCTGGTGCTCGAACCGCTCACGTACATCCGCGGGCGCAGCATCCCGCGCCAGTTCATGATCGTCGACGAGGCCCAGAACCTCACGCCCCACGAGGTCAAGACCATCGTCTCTCGCGTGGGCGACGGCACCAAGCTCGTCCTCACGGGCGATATCCAGCAGATCGACAACCCCTATCTCGATCAGGCCTCCAACGGCCTCTCGTACGCCGTCGAAAAGATGCGCGGCGTGCGGATCTTCGGGCACGTTGTCCTCAATAAGAGCGAACGCTCCGAACTGGCCAGCCTCGCGGCGCACCGGCTCTGATCGCTCGCCCATCACGTCGAAATACCCACGCTCCCGCGCGCCTTCGCGCGGGAGTTCTCGTTGGTCGAGAGGGGCGACAGGATCAACCGCCGGGCGTTAGTTGCCGGGCGTGGGCTTGGCCCCGGGCATCTGCGCGGGCGACTGAACGCCGGGCGCCGAAGCGGGAGTAGGAGCGGGAGTAGGGGCGGGGGCTTCAGGCTTCGTGCCCGTGTGCGGGCGCGTGTAGCCGCGACGCTCGGCCTCGATCTGCGCGTCGATCCGGAACCGCTGCTCCTCGAAGTACTTCAGCCACACCGGTTCCTTCTCGATCATGATTCCGCGCTTGGCCCATTCGCGGATGGTCTCATCGGCCGCACGCGCCCGGTCGGCGGCCTGAATCCCCAGCCTCAGACCCTTGATCGAGTTGGGGTTGCGGTTCAGCGCGCGCTTGGCGTGCTCGAGCGCATCGCTCGAATAGCCCGCATCGAGCCACAGCAGCGCGAGGTTCTCATCGGGCGCGGACTCGGTCGGCGCCAGGTCCGCCGCCCGGCGGAACGCCTCGGCCGCCTGCAGCCGCTGGCCCGTCTTCATGTACGCCAAGCCCAGGTTGTTCCACGTTGCGAACAGGTCGGGGCTGAAGCCCAGCGATTCCTCGCTCAGCGAGATCGCCTTGGGATAGTCGCCCTTGTCCAGCGCCTGGCGCGCCTGCACGGCCGAGGCCTGCGCCTTGGCGATGCGCTCGGCCTGGTCTTCCACAGGCTTGGGGCGCGAGCCGCACCCGCCCAGCGCGAGCACGGGAACGAGGATCAGAGCGAGACGGTGGGCGTTCATCATGGGTTCAGCCGCTCCCAGCGGGCAAAGGCGAGGTTGATCTTCCACTGTTCGCGCTCGGGCTCGAGCGTGAGGCTGTAGACCTCGAGCCCCGGCACGCGTTCGACGGCCAGGGACACGAAGCGGAAGAACGCCGCGAGATCGGGCTCGCGGATGTCGCGATACGTCAGGATCGTGCGCTTGATGCCCTGCCCCTGCACCGGGCGCGAGCTCTGGCTCGGTAGACCGAGCTGCACCTTCAGACCCGCCTCGGCGCCCAGCGCCTGAAGCGTCGAGTAAATCGTCGTGATCGGCTCGTTGAGCTTCTGCCAGGCGGGGTCGGTCGCGGCCTCGCGCACCGCCGCCATGCGCGCCGCGAGCTCTTCCACGCTCTTGGCGCGCGACGCCGCGGCCTCGAGCTGCGACGCCGCATCCACCCGGTCGCGCACCGCCCACAGACACAGCACCGACGCCAGCGCCAGCAGCACCAGCGACAGCACGATCAGATACGAAGGCCGATTCGCACGCTCGCGCGTCGCCGCGGCCATCGACAGGTCCGCCAGCCGCTCCTGCGCGGCCGAGCTCATCCCGGGCATCGCGCTCATCGGGCCGACTCCTTCTTCACCGAGGGCTTGGTCTCTGCCGGCTCGCCCGACTCTTCGGACTTCTCAACAGGGGTCGGCGCGGGAGTTGGCGCCGGGGTGGGCGCGGGCGTCGCGTCAGGCGCTGGCGCGGGCTCCGCTGGCTTCGCCTCGGCGGGGGTGGGCTCGGCAGGTTTGGCTTCCGCGGGCTTGGCCTCGGGCGCCTTGGCTTCCGGGGTCTTCGTTTCTGGGGTCTTCGTTTCTGGGGCCTTGGCTGCGGGTGCCTTGCCGTCAGACGGCTTGCTGTCGCCCGTCTTGGCCGCCGGACCGTTCGCGCCCGGAGCGCCCGCGGCGACGTTCGAGGGCCAGCGACCCGCGTACGTGCCCACGGTCGTCCGCACGCCGTCGCGCGTTTCGTCCCGCGGCGTGAACGTCCAGCTCGGAATCACCGATCCGGACAAGTTCGTCAGCGAGGGTACCAGCTCTTCGAGCGCCGCCAGCTCGCCCGTGATCGTCAGCCGCACGCCTTCGAGCGAACCGATCGTCAGGTTCCGCAGCGTGTACCGGCTGTCCCCCAGTACGAACGAGAGCGCCTCAAGCTCCTGCAGGATCGGCATCGTCGCCTCGGCGGGCGTCGGTGGGCGCAGCTTCTTCTCGAGCTGTTCAAGCTCGCGCTGCAGGCCCATCACCGGGCCCGCGGCATCCAGCAGCGCGGGCTTGTACGCCGCTTCCACCGTCGTGCGGATCTTGGACTCAAGGTCCGTCTTGGCGCGCCGGGCCTCGTTGGCCGCTGCGCGATACTGCACCGTGAGCACGAGCAGCACGACGGCGAGCACGGTGATCGCGACTGCGGCCCACACGAAGAGCATCTGATGCACGCGCCCGGGCCGGTGCGAGAGACTCTTCATGACGCGCCCAGGCGCTTCCGCGCTCGTCAGGGGCGCCGCGGCGGCGGGCACGTCGAAGATGCCCGAGAGCCGCCCGAGCGTCGCGCCCAGCGGGTCCGGGAGCTGCACGAGATCGACCACCGCGCCGTTCCACGCCGCGGCCAGGCCCGAGCCGAACGCGGGCACCGCCGTGCTCGCGTCGTTCGCGGGCGCGACGATCACGATCCGCTCGGGCGCGGTCGAGAGCTGGAGCGACCAGGAGATCCAGTCGGCCGTGACGCGCGCGACGCTGCTTGCGTCGGGCGCGGGGCCTTCGGGGGTCGTGGGCACCCGCGCCGAGCCCGCCGCGAGAAGCATCCCGCCGCGCGACCACGCCCAGAGCAATCGGCCCTGAGGCTCGATCAGCACGATCGCGCACGGGAGCGTGCGCGGTTCGCTGACGACGACGTCGTCGTTCGCGCCCTCGAGGATCGGCGTCGCCTCGCGCCCAGGCGCGGCGGGGCCCGCGGGGTCCCACGCCGAGGCCATCGCGTGCCAGATCGACTGGGTGGTGGTCACCGAGAGCCCGCGCTGATCGAGCGCATCGAGCAGCAGGCGCGCGGGCAGGTCGAGCGCGCCGATGACGGCCAGGCGCTGACCGGCGGGCGCGGGGTCCTCGAGTTCGGGCTGGCCCTTGGCGGGCTTTCTGGGCTTGGCGGGCGCCGGGGCGGGCGGCTGGCCCAGCGCTTCGAACGAGGCCGCGGAACCATCGCCCGCAAAGAACGAGAGCGCCGCGGAGGGTTTGGATTCACCGCCCGAGGCCGAGGCCCCGCCCGCGAGGGCGAGCGCGGAGAGCACGTCGCTCTCGGCGCTGGGCGCGGTGAGCCAGGTGCAGGCCGCGCCGTCGGCATCGAGGCAGAGCAGCGAGGGCGAGCCGATGCCGAGCGTCGAGAGGCGTGACTGGATCCACGCGGCGGCCGCGTCGTAATCCGTCGCGAGCCAGCCCGGGGCGGTCTCGGCGTTGTCGGGCGCGCCCTCCGCGGGGGCGGGCGGCACCCAGGAGGCGTCTGTGCGAGGACCCACGAGACGGACCGAGCTCAGCCGCGCACCGCGGTCGGAGCGCGACAGATACACCACGCATCCGCTCACGGGTTGCTCCCCCCGTTGCCGTTGCTGTTCCGCCGGTTCCGCCGATCGCGGAAATACTGCGCCCGCTGCTCGGGCGTCATGTTCGCGAAGTTCGCCATGCCCTGCGCGCCCTGAGCGACGCCGGGCGGTGCGTTCTGCACGGCGCCGGGCGTCATCGCGCCGCCGGCGTTCTGCGCGGGCGCGACGATGGTCACCGCGGGGCCCGAGCGGACGGACTTGCCGATCTTGGCCGGTTCCTTCAGGTCCTCGCCCTCAAAGCGCGCCTCGTTGGCATTCACTGCCGCGAGCGAGACCGTGAGCTCGCCCTTAGAGGGGTCGCCGTGCAGGGGCTCGCCCACGCCGACGATCTTCTGCTTCCCGTCGATCGAGAGCAGCGCCATCATCGTGCCGCCTGCGCGGTACGCCCCCAGGAATCGGACGCGCTCGGCGAGCGTGACGGTGGGGGAGGGGGGCTCGGGCGTCTGCCCCGAGTCGGTCGGCGGCGCGACGGCCGCGGGCTTGGGGTTGTTCGCGATCAGGCTCAGGCGTTCCTGCGTGCCCGCGAAGTCGACCTTCGGCGCGGCGGGCACCGGCGGCTCGAGCGGCTGCGCAGGCCCCGCGCCCCCGCCCGTGCCCGTGCCCGGCTCGGCGGGCTTGACCGTCGCGGGCGGACCCGCCCAGACCAGCAGCGCCGAGAGCCCGATCAGCGCGACGACGCCGATCTGCGCGCCGCGAGTCACACCGCGGGCGCGGGTGCGGTCCAGAGAGGCCAGCCTCGTCAGGGGATTGATCATGGAACAGGTCGGAAAGCAGAGCGGACGGAGGAGAGCGTGTACGCGAGCGTCCTGCCCGCGCGGGTCAGTTTAGGGTTGATCGGTCGTCGAGATCTTTTCCCACGAGATCACCGACAGTCGGCGCTGGAACGGTCCCGAGGCGCCCGTGCGATCGGGCGGGCGGTTTTGCAGCACGCCCCGATACCGCGCGGTCAGGTTGCCCGGGTCGCCGATCTCGACCTCGACTTTCCAAAGCTGCGGGTTGACGGTCATCAGGCGGTTGAGACGGTTGCGTGAGCGCCCCGCGGGCACGGTCGCCGCGTTGAGCGCTGCGACGATGTCCGTCGAGCGAAGCCGCTGCTGCTGGCGCGCCTTGAGCAGGCTGTCAATGAACGCGTCGGCGTAGTTCGGGCCCACCGTCGAGGTCACCAGCGCCCGCAGAACCTCAGGCGGCGCCGTGTGCACGCTCACCTGCGTCGGACCGGCCGAGCGGAAGAATCGCGTGGGGTCGGGGTCGCCGACGGCCGCGTCGCGCATCGCGATCAGGAGCCGCTGGGCGTCGCGCCCCGAGTTGCCCTGAAGGTAGAGCACGTCGGTCATCACCGAGCCCTGCGCGTCTTCCATGTACACGCGCACGGGCGGCTGGCCCCGCACGTTCAGGCTGAAGGCCATGCCCTGATCGTCGAGGCGATCGAGCAGCGGGCGGTTGCCCCCGGAGCGGAGCCAGGTTTCGATGATCTGCAGCAGGCCGCGCGAGGTGTGGAACTCGTCGTAGCCCTGCTGGACGCGCAGCGACGAGCGCGACTGCATGCCCTGACGGTCGAGCGCGAGCATGAGCATCACGCCGCCGATGAGGATCACGACCAGCACGATCGGCAACGCGAAGGCGTCACGGCGCGTGGGCAGTTTCCGCGGCGCGATCATCGCGGCCCTCCCCGGCCCGGGATGGTCACGCGGCGTGGCGGAGGCGTGAAGCTTCCGCCGCCGCCCTGATTCCCGCCTTGCCCACCGCCCTGCCCATTACCTTGACCGCCGCCTTGACCGCCGCCCTGACCACCACCCGGTCCCCCGCCCGGGCCGCGGGGTCCGCCACCGTTGGGACCGCCCGCGTTGGGGCCTCCGGGGACGATCGGGACACCCGAGAGGATCGGCACGCCGCCGACGCTCGTCGCGGCGTTCGAGCGCGGACCCTCGTGGCTCGTGATGTAATCGATCTCAAACAGCCAGTCGGCATAGTGCCCGCTGCCGGTCGCGATCTCCATCCGCACGTACGCGGGCAGGTCGACCGAGTACGTCCCCTCGAACGTGCTCACCATCTTGCGATCGTCGAAGACCTGCCACCGGCACACGACCAGATTGCCCGCAAGCCTCACCGCGGGGGGCACGGGCTGCGTCGGGGGCGGGTTCGCGGCGTTGACCGGGAAGGGCTGGAGCTCCTGAGGCTTCCACCACAGCTCCATCGCGCCCGGGTTCGCGGGGTCGGCGCGAAGCTCGAACGCGCCACGCACGATGCGCCCAAGCGCCGAGTCGTCGGTCGTCTCAGTCGTCGCGGCCGAGGCCGCCGCGTTGTCCGACGCCCGGTCCTCACGCCGCTGGTCGGCGTTGGTTTCCGCGGCGTTGGGATCTTCATTGGCGATCTGCTCGGCCAACTGCTCCTGCTGGAGCTGCTCGACCAGCGCGGGGTCGAGCTGGAAGTTCATCGGATCTTCGGTGATGTCGGGCGGCAGCACCGCTCGCCCGGCCGTGCCGCCGATCGCGGCGCTGGTCGCCTGCGCCGAGGAGTAGATGATCCGCGGCACAGGGTTGCGCTGCAGGACCAGCTCCAGGCGCTGGGGCGCGCCGCTGATCTGCGAGAGAATCAGCCGCGGCGGCGGGGGCACCGTGCGCGAATCGGTCACGGTGACGCCCGAAGCTCCGCCGGTCTGGTTGCCAGTTTGGTTGCCCGTTTGGCCGCCGGTCTGATTTCCCGTCCGGCCCGAGGTGCTGATGCCCGTGACCGAGCGTGAGTTGGGCGGGGGCCTCTGGTCGCTCATGACCAGCGACATGAACGAGCGCTGCATGATGAGGCGGACGCGCTCGAGTTCCATCGCCTCGTTGAAGCGTGCGGTGAGGGCCTGTTCGCTTCGGCCCAGCGAGCTGAGCAGGCCCATGACGACCATCACAAGCAGCGCGCCGACGACCGCGGCCAGGCTGAGTTCGAGCAGCGTGAAGCCGCGTGCGGCGCGTGACCGAGTGTTCATGAGCCACCCCCGCGACCACCACCACCTGGACCACCGCCCGGGGGACGTGGGCCTCCGCCCGGACCACCACCCTGGCCACCACCCGGACCGCCGCGCGGGCCGCCCTGACCACCGCCCTCGCCCCGGCCGCGTCCACCGCCTCGACCACCGCCCATGCCATCGCCGCGACCACCACCACCGCCGCCCCCGGCGCCGCCGAAGCCGCCGCCCCCGCCCGCGCCGGTCTGTTCGATGAGCTGGCGAATACCCGCGTCGGAGCTGAGCAGGTTGGAGGCGCTGTCGGGGTTGTTGAGCGCGAGGGGGTCGACAATGCGGGAAAGCGTCGCGCTGGGGATGTCGGGCGTGGGGTTCATCGCGCCGCCTGACTCTTCGCTGAGCCAGACGGTGATGGTCACGTGCTCGAGCCGCTCGGTGCGGAGGTTGTTGGTCTGAGCCGTGTTGTCGCCGGTCGCGGTAACGGCCGGCGTGATGGTGATCGGCGCGACGTCCATCGTCCAGCGGAAGCGTTCGGTCCCGTACGCCAGGGGCAGTGAGCGCTGGGGCAGGCTGTTTCGGTCGTCGAGATACTGGAGCAGCAGCCGGTTGGCGAGCTCCGCCGAGGCCATGCCCTGCCGGTCGCGCGTTTGGCGGTCGGTGACCCAGCCCAGCCCACTGAAGATCATCGTCGCGGTGAGGCCGAGGATCGCGACGGCGATGACGACCTCAAGAAAGGTCATGCCCACGCGGGCCTGAGCCTTCCGCGTCGGACGTGCCGCGCAGATTGGTCGGGCGGGCGTGGGCATGAGAACTCCGTCGGAGTGTCGAATCGCCGCGGGCGTGCTGGCGGGGCCGAGGTTACTTCTGGTTCATCGTCCAGACGTTGATGTTGCCCTGATCGCCCGGCTGCTTGGTCGGGCCCATCGAGATCAGGTCGTAGGGCTTGCCCTGCAGGCCCGGCACCATGTAGTAAAGCTGCGTACCCCAGTCGTCGGTGGGCACCTCTGAGAGGTACCCGGCCTGCACCAGGTTTGCCAGCGTCGGGGGCATCGAGTTGTACTTCAGACCGTACTGGTCCAGCGCCTGCTTGATCTGGGTCATCTTCGCCATGGTCGTCGTGCGCTTGGCATCGTCGGCCCGGCCCGTCATGCTCACGACCACCACCGTCATCAGGATGCCCATGATGATGAGCACCAGCGAGATTTCCAGCAGCGAGAAGCCGCGACGCACGCGCCCGGCTCGGCGCGTCGGGGAAGCCAGGGCGCCGCGGGCGGGCACGGTCAGGTCAGCGTTGGATGGCATCGTCTTCATGCTCCGTCGTGATGCATCGGCCCGGACGGTCCGTCGCCCGCCCAACGCTCACGCATACAGAATATTCGCCCCGGCGCCCCAAAACCGCTGAGAACGCCGTTCAGTCCGACGACCGTCCCCCACGCGGGGCCGCCCGGTCGGGTTCTGGCCGGGCGGCAGAACTGCCGATCAGACCGGGCGCGACTGCGAGGCCTGCAGCAGCGGAATCATGATCGACAGCAGCAGGGCCGCGATCACGAAGAACATCGCGACAATCAGCAGGGGCTCGAGCAGCGCCAGCAGCCGCTGGCTCTTGCGGTCGACCTCCTCGGTCAGGTCCGCGGCCAGCGTGTCAAAGGTCGTCGACAGGTCGCCCGACCGCTCGCCCGCGATCAGCAGCCGTCGCGAGCCCACGGGCAGCGCGGTGACGTCCTCGATGAGCTGGCGGAGCACCCCGCCCTCGATGAGCTTGGTCCGCATCCGCGTGAGCTGCGACCGGAGCGTCGGCTCGTTGACCACCGCGGTCGCGACCGCGAGCGCATCTGCCAGGTTCACGCCCGTGCGGCTCATGGCCGCCATGACGGTGAAGAACCGCGCCGAGTCCTGCGCCACCAGCAGCCCGCGGACGATCGGCAGCATGCGGATCAGCCTCAGGCCCAGGCGCATCAGCTCTTTGCGCAGGATGACCACCAGCGCGATCAGCACCATCACGCCCACCGCGACCCACAGCAGGTGCTTGCTCAGGAAGATGCTCGTCCCGAAGATCACCTGCGAGTACAGCGAGAGCGGAACGTTGGACTTGATCAGGTACTCCGCGATCCGAGGCACGATGAACAGCATCATCGCCGCGACGACGAAAATGCTGATGATCACCACGATCGCGGGATAGATCAGCAGCGTCGCGGCCTTGCCGACGACCGCCAACTCGCGCCGGGCCGTCTGGGAAAGCTGACGCGCCGCGCCCGCAAGGTCGCCCGAGCGCTCGGCCGCGCGATAGACCGAGATCGTGACCGGGTCGAAGCACCCGACCTGCTGGCAGGCGTCGCCAAAGCCCGAGCCCGCGGCGACCAGATCCTTCAGTCGCGCAATCGTCGGGCGGACGCTGTCGCTCACGCTCGTGATGCAGACGTCCAGCGCTTCGACCAGAGGCACGCCCCGGGACAGAAGCTGCGACATCTGCATGTGAAACTCGGCGCGGTCCTTGAGCTTGATCGAGCCCGTCTCGGGCGCGGCTGAGCCCGGCACGGCCCAGGAACTGAGCAGAACCTTGCGCTCGGCCTTCAGATGGTCGCGGAGCGCGCGGGCGTTCAGCGCCCGTCGGATACCCAGCGTGCGACCCCCCGAGGGCTTGGCCGCGAGGAACACAAAGGCCGAGGTTGTCCGCGAGATCGAGCTCAAGGTGGTGGTTGTCGGCCAGAACAGATGCCCGGAATGAATCGGCCCGTCACCTCAACGGGTGGAGGCCCGAGCCCGAACGCCCCCCAGCCAAGATCATTGCCCGGTCCGGGCCTCCGGGTGTGGGCGTTCAACCCCGGGGACGCCAGCCGATGCCCGAACGGGGGTGGAGGGTGTACGGGCGGTCGGACCCGCACCACCGGACGGGTACGAGCCTCAGGAGCTCCGGGTACGGGAAAGTCCGACCGAACTCCGGACGATCGGCCCGTCATGAGCCAGTATTCCGGCGGCCAGGCGAGCATGCGATTTCAGGGCAAGGACCTGCGGAGATTCGACCGCATGGCCGCGAAACTGGCCGTGCGAATCCTGATTGTCGACGATCACCTTGAGATCGTCGCCGAGCAGGCCGGCTGGACGGTCGACCTGAGCCAAGGCGGCGCGGCGGTGCTGGTCGCGGAAGAGATCCCCGCGGGGATGAAGGTCGCCTTCTTCAGGCCGTTCACAGACGACGATCAGGTCTTCCTGGCCGAAGTGCGCCACGCCCGGATGATCGACGGGCAGTGGTGGCGCCTGGGCCTGCAATGGCTCGCCTTCCCCACCCAGGCCCAGCGCAAGGCGTGGGAGGGCAGCATTCGCCCCGAGTCCGTCGGCGCGGGCCCGCGCCCGTCCGACGCGGTGTTCGCCGCGGCCGCGAGCGACTGAGGCAGAACTGTCAGCCCGATCGGCCGGCGCTTACCTCGCCTTGCTGTCGCCTCGGGCGAAGATGCTCGCGACGTAGTTCAGCACGTCGGTCGCGCTGGTTTCGTTGTACCCGAAGTTCTTGATCAGGCGCTGCTTGACCACGTCGATCTTGGCCTGGGTCTCGTCGTCGACGACGCTGGACACCAGGTTCTTGAGCTTGATGGTGTCGCGCGAGTCCTCGAAGAGCTTGAGTTCGAGCGCGCGGTACAGCCGCGCGTTGGTGTTGTACTCGAACTTCTTGCCGTCGAGGGCGAGCGCGCCGATGTAGTTCATGATCTCCTGACGGAAGTCGTCCTTGCGGCTCTCGGGGATGTCGATCTTTTCCTCGATCGCGCGCATGAGACGCTCGTCCGGCTCTTCGTCGCGCCCGGTGTACTTGTTCCGCACGCGCTCTTTCTGCGTGTAGGCGCGGACGTTCTCGATGTAGTTCGTGCACAGGCGCTTGATCGCGTCTTCGTCCGCGCTGATCGCGCGCTGCACCTCGCCCTTGATGATGTCCTCGTATTCCTCCTTCACCACGGCCAGAAGCTCGCGGTAGCGCTTCTTGAGGTTCTCATCGCTGATGAGCGAGTGGTGGGAGAGGCCCGTCTCGAGCTCGTTGATCACCATGAACGGGTTGATGCACTTTTCCTCGATCGCCTGCCGGCCCACGAGGGCGTTGGAGACCTTGTCCTGGATGTAGCGGGGCGAGATGCCGCTCATGCCCTCGCGCTGGGCCTCTTCCTTGAGTTCCTTGACCGAGTCCTCGGTGTAGCCGGGGATGCTCTTGCCGTTGTAGAGCTTGAGCTTCTGCAGCAGCGTGAGGCCGGCCTTCTTGGGCTCTTCCAGCCGCGTGAGCACGGCCCACATGGCCGCGACCTCGAGCGTGTGCGGCGCGATGTGGATGGTGCGGATGCGCTCGGGGCCAAAGTCCTTGGTGTAGATCTTCACCTCATCGTCGAGGCGGATGTTGTAGGGGATATCGATCTTGATCGTGCGGTCGCGGAAGGCCTCCATCATCTCGTTGGACTGGAGGCGCTTGTACTCGGGCTCGTTGGTGTGCCCGATGATGACCTCGTCGATGTAGGTCTGCGCGAACTTCTTGGGCTTGATGGTGTGTTCCTGCGTCGCGCCGAGCAGGTCGTAGAGGAAGGCGACGTCGAGCTTGAGGAGCTCGATGAACTCGCAGACGCCGCGGTTGGCGATGTTGAGCTCGCCGTCGAAGTTGAAGGCGCGCGGGTCGGAGTCTGAGCCGTAGATCGCGATCTTGCGGTAGTTGATGTCGCCCGTGAGTTCGGTGGAGTCCTGGTTCTTTTCGTCCTTGGGCTGGAAGGTGCCGATGCCCACGCGGTCCTTCTCGCTGAGAACGATCCGGCGCACCTTGACGTGGTTCATGACCTTGCGCCAGTCGCCCTGGTAGAAGAGCATGAGGTCTTCGACGACCTTTCGGCAGAAGGGGTCGGGTTCGCCCGGGACGCGGAGGCGCCCGTGGTGGTGCTTGGGCTTGTAGCGTTCGTTGAGGCGGGCGACGAGCTCTTCGCGCGGGCCGCGGGGGATCAAGATCAGCGGCTCTTCGTGCATGGGGCACGGAAACTCGTGGCTGCGGATCGCTTCGCCCGGGTTGCCGTGGACGGGCGCGACCTCGCACTTGTCGTCGAGCAGCCAGCTGAACGAGTACAGCGCGCCTTCGGGGGTGCGGGTGTAGTGCTCGAGGCCCTTTTTCAGCAGCCGCGCGATGGTGGACTTGCTGGAGCCGACGGGCCCGTGCAGCAGCAGGATGCGCTTGTCGGTGCCATAGCCCTCGGCCGCGGCCCGGAAGAAGTCGACGAGCTGCATGAGGGCAAAGTCGAGCCCATAGATCCCGTCGGCGCCATGGTCGAAGGGGTCTGAGAAGAAGTGGAAGCGCACGCAATCGCGCTTGAAGAGCTTGTACTTCTCAAAGCCGTGGGCGACGATCGCGTCGTACGCGCGCTGATACGCGTTGCGGACGATCATCGGGTTCTGGGCGACCAGGTCGAGGTACTCCCAGAACGTGCCGGTCCAGTGCTGATCCTGGAACTTCTGCCGGTCCATCCGGGCATCGACGATCGACGCCAGATCCCGCCCCGAGAACTCGGCGGCGGGCTTGGAGGAATCGCTTCGGGACGACTCGAACGCGGGCATGGGCACCTCCCGAGAGAGACGGGTGGGCAACACGACGCCGGACAGCCAGCGGGGCGCAGGGGCCCCGCGACTTCAAGGTATCGAACGTTTCGCCCGCGTGCGTGCAAAGCTGCGAGCGGCGCTCGAATTCCCTGAGAGAGGTACGCCCCGCGGACGCTTTGGTTCCGCGGTGGGGTTCGGGCGCACGATCGAGGCAGTCTTTGCGCGGAGCGCGGGCGCGTACAGTCGTGGCTCATGAGCGATTCGGAGACTCATTCCGCCTCCAACCCCGGTCCCGCCCCGCATCCGATCGAAGGCTCGGGCAAGCTGGATACCGCGCCGGGCGTCGTGGCGATCTCGCGTGACGAGCTGCCCCCGCTGCCCGACGCGGCCATGACCGACCGCCGGGCGGGCTGGATCGATGTGCGCTCGTGGTTCCGTGCGCCCGATCGGCCTCTGGAGATCGAGATCGGCTCGGGCAAGGGCACGTTTCTGGTGCAGCAGGCGGTGCTGGAGCCCGAGCGGAACTTCCTGGGCATCGAGTGGGCGGGTGAGTTC
This sequence comes from Planctomycetota bacterium, assembly GCA_033763435.1. GTDB lineage: Bacteria > Planctomycetota > Phycisphaerae > Phycisphaerales > UBA1924 > JANRKN01. Next base: position 23,716 of record JANRKN010000014.1, read on the forward strand.
TTCGCGCACGCGGCCGACCGCGTCCGGCGTAACGGCCTGCCGAACGTCCGCATGCTGCACACCGACGCGGGCGCGTTCCTCGCCTGGCGCGTGCCCGACAAGGTCTGCGAGGTCATCCACCTCTACTTCCCCGACCCCTGGCCCAAGTCGCGCCATCACAAGAACCGGATGATCCAGGACGCGTTCCTCGCGCAGGCGCACCGCGTGCTGACCGATGAGGGCGAGCTGCGCGTCGTCACCGACCATGCCGACTACTGGGCGTGGATGGAAGAGCACTTTGCCCGCGCGTGCGGCGCCGGGGTGCGGTCGCCCGAGGGCGCGCTGGTGAAGTTCGAGCGTCGCGCGTTTGCGCCGACCGACTCTGCGCGCGAGGGCGAGCTCGTGGGATCGAACTTCGAGCGCAAGTACCGTCGTGAGGGCCGGCCCTTTCATGCCGCGGTGCTGAGGAAGGTCCCGTAACGCGACAATGCCCCGAACCGGGGGTGCTGAGCGGCCGATCCCTGCCGGGCGTATCGGGGCGCCCGCCGGGTTGCGAGGGTGTGCGGATTCCGGGCTGAAGATCTCAAGGTTGTGGGTCGATTCCCTTGATCCGAGGGATGAGAACGCCCCATTTCGCACCCGTGAATCTGTTGGGACGACCCTGCGCCGGATGAAGCTTGCGACCAAGACCATTCTCGGGATCACGCTGATCGCCGCCGGGCTGGTGGGCGTGACGCTGTGGCATGCGCACTCGCGCATGACGGCGGGGTTTGCGGAGGTCGAGGAGACACGAGGCCAGCTGAACGCGGAGCGCGCGGCGAACCTGCTACGTGATCAGGCCGTGCAGCTCGAGATGAAGCTGCGGGACTGGGCCGCGTGGGACGACACGTACGACTTTGTCCAGTCGCGCAATCCGGCGTATGTCGAGTCCAACCTGCAGATGGAATCGATGCTCACGCTCGACCTGAGCATGATCGCCTTCGTCGCGACCGACGGCACGCTTGTGTACGGGCGGATGATCGACCCCGTGGGCGAGAAGCTCACCGAACTGCCCGACCCGATCCGCCGGCTCGCGCGCGCCGAATCCAGCGTGTTCCGTGTGCTGGATCCGGACCGACCCCGGTCGGGGCTGATCCAGCTTGCCGACGGCGTGCACGCGATCTCGGGCCAGGCGATCGTCAAGAGCGACAAGTCGGGCGAGCCCCGCGGCACGCTGGTGTTCGCGCGGCGGATCGGGCCTGAGACCCAGCGGCACCTCTCGACGCTGCTGGAGATTCCGGTCGAGATCATGCCGGTCGATCAGCTCGACTCGCGCGATGATGCCGCGGCGGTCGGTTCGCTGGTCGAGGTCGGACAGACGACCACGCGGATCGTGAACGACGACTGGATCGCCTCCTACGCGCTCGTGGGCGATGTGCGTGGCATGCCGGTCGTCGCGCTGCGGACGAAGATGCCGCGGGACATCGCGGCGATCGGGCGTCAGACGGCCGAGCTGTTCACGGTGGGGATGGTGGTGCTGGGCGTGATTGCCGTCGGCGTGGGATTGGCGGGGATGCGCGTGCTGGTGCTGAGGCGGCTGCTCTCGCTGCGTGCGCGTGTGACCGAGATCGGGCTGTCCGAGCCCGAAGCGCGCGTGCCCGAGGAAGGGCGCGACGAGCTGACGGACCTGGCGCGTTCGATCAACGCGATGCTCGGATCGATCCAGGAGCGGACGCGAGCGCTTGAGCAGGCGCGCGAACAGGCCGAGAGCGCCAACCGCGCCAAGGGCGCGTTCCTGGCGAACATGTCCCACGAGATCCGCACGCCCATGACCGCGATCCTGGGCTTCGCGGACCTGCTCGGGCGCGAAGACCTTCCCGAGCCCGAGCGGCGCGAGCTTGCCGGGTCGATCTCGCGCAACGGGCGGCACCTGCTCGAGATCCTCAACGACATTCTCGACCTGTCCAAGATCGACTCGGGGCGGATGAGCGCGGAGCTGCTCGACGCGGATGCCGAGGAACTGCTGCGCGACGTCGCGTCGATGTGCTCGGGCCCGGCGCAGGCCAAGGGCGTGGGGCTGACGCTGTCGCTGCCCGAGCGCCTGCCGCGGACGGTGAAGACGGATCCGGTGCGGTTCAAGCAGATCCTGCTGAACCTGGTGGGGAACGCGGTGAAGTTCACGCATCAGGGCGCGGTCGCGATCACGGCCGAGGCGCTCGCGCCGCGGGAGGGGCCGGGGCGGGGCGAGCTGGTGGTGTGCGTTCGGGACACGGGCATCGGCATGACGGGCGAGCAGATCGGCCGGCTGTTCAGGCCGTTCGTGCAGGCCGACGAATCGATGACGCGCCGCTACGGCGGCACAGGCCTTGGGCTCTCGATCTCCAAGCGTCTGGCGGAGATGCTCGGCGGATCGATCCACGTCGAAAGCCAGCCCGGCGCGGGCAGCGTGTTCGAGGTGCGCCTGCCGATCGATTGGCCCGACGATGAGTCGGGCTGGAAGACTCCGGGCGAGCGAGCCACGCCGACGCAAGCGGGGGCCGCGGGGCGCACATCGCTCTCGGGCATCCGCGTGCTGCTGGCCGACGATGGCGCGGACAACCGACGTCTGATCTCGTTCCACCTGCGCAAGGCGGGCGCCGAGGTGACGACCGCGGTCAACGGGCGCGAGGCCGTGGCAACCGCCCGGCAGATGGAGTCGCAGGGCCAAGCGCCGCACGTGATCCTGATGGACATGCAGATGCCCGAGCTCTCGGGCGACGAAGCGACGCGCCAGCTTCGGGACTCGGGCTGGAAGGGCCCCGTGCTCGCGCTGACGGCGCACGCTTCGCACGTTCACCGCGATCAGTCGCTGCGGGCCGGGTGCGATGCGCACCTGACCAAGCCCATCGAGCCGCGCGAGCTGCTCTCGGCCGGGGCCCATTGGGGCCGGCCCGGCGCGGGTGAAAACGCGAGTGCCGCCGCGGCCTAAGGCCATGTTCGGCGGGCGGTTGGGTGTTCGTGCGAACCCAAGCCCGACGGCAAGCGTCCAACCGATCATCCCAATGAGCAGGCCGGGCGGCCAGTCGTCGCCCAAGGCCTCGCGGGCGGTGGGGATGTTCGGAGGTTTGCGCACGATGAAGCCTGTTCGTTCGCTCGCGGCGGTTCTGTCGGCGGCCTGTGTTCCGATGCTTCTGCCCGCCCTGCTCCCGGGCATGGCGCTGGGTGTCGCGCACGCGCAGCCCGAGGGCGCGATGCGCGAGGCGGCGCAGGACATCAACGTCGCGCGGAGTCTGTCGCGCGCGTTCCAGGCGGTCGCGCGCACGACCGAGCCGAGCGTCGTGCACATCACCCAGCTCCAGCGCATCTCCAACGTGCAGCGCAACATCTTCGGGATGCCGATCGCCGTCGGCGAGCCCGTGCTCAGGCCCGCGGGGCTGGGCTCGGGGGCGATTGTCTCCGAGGATGGCCTGATCCTGACCAACAACCACGTCGTCGCGCAGGCCGAACAGCTCCGCGTCAGGCTCTTTGACGGGCGCGAGTTCCCGGCCAAGGTGCTCGGGCGCGACCCGCAGACCGACGTCGCCGTGCTGCGCATCGAAGCGAAGGGGCTGCCCGCGCTGAAGTTTGCGGACTCAGACAAGGTCGAGGTCGGCGAGTGGGTCGTGGCGATCGGTTCGCCCTTTGGCTATCGCAACTCGGTGACCAGCGGCATCATCAGCGCGCGGGGGCGCTCGGGCGTGTCCAACAACCCCGAGGGCTACGAGGACTTCCTGCAGACCGATGCGGCGATCAACCCGGGCAACTCGGGCGGCCCGCTGCTGAATCTCGACGGGGAGATCGTGGGCATCAACACCGCGATCGCGACGCGCGCGGGCGGGAGCGAGGGCATCGGCTTTGCGATCCCCGCGAACATCGTGCGCAACGTGATGAACACGATCATCAAGAACGGGCGCGTGACGCGTGGTTTCCTGGGCGTTTCGTTCGCGCCGCCCGAGGAGGACGCGTCGAAGATCCGCGAGGGCGTGAAGATCGCGTCGGTGGCGGACGATGGGCCAGCCGCGGGCGCGGGGCTCAAGCCCGGGGACGTCATCACGCGTTTCAACGGGCGCCCGGTCGAGCAGGTTGACCTGCTCCGCACGGCGATCGCGACGACCCCGCCGGGCACGACGGTGGAGCTTGAGTATCTGCGTGATGGCGCGCGCTCGAAGGCCTCGATCAGGCTCGCTGACCTTGGCCGCGCGACGGGCGAGGCGTTCATCGAGGCGCTGGGCATCACGGTCCGGCGCGTGACCAACGACCTTGCGCGTCAGCTCGGCTATCGCAGCGCGCGCGGGCTCGAGGGCGTCGCGATCGTCTCGATGGAGCCCGGCGGTCGCGCCCTGGGTGCAGGCCTCAAGCCGGGCGACATCATCTGGGGCGTCAACGGCGCCCGCACGCGCACGCCCGACGAACTGCTCAAGGAGCTCAAGGACGCCGACCTTGCCCGGGGCGTCGAGATCAACGCGATCCGCGAGGGCATGCGCGGCTCGGTCGTCATCCGCGAGAACGCCAACCTCGGCGGCGAGTAGGCCCGCATCGGTCCCGCCTCTGTCAGGCCGGCTTGACCTCGCCCCGGCCCCACATCGCGACCACCACGCCCGCGAAGATCAGCGCGAAGGAGATGATCTCGTTCACGCGCAGCTTCTCTTTCAGCACCAGCACGCTGAAGAACGCGAACACCGTGAGCGTGATCGCCTCTTGAATCACCTTGAGCTGTGCGGCTGTGAAGGGCCCGCCGTGCTGCACGTGCCCGAGGCGATTGGCCGGCACCTGAAGAATGTACTCGGGCAGCGCGATCATCCACGAGATGAGGATCGCGGTGACCACGGTCCACGTCTTCTGCTTGAGGTGAAAGTACCACGCGAAGGTCATGAAGATGTTCGAGGCCAGCAGCAGCAGGACCGTCCACGCCCAGCGGGGGAGCACGTCGAGGTTCATGCCCTGAGCGTAGAGCGAGAAAATTCGCACGGTCGCTCACACGCCCGGCCCGGCGCGGTGTCGTGTCTGTGGGGGCTCGGGCAAGCGAAAGGATGGGCCAGATGATGGTGAATCAGGTGTTGAGGGCCGCCGGGATGGCGCTGGGGTTGTGGGGTGGTGTGATGATGGGCGCGACGGTGGGGGTGAGCGTCGCGAGCGCGCAGGTGACGCAGGCGCCGGTGGGGGGGTATCGGTACGAGTACGCGCCCGTGAGCCCGAACGCGGCGATCCGGTACTGGGCGGTGTGGAGTTCGATCCCCAAGGAGCTTTCGGACGCCGTCGCGGCGATCGAGTGGAAGGACGCGCAGGGCGTGACCGAGCTCGAGAAGATGCCCGAGAGCTTCCGCGCGTATGTCAAGCTTGCCGAGTCGGCGCCCGATGCGGTGCCCGAGCTGATCCGCGCCACGAGGATCCCGCGCTGTGACTTTGAGCTGGAGCTCGACCAGGGCCCGACGGTGCTGCTGCCGCACCTGGGACGCTTCCGTCAGGCGGCGCGGGTGCTGCACGCCGACGCGCGCCGGCTGCTGATCGCGGGCGATGCCGAGGGCGCGGGCGAGCGCATCGCGGCGATCCTGCGTTCCGCGGCGCACCTCCAGAGCGACCGCACGCTCATCAGCCAGCTCGTCGAGCAGGCGATGGTGGCCCTCGCGGTCGATGAGCTTCGGACGCTCGCGCCCCGGCTCAGCGAGTCGCGCAAGCTCGAGCTCCGCGCGCTGCTGCTCCGCTATGACCCGCAGGATCCATTCCGCTACCGCCAGACCCTCGCGGTCGAGCGCGACGCGATGAGTGCGTGGCTCCGCGCGTCGACGCCCGAGCAGATCGGCTCGCTGATGAAGGAGTTTGAAGCGACCGAGCGCGCGCGCACCGCTGGCGATCGGTATCGGGCCTTTACGCCCGAGCAGCACGCCGAGCAGGTCCGCGGGTACGTGCGGGCGTACAACGACATGATCGAGGCGTGGGACTCGGGCGATCCGGCGCGACTGTCGGCCGTGATGGACTCGATCAAGCCCGAGTCTGAGCGCTACGGAATGCTCGCGAGCTATCTCGCGGCCGACGTGTCGGGCATGCGCGCCCGCCTCGAGAAGGCACGGGACACCGTCCGCGAGGGGCTGAGGCTGCTCTCGAGCGAAGGCGCCTCGGCGGACAAGCCCGCGGCGAAGAAGGAGTAAGCTGAGGCTCGCCGTGCGCGACGAGGACCACCAGCTTCTGATCGCGATGCACCGCGGGGTTGACGCCTCGGCCCGGATCTTCTGGGCGCGTCAGAGCCCGCGGCTGCTCGCGTTCGCGCGCGCGGTGCTGCCCAGGCGGCTGCGATCCCACGCCGAGGATGTCGTGCAGAGCGTCTTCTGCCGGCTGCTCGACCTGCCCGCACGCGAGATCGAGTCGATCCGCGACGTGGGCGCGTACCTCGCGGCGATGACCCGGCATCAGGCGCTCAACGTCGCGCGCTCGGCACGGCGTGATGCGGCCCGTCACGAGTCGCTGCCGGTGCGCGGGGGCTCGCCTGAGACGCCTCAGCACGAGGACGACCTCGCGCGAGCGATCGACGCCCTACCCAGGCGGCTGCGCGAGACGGTTGTGCTCAAGCACAGCACGGGCCTCTCGTTCGACGCGCTGGCCGACGTGCTCGGGCTCAACCGCGACACGCTGGCCTCGCGGTATCGGCAGGGACTCAACGCGCTGCGGGCGACGCTCGTGCCCGGCGCGACCACGACGGAGGTGCGCGATGGATGATCGCTCGAACGAGACTCTGCATCTCGAGCGCTCGCTCGAGGAGCGCTTCGCGGCGCTCGCGCCTTCGCCCGTGCCCGAGGTGCTGGTCGCGCGCGTCCGGCGCAGGCGCTGGGCCCGGCGCGGACGTTTCGCCGGCATCGTGGGCGCGGCGGTGCTCGCCTTCGCGGGCGGCATCATGCTGCGCAGCGCCATCGAGCGGCGCTTTGCGCCCTCCGGCACTTCGCAGACCTTGCCTCAGGTCGCCTCGGTCGAATCGTTCATCGGCCCCGTGCCCGCGCGGCGCGCCAGTCTCGCGGACTCGACCGAGCCTGCGCTGCGCGTCCTCGACCGCTCGAAGCTCATGGCCGCGGGGCTGTAGTTTCCGCCCCGGAACGAAAACGGGCCGATGCGCTCGGCACCGGCCCGTGTGGGTTGCAGACACGTTCACTCGGTTCAGTTCTCGGGCACGTTGTCGCTGGTGACGATCGTGCGGAAGAGCGAGCGGAGCTTCTTGGTGATCGCGCCCTCGCGGCCCGCGCCGATGACCGTCGAATCGACCTGCGTGACGGCGATGATCTCGGCCGCGGAGCCCGTGAGGAAGACCTCGTCGGCGCTCAGCACGTCCTCGACGCGCATCGACTTCTCGTAGCAGGCGATGCCGGCCTGCGGACAGAGTTCGCGCATCACGAACTGGCGCGTGATGCCCTCGAGGATGCCCGCGTCGGACGGGGGCGTGTAGACGACGCCGTCCTTGATCACGAAGATGTTGTCGCCGGTGCACTCAGAGACCTCGCCGTCGAGGTTGAGCATGATCGCTTCGAGGCAGCCCGCGTCGATCGCTTCGACCTTGGCGAGGATGTTGTTGAGGTAGTTGAGGCTCTTGATACGGGGGTCGAGGCAGGCGATCGGCACGCGCGGACGCTTGGCGACGACGACCTTCATGCCCGTCTCGTAGAGCTCGGGCGGGTAGAGGTGGATCTGGTCGGCGATGCAGATGATGCCGGCCTGGGGGCACTTGAAGGGGTTGAGGCCCAGCGCGCCGACGCCGCGGGTCACGAGCAGGCGGATGTAGCCCTCGGTGATCTTGTTCTTGCGGATGGCGTCGCGGAGGATCTGGATCATGCCGTCGCGCGTGACGGGCACGGACAGGCGGATGCGCTCGGCGCAGCGCCAGAGGCGGTCGAGGTGCTGTTCGAGCTTGAAGATCTTGCCGCGGTAGACGCGGATGCCCTCGAAGACGCCGTCGCCGTAGAGCAGGCCGTGGTCATAGACGCTGACCGCGGCCTGGCGCTTGGGGTAGAACTTGCCGTTGATGTAGATCAGCGGCTTGTCCTGGTTGAGGGTGAAGGCTTCGTAGTCCTTCTTCTTGCCGCCAGCCTTGGGCGAGCCATTCGCCGAGGCGGGCTTGGAGACGTACGACTCGGTGGGGTCGTTGGTCTGCGGGGTGTAGGACGCGGGGTTCGCGATCTTGGAGGACTTGGCGGCCGAGGCGCGTCGCGCGGGGGCCTTGGTCGACTTCTTCGCGCCCTTGGGCGATTTCACCGCCGCTCCGCCCGATGACTTCTTGGCCATGTCACGAACCTCCAGAGCCGCCCCGGACCGTCAGTGGTGCGTCCGCGCGCCGGGGCAACGGCGAACGCTCGCGCAACGATAGACCCCTCCGGCGTGGCGGGGTCCGCGGGCTTTTTACTGCCGCACGGCCGCGCCGAGCGAGCCCGACAGGTGCTTGACCAGCCCGGCGATCTGACCCTCGACGTCCTCGCCCGTGAGCGTGCGCGAGGCGTCGCGGAAGCGCAGGCGCGCGGTCACCGACTTCTTGCCGGGCCCGGCCTGTGGGCCGCGGTAGGTCGTGACGAACTCGACGCCCTCGAGCCACTTCAGGCCCGCCGAAGCGATCGCGCCGTGGACGTCGGCCCAGCGCACCTTCTCGTCGATCAGCAGCGAGAGGTCGCGGTCCGAGGACGGGAACGCGGGCAGGCCCGTCACGCGCGAGCGCGGCGGGAAGGTCTGCGTGAGCTGCGCGAGGTCCAGCTCGGCCAGCACCATCGGCGCCGCGAGGTCAAAGGCCTGCATCGCCTTGGCGCTCGTGAGCCCGAACGCGCCCAGCGCGCGCCCGCCGACCGACACCGTTGCGTATGCCGAGGCGTCGAAGGCCTCGACGGTCGGCGTTGCGGGCGTGACGGTCACGTCGCCCGCGCCCATGGCCCGCGCCAGCGTTTCGATGGTCCCGCGCATCGTGCGGATGGCCTTCTGCTTGTCCTCGAGCGTGCGCTTGCGGCCCTGGCCCGCGACATCGAGCGCGAGCGCCACGACGCGCGACTCCACGCTCGCGCCCTGCTGCTGGGCGAACGTCGAGGCGACCTCGAACAGCCGCACGCCCGCGGCGCCGATCTGCGAAACTTCCGCGTCGGCCCGCGAGTCCTGATTGCCCTTGCGACAGCCGAGCAGGCCGATGAGCACGCTGGGCCGGCAGACGGGTTCGGCCGCGCGGCGCGAGTCGTCGACTTCCACCATCTCGCGCCCCGCGGGCAGGAACAGTTTGGCCTGCGCCCGCGTGCAGAACGCGAACGTCACCGTCTCGAAGTAGCCCTGGCCCGTCAGCGCCGAGGCGAGCGTGCGGACCGCGCGCTCGGACTCCTGAGGCGCCGCGACGCTGACGCTCACGCGCTCGTGCGTCGGCACGCGCGACAGGCCCAGGATCCGCCCGATCTCTTCGATCAGGTCGATCTCGCGGATCAGGTCAGGCCTTGAGGCGGGCACGGTGCAGAGCAGGTCCTCACCCGCGCGCCCGCTGGGGCCGACGTCGATGCCCAGCGCGTTGAGCACGCGGACGATCTCGGGCGTGTCGACCGCGACGCCCAGGATCGAGCGCACCCGCGCGGGGCGCACGCGGATGGACGTCAGGGGCGCGCTCGCGGCGCCGCTGCCTGATTCGAGAATCCCCGGCGCGATCTCGCCCCCAGCCAGTTCCTGGATCAGCGCGGCGAGGCGGTCGGCCGAGGCGCGGAGCGTCCGCGCGTCGACGATGCGCTCGAAGCGATAGCTCGCGTCGGTACGGATCTGGAGTCGGCGCGCAGCTCGGCGGATCGTCGCCGGATCCCACGTCGCGACCTCGAGCGCGAGGTTCACCGTGCCGGGCGTGACTTCAGCGTCCTGGCCGCCGATCACGCCCGCGAGGCTCTGCGCACGCTCGGCGTCGGCGACAACGAGCTCGTCGGCCTTGAGCGTGCGGGCCTTGCCGTCGAGTGTCGTGAGCGCCTCGCCCTCGCGCGCGTAGCGCACGACGAGCGACTTGCCCGCGAGCTTGTCGAGGTCAAAGGCGTGCGAGGGCTGGCCCAGTTCGAAGTTCACGAAGTTGGTCGCGTCGACGACGTTGTTGATCGAGCGCTGGCCGACGGCCTCGAGGAGCCTGACAAGCCACGCCGGGCTCGGCCCGACCTTGATCCCGCGGATCACGCGCAGCGTGAAGTGCGGGCAGGCCTTGGGCTCGCGATTCTCCAGGCGCGCGAGGCTCTCGACGCTCGGGCCCGCGGTGCGGAGCTGCGCCGAGGGGAGCACAAGCGTTCGGCCCGTCCGCGCGGCGATGTCACGCGCGAGGCCCGCGTGGCTCAGCGCGTCGCCTCGGTTGCTGGTGACTTCGACGTCGAGCATCACGTCCCCGCCCGGGCGCTCTTCGCGGGTCTCGATGGGCAGACCGACGTCGGTGAGCACGTCCTCGGCCTCACGGGCGGTGAGGTCGGCGGGCTGGAGGTGACGATTCAACCACGCAACGCTGGCCTTCATAAGGGCCCAAGCGTAGGCCGCGCAGAGCCCAGCCCCGGGCACGCGGGACGTCGGGGCGTGGCCTGAAAACCTATGCTGGGGCATGAGCTTTCCGCGTGAATCTGTCGCTCTGCTCCGCCCGGCCGTGGTGGTTGGTGCGGCGGTGCTTGCGCTGGGCGCCTGCCGCGCCGCGCCCGAACCGCCCGAACGCACGCCCGCCGATTTCTCGCTGAGCGTGACGCTGCTCGCGACCGGCACGCCCCAGCCCGAGTCCAAGCCCGAGCCCGTTCGGCCTGTCTGGTACCTCGTCGAGCCCGACGGCACGCTCCGTGCGGCCGTGGGCCAGCGCACGCCCGATACACGCCTGCCCGTGCCGATTCGCAGGCTGGATCCGCGCGAGCGCGAAACCCTCTGGGCGCTGGTGCGGGGAGCCGACCTCGCCTCGCCCGCCCCGCGCGACGTCGCAGCGGAACTCGCGCCACCCGCGGCGCCCCCGGCCGTTCCGACCGCGATCATCGAGCTTGCACACTCGGGCACGCGCCGCGCGGTCTGGATCCCGCTGTCGGACGCGGGCGCGCGGGATCGACTTCGCGCAGTCACGGGCGAGCTCGACCGGCTTGCACGCCGAAGCGCGCCCTCGCTCGACTAACCGTGCGCTCGCCGCCCACCCGCTACGCCCACACCCTACGCTCAGTCGTGACTGCTTCTGAACCCACTTCCGCGCCCCGCACCGATCCGATCGTCGGCATCGACCTGGGCACCACCAACTCGCTCGTCGCGATCGCCGATCGCCTCGGCCCGCGGGTGATCCCCGATGCGCAGGGCCGCGCGCTGCTGCCCTCGGTGGTGCGCTATGGCGCCGAGGGGCTTGTTGTGGGCGACGACGCGCGCGACACCGCCGCCGAGTTCCCGCGCGTGACCATCTCCAGCGCCAAGCGCCTGATGGGCCGCTCGCTCGAGGACGCGCGCCCGGACCTTCCGTTCCTGCCTTACGAAGTCGTCGCGGGCCCGCACAACACCGCGCGCATCGCGCTGCCGACGCGTGGCGAGTTCCCGCGCCTGGTTTCGCCTCAGGAAGTCGCGAGCGTCGTTCTGCGCACGCTGCGCGACCAGGCCTCGGCCGCGCTCGGCACGCCCGTCAAACGCGCCGTCGTCACCGTGCCCGCGTACTTCGACGACGCCCAGCGCCAGGCAACGCGCGACGCGGGACGCATCGCCGGGCTCGAGGTCGTGCGGATCGTCAACGAGCCGACCGCCGCGGCGCTCGCGTACGGCCTGGGCCTCGACCGCGCCGCGAGCCGCAACCGGCCCGACCAGCAGACCATCGTCGTCTTCGATCTGGGCGGCGGAACGTTCGACGTCTCGGTCCTGCGCCTCATCCCCACGCCCGAAGATCAGGCCGGGCCCGACGCTGATCCCTTCTTCTTCCAGGTCCTCTCCACCGCGGGCGACACGCACCTGGGGGGCGATGACCTTGACCACGCGATCGTCAGCGCCTGGCGCGCGATGCTTCCTCGGGATCTCACCCCCGCCGACCAGCGCCGACTCCTGGCCGCGGCCGAGCAGGCCAAGCGCGAGCTGTCCGAGCGCGACCAGACCGTCGCGCGCGTCGCGCTCGAAGCTGGCGCCCGCGAGTTTGAGCTGTCGCGCGTCGAGCTCGAGCAGCTCGCCAAGCCCCTGATCGATCGCACGCTCGTCGCCTGCCGGCGCGCGCTCGCCGACGCGAAGATCGCCTGGCCACCCGCCGAGGGCGCTCAGCCCAGCACGCACCCGATCGACGCGGTGATCCTCGTCGGCGGTCAGACGCGCATGCCCGCGGTGCGCAAGGCCGTACGCGAGTTCTTCGGCCTCGAGCCCTACACCGCCCTCGACCCCGATCAGGTCGTCGCGCTCGGCGCGGCGGTGCAGGCCTCGATCCTCGGCGGTGTCGACTCGGGCCTGCGCTCGGGCGCGCTGCTGCTGGACGTCATCCCGCTCTCGCTGGGCCTGGAAACCGTCGGCGGCGCCGCGGCCAAGCTCATCGTCCGCAACGCCACCGTCCCCGCACGCGCCACCGAGCAGTTCTCCACCAGCGTCGACAACCAGACCGCCATCCGCCTGCACGTCGTGCAGGGCGAGCGCGAAATGGCCGGCGACTGCCGATCGCTCGGCGTCTTCGTGCTCCGCATCCCGCCCATGCCCGCGGGCATCCCGCGCGTGGAGGTCGAGTTTCTCGTCGACGCCAACGGCGTGCTCACCATCTCCGCGATCGAACGCCGCTCGGGCCGCACCGCGGGGTTGCAGGTGATCCCGAATCACGGGCTGACCGAGGAAGAGGTGCACCGGATGGAGGCCGAGTCGCTCGCGCACGCCGCCGAGGACCTCGCGCGCCATCGCATCGTCGATCTGACGGCGAACTCGAAGCTTGATGCCAAGTGGATCCGCACGCAGCTCGAACGCTTCGGCCCCGCGCTGGAGATCGCAACCGCGTCGGACCTGATGATGAAGCTTCAGACCGTCGAAGATTGCATCGCCCGCGCCGAGCGCGATTGGCGCTCGGTCGACGCGGGCTGGTTCGCCTCAGCCAAGGACCAGCTCGACCGCGCGAGCGTGCGGCTTCAGGAACTGGCCATCGCCGAGAGCCTGCGGCAGCAGGGGTGAGGGGCAGCGTCTTCTGCGGACCACCCCGCGTCCTCATCGGCGAAGGGCGACCCGCAGAAGGGGTGCGCCACGCGGCGGCACGGCCGACATAAACGCCGACGGCTCGATCGATAGCGACGACTTCGTCCAGTTCCTGGCGAGCTTCGACACGCCGTGCTGAGCGTGCGAGCGCGGCCCGATCGGGCGGCGCTGCGTGCGTCGCGGTGAGTCTGGCCAAAGAAGCGATCGGTCCAAGGGTGCGCCGGGCCAAAAAAGCGACCGGGCCCCCGTCGGGGCCCGGCCTGTGTGTGACTCGCGGTGATGCGTCTTGGCTCCGGGGGTCTCTCTCAAATCGGCGCTTCGGTGGGTCAGACCGGGTGTGCGCCTGATTGTCTGCCCCGAGCAAGTCGTCCCGAGTCTCTCTCCGAGACGGGGAAGGGGTCAGCTTCCCAAGTCTCGCTCTCCGCCTCCTGCGTCTTCCGGGGCGTTGAGGGGGTCAATCCGCAACGCGCCGGCTCTCTCTGTCTTGTCGGAACACTCCGTGTTCCAACTCTCTCCTGCTGGGACGTTCGGAGGGTCAGTCCGTCGGTCCCGTCTTTGGACGCCGCCGGGGGTCAAGCCGGATCGGACGTCCGCTCTCTCTCGGCCCGCGTCGGAGGGTCAGTCCGCGGGGGCCTCTCTCTCAGGAGTCACCGGCGGGGGTCAGCCGTCCGCGTGCTCCTCGTCTCGAGCCCAGGCCTAGAGGGTCAGTCCGGGCGGGGCTCGGTCTTGCGCCCCTGGTGGTCGCGGGTCAGGCGACGTGAAGGGGCATTCTCTCTCACACCAACACCGTGAGTTCTGCACGAGGTTCGAGGCGGGGTCTTGTCTCTCGACTGCTTTCCCGGGGTCTCTCAGGTCCAGGGAACCCGCTTTTCGAACGCCGCACGAGGCCCACGAACTTGTCCGGTGAACGAGTCTCTCGTTCGCTCACCGGGCGTTCCGAGCATCCCGGCAGAACCGGGACCACGCGGAACGAAACCACGCCGTCGGAAGCGCCGACGCCGCAGAGCTTGAGATGTGTGGGGTCTTGTCTCAGGACCCCGAGGCCCGAAGAGGGCGGTGAAGGCGGGGTAGTCCGGGGTCGGAAGCCCGACCCATCTCTCCGTGGTGCGAACCCGGACGTGCGAGCTGGTTCTCTCAGGACCAACTCATCCGGATGCGAGGGCAAGGAACGGAAACGCCCAAGGCACCAGCACAAAGGTGCCATACGGATTGGAAGGTGCCAACGGTTCTGCAAAGAATCTTCGGTACAGTCGGTAAATTCATGGACAGCATGAGTTTGCGTGTATTTGGACGCTCGGCCGGCCCGCGGCTGAAAACCCGTCCGTAATCCAAACTCTTGGCCAAAGTTCCGTTGCGGGCTGTCGTCAGCCCCCGCGGGGCGGGCCGGGCTCGGTACGCTCTTCCCCTCGCTCACGAGCTTTGGAGAGACCTGAATGATCGTCCGCGCGCCGCTCGTTTCGGCTTTGGTCCTGTCGCTGGCTGCGAGTCTCACCGCGTCGTTGGGCGCGTGCGCCTCGGCGCCCGAGAGTGCGCAGCACGCCGACCGCGCGCCCGCGGGCGTGATCTTCCTCCATCCCGACGGCAGCGGCGCGAACATGTGGGGCGCCACGCGCATGCTCTACGCCGGACCCGATGGCGACTTGAACTGGGACAAGCTCTCCGTCATCGGCCTCTATCGCGGGCACCTGCGCGATGCGCTCGCCGCTTCCAGCAACGCGGGCGGCACGATCCACGCCTACGGCCTCAAGGCGGGAGAAACGTCCTTCGGCAACGACAACGGCGCGCCCCTGATGCGGGATGGCCAGCCCGCGATCTCCATCGCGCGCGAAGCGATCAGCCGCGGGCATCCCGTCGGCATCGTCTCGACCGCCGCGGTCGTTGACGCGGGCACGGGCACGTTCCTTGCCTCCACCTCGTCCCGCAAGAACTACACCGAGATCGCGGCGCAGATGCTCGAGGCCGGGCCGGCCGTCCTGCTGGGCGGGGGCGAGCAGTTCTTCTTGCCCAAGGGCGCGCAGGGCCGGCACGGGCCGGGCGAGCGCGAGGACGGGCGCGATCTGATCAAGCTGGCCCGCGAGCGCGGCTACACGGTGGTCTACAGCGCCGAGGAACTCGCGCGGGTCCCCGCGGGCACACGCAAGCTGCTGGGCCTGTTTGCCTCGAACGACACGTTCCTGGA
Organism: Planctomycetota bacterium; assembly: GCA_033763435.1. Classification (GTDB taxonomy): domain Bacteria; phylum Planctomycetota; class Phycisphaerae; order Phycisphaerales; family UBA1924; genus JANRKN01. The sequence goes on from JANRKN010000014.1 coordinate 38,984, forward strand.
CAAGACGGAAGAGAAGCAGAAGAGCGAGGGCACGCCCGACACCGTGCCCGGCGCGCCGACGTACGCGCAGATGATTCGTGCGGCGCTGGACGTCCTCTCGGCGATCCGGCCGGACTTCCTGCTGGTCGCCGAGGAAGAAGCGACCGACAACTTCGGGGGTGAGAACAACGCGCGGGCCGCGATGGCCGCCGCCAAGCGAGCCGACGACGGCATCGGCGTCGCGCGCGAGTTCGTCGCGAAGCACCCGCGCACGTTCCTGATGGTCGCGGCGGACTCAGACTGCGGCGGGATGCAGGTCTATGGCGAGCCCGACATGCCCGCCGACAAGCCCCTGCCGCCGCGCGATGAGAACGGCGCGCCGATGGACGGGCGCGAGGGCACGGGCACGCCGCCGTTCGTCGCGGCGCCCGATCGCGCGGGCAAGCGCCTGACCTTCGGCGTCGTCTGGGCGAGCGAGGGCGACGTGGCGGGCGCGGTGCTGGTGCGGGGCGAGGGCCACCGCGCGCGCGAGCTCATCACGCCCAGCATGGACAACACGCGGATCTACGCCGCGATGCGGGCCGCGCTGTTCGGCGAGGCGCTGAAGTAAGGTCGCGCGAGATCCGGGCTCAGTCGTCGTCCTGCGCGACGCGCAGCTCGGTGACGATCAGGTCGTGGTCGCTGTATCGGCGCTTGAACTCGCGTGCATCGATGCCGCGCGAACGCTGGAACGCGGGGTTGACCGACTCGAACGCGCGCGAGGCAAACTCGGGCTGCTTGATCGGCACAAACGCGCGGTCGGTGGTTCCGCCGCGCCAGGTGGTGCTCACGCGCCCGGGGTTCAGGCCCGCGAACTGTGCGGCCGTCAGCGTTTCGTCCGCGGGCTCGACCTCGCTGGTGATGTTGAAGTCGCCGATGACGACGACGTCCTGATCGCCGAAGACCCGGCGCGTGTCGGGCAGGGCCTCGACGAGCGCGCGGGCCTCTTCGCCGCGGTGTGCGGCGAACTGGCCCTGATAGTCGGCCTTCATGTGCACCATGACGAGCACGAAGTCGCTGCGCCCGGGCCCGGCGGAGAATTTCATCGCGTGGGGCGGACGGTTCCAGAGGGCCGAGTTCTGCGCGGAGCGCCGCGTGCCGTCGATCGGCAGCGCCCACGGGCGGTGCGTGCGCTCGTCCCAGGGCGTGCCGTCGGGCGCGAGCGCGCGGACGCGCGAGGTGTTCCACATCACGCCCGTGAGCTGGTCGCCCGTCGCGCGCCCGGGAAAGAGCACGTAGCGCCAGCGGGCGGGGGCGCCCGCGTTGAGCACGTCGATCACCGCCTCGATCTCGGGCGAGCGGATGGGCGTGCCGCGCTGGGTGGTGACGACTTCGGCCAGGCCCAGCACATCGACGTTGGCAAAGCGGATGACGTCGGCCAGGTCTTCCGGCGACTGCGCGACGTTCGAGGCCGGGCCGCTGCGGAGCGCGGGCTTGCCGAGCCATTCGATGTTCCACGCGCCGATGCGCAGGACGTCGTCGCTCGCGGAGGGAGTGGTTGGAGCCGAAGTGGAGGAGTCGGCGGTGGGGGAGCTTGTTCGCGTGCTCGCGGGCGCGCTGGTCTGCGGCGTGTTTGGCGGCGTGCTCTGCGCAGTCTGCGTCGCGGCGCCGGTCGGCGGTCGCGTGGAGAAGAAGTACGCCGCGGCGAGCAGCGCGGCCGCGCTCAGCAGGCCGCTGGCGGTCGTACGTCGGCGGAATCGGCGTCGGCGCCTTGGCATGTGCGTGATCATGGGGTGGGTCGCTCCGCGGGTCCGATGACGCCGACCATGCGCCCGGTCACGCCGCGGTCGCGCCGATGGCTGAAAAACAGCCCAGGCTCGCCCACGGTGCAGCGCGCGAGCGACGTCGCGCGCACGCCGAGGGCCTCGCACTGCAGCAGCAGCGCGGCGGGGATGTCCGCGTGCGCCTTGCCGCTGGGCTGCCTGCGCGAGATGGGCGCCCGCGCGCCGAACGCGCGCTCAAACTCGGCGACGACCTCGGGCCCGATCTCAAAGTGCTCGGCCGAGATGCACGGGCCCACACACGCCTCGATCGGCGTGGATTCGCGCAGCAGTTCGCGCATCGCGCGGAGTGCCTCGGGCAGCACGCCCGAGACGACGCCCCGCCAGCCCGCGTGAACCGCCGCGACGACGCGCCCGCAGGCCGACCACGCGAGGATCGGCGCGCAGTCGGCGACGCGCACGGCCAGCAGCACGCGCGGGTCGTCGGTCACGATCGCATCCGCCTTGATGGTGCCCCAGTCGATGGTGGTGGAGTGGGCCTCGCGGTCAGCGGCGCGGACGAGGTGGACCGCAGCGCCGTGGACCTGATGGACCTGCACGAGCGCGCGGCGTGCGAGGTCGGCGCCGACGTGCGCTCCCAGCGCGCGCGCGAGCCTCGCGAAGTTCTCGGTGATGTTGGTCTTCGGGTCGCGCTCGATGCCCGCGGGCAGCTCGCCCGGATTGCCGAAGTTCAGCGAATCAAACGGCGGCGCCGAGACCCCGCCCACGCGCGTGGAGAACGCGGCGGGCACGCGACCGCTGGTGGCGAAGAGCAGATGTGGTTCGTGACGGTCGGCGTCCATGCCGGCGTTTCGTTCCTCACCCCACGTTCATGACGACCTTGATCCCGTCGCCGCTCTGCATGAGCCTGAAGCCCTTGGCAAAGTCAGTCATCGGCACCTCGTGCGTGATGATCTCATCGAGTTCCAGGCGCCCGCCCAGCAGCAGCGATTCCATCTGGTACCAGGTGTCGAACATCTTTCGGCCGTTGATCCCCAGCACCGTCGCGGCCTTGAACACGATGTGATTCGTGAGGTCGAAGGTGAAGGGCATCGAGGGGATGCCCAGCAGCGCCGCGGTGCCGCCCATGCGCAGGGCCGTGAACCCGTCGTTGATCGCGCCGGGGTGGCCCGACATTTCCAGCAGCACGTCGGGCCCGTCGCCCCGCGTGGCCTTGCGGAGGTCCTTGATCCACTCGGGCGTGCCGAGGTGATGCGGGTGCGGGCCGCCCGTGGGCTCGCGCGGCGGCGGGGGCACGTACGTGTTGTACGCCTCCGTCGCGCCCAGCTTCTTCGCCAGCTCCAGCCGCTTGGCGTTCACGTCGGTGACGAAGATGCGGCTCGCGCCCGCGGCCTTGGCGACCGTGACCGCCATCAGCCCGATGATCCCCACGCCCGTGATCAGCACCGTCTTGGCGCTCACGTTCGCGGCCATCACCGTGTGCACCGCGTTGCCCAAAGGGTCCAACACCGCCGCGACCTTGTCGGGGATGCTCGCGTGCACGGGCCAGACGTTGTCCTCGGGCACGCAGACATACTCGGCAAAGCAGCCGTCGCGATCGACGCCCAGGATCTGCATGTTCTCGGCGATGTGCGCGTTGCCCGTCCGCGCGTTGTACCCGGTGCCGGGCGAGATGTGCCCCTCGGCGCTCACGCGAAGCCCGGGCGCAAAGCGCGTGACCGCGGCGCCGACCTTGACGATCTCGCCGACGAACTCGTGCCCGGTGATGATGCCGACCGGGATGCGCGAGGCGGCCCAGGCGTCCCACTCCCAGATGTGCCGGTCGGTGCCGCAGATCCCGACCTTGCGCACCTTGATCAGCACGTCGCGCGGCCCGGGCTCGGGGATCGGGCGCTGGGCGAGCTGCAGCTCGGGCCCGGCGTGGTGCTTGATCAGCGAGCGCATGACGCCCGCGGCCTGGGACGACTTGAGCGAAGCCTGCTGCGCATGCGCCGTGGTCATGCCCAAAGCATAACCGCCCGGGCCCAAAGCGCCCTCGCCGGGACATTCCCGGACCCGCGGAGGCCCAACCGCGCCGCCCGGGCTCACGCCGCGGCCCGCGGGCGCCGATGGTGGACCTGCGGGCGGACGGGCGCTAACCTCTTCTCCCGCAGTTTGGCGGTCCATGTTGGGCGTGTACCGAAGTGGCCAAACGGGACAGACTGTAAATCTGTTGGCTTATGCCTTCGGAGGTTCGAATCCTCCCGCGCCCACTTTCACTGTCCCCCGCAGGCCCGGACGCCCACAACCAAGGCGCCGCGCGCCCCGCGAGTTCGCCCCCCGGCGGGCCCTCAGGTGGCCTTGAGCTCGCGCCCGGCGTGCGGATCGACCCCGACAAGCTGGACGTCTCGTTCATCGCCTCGGCCGGGCCGGGAGGTCAGAACGTCAACAAGCGCGCGACGCGCTGCCAGCTCCGCGTGGCGCTCGCGGACCTGCCGGTGCACGACGCGATCCGGGCGCGGCTGGCCGAGATCGTGCCGCACTTGGTCACCGACGCGGGCGACGTGCTGATCGCCTCGGGCGAGCACCGCTCGCAGGAGCGCAACCGGGACGAGTGCCTGGAGCGCCTGCGCGACGCGCTGATCGCCGCGATGGCGCCCGTGAAGAAGCGCCGAAAGACCAAGCCGACCCGCGGCAGCAAAGAGCGCCGACTGAACGAGAAGAAGCGCCGGGGCGAGATCAAGCGCAACCGAAGGGCGGAGTGAGCGCCCGCGCGAGTCGCCGGGGTGCCCCGACTCGCGAAGATGCGCAGCATCGACGCGCGTCGGGTGTTCGGCCCCACACCCGGCCACTCACGATTCGCGCGTTCTCTCTCAGCCCACGCCCAGCACCGCGGCATCGCGATCGCTCAGAACGCCGCCGTCGCTGCGGGGCTTGACCGTGCCGTCGCGCTTCCACGAGCGTTCGCACCGCGGTTCGCTGCGCAGATCAAGCACCGCGATCTCGGGCAGCCCGCCCGCGCCCGCGGGCACGATCTCCACGCGGCTCACGCCCAGCAGGTCGGCCAGATCGACCGGGTCAAAGTGCGCGAGCACCTCGCCCGGGTCCGCGAGGCGCAGCCCGGCGTCGAGCGGGTTGTCCAGGCCCAGCGACTTCTTCTCGCGCTCGAGCGCGGCGAGGGCGATCCCGCGCCGCTCGATCACCTCGCGCCAGCGCGGGTCGGGGTGCAGGCCCGTCGGCTGCGGGAACTCGAGCAGGTGCACGCTCACGCGCTGGTCGCTCGCTTCAACGCCCAGCATCGCGCGGTACGCCTCGTCGGCGGTGTGGCACATGATCGGCGCGAGCAGCCGGCACAGCCCGTCGGCGATGTGGTGGATCGCGCTCTGCGTGCGACGGCGCCGGACCGACCCGGCCGCGTCGCAGTACATGCGGTCCTTCACCGCCGCGAGGTACACCGCGCTGAGCGTCTCGTTGCAGAAGTTGTAGATCGCCTGGTGCGCATCGCGGAACTGGTACGTCCGGTACGCCTCGACGACGGTCTTCACGAGCGCGTCGAACTCGCCGACGATCCACGCGTCGAGCGACGCGGGCGGCAGCGTCCGCACGTCGGGCGCGTCGCCCGCCTTGAAGTCGAACAGATTGCTCAGCAGGAAGCGGATCGTGTTGCGCACCTTGCGATAGCTCTCGCCCGCCTGGTCGAAGAACTCGCGGTCGACCTTGACGTCGTTCTCGTAAGGCAGCGAGCTGACCCACCAGCGCAGCACGTCGACGCCGTAGTCTTCAAACAGCTTCTCGAGCGTGTCGCCCTTGCTCTTGCTGAGCTTGCGCCCGTCCTTGTCGACCGTGAAGCCGTGCGTGAAGCACTGCTTGAAGGGCGACTGGCCCGTGACGCCCAGGCTGGGCAGCAGCGAGAGCTGGAACCACCCGCGGTGCTGGTCGGAGCCTTCGAGGTACAGGTCGCTGGGGAAGGCCTGCCCGCGCTGGCGCACGGCCGAGTTCCAGCTCGAACCCGCCTCGAACCAGACGTCGAGGATGTCCATGCCCTTCTTCCACTGCGCGGGGCTCGAGGCCTTGGCGCTCGCGGGCAGTTCGGCGTCCTGCGCGGGCTGGTACGCCGCGAGAAGCTCGGCCGCGGGCAACTGATACCACGCGTCCGAGCCCTTGGCGCGCACGACCGCCGCGACCGCGCGGACGATCGCGCCCGTCATGACGCACTCACCCTCGGGCGTGAAGAACGCGGGGATCGGCAGGCCCCACGAGCGCTGGCGCGAGATGCACCAGTCGGGCCGGCTCTCGACCATGCCGCGCATGCGGTTGCGGCCCCACTCGGGCACGAACGTCACGTCGTGGTCGATCGCGTCGACCGCGGCATGGCGCAGCGTCGTCTCGCGCACGCCGCCGGGGCGCTCGACCTTCAGCCCGCGGTCCACGCCCACGAACCACTGCTCGGTGCAGCGGAAGATCGTCGGCGTCTTGCTCCGCCAGTCGTGCGGGTACGAGTGCGAGAACTTCTGCTCGAAGAACAGGTGCCCCGAGTCGCGCAGGTGCTGCACGACCTTGGTGTTCGCGGTCCACACGTCGATCCCGCGGAGCCACTCGGGCACCGTCGCGTCGTACGTGCCGTTGCCCAGCACGGGGCAATAGACGGGCAGCCCCTCGCGCAGGCCCGACATGTAGTCCTCTTCGCCATGGCCCGGCGCGGTGTGCACGAGGCCCGAGCCGTCCTCGAGCGTGACATAGTCGGCGCCGATGATCGTGAACACGCGGTCCATCTTCACGTTCCGCTGGCCGCTGAGGTGCTCGGGGCCCTTGGCGACGAACGGGTGCCGATAGCGCAGCCCGACGAGCTTCTCGCCCGGCGCGGTCGCGAGGACCGAGACTTCCTCGGCGCGCGCGAGCTGCATGACCTTCTCGACGAGGTTCACCGCGAGAACCGTCACGTTGCCGTCGACAAAGACCAGCGCGTACTCGATCGCGGGGTTCACGGCGATCGCGAGGTTCGCGGGCAGCGTCCAGGGCGTGGTGGTCCAGATCATGAACGAGGGGCGCGTGCCGGGCCGGCCGCGCGGCGCGCCGCCGGACTTTTCGGTTCCCGTCCCGTCGCCCTCGGCTTCTTCGTCGTCGTCCTCGTCGCTCGCGGCGGGCAGGCCGAAGGCGTCGTAGACCGCGTCGGCGTCCGCGGCCTCAAAGTCCACGTACACCGACACATCCTCGCGGTCCTGATACTCCAGCTCCGCGTCCGCCAGCGCCGTCTCGTT